>CAXRCG010000118.1:0-3466 GCA_964228885.1 Pseudomonadales bacterium | reverse complement strand
ACGTCTGCTCGCGCGAACATTAGTCGACCTGCAAAATCAAATTCGGCCTGTAAGCCAAGTGAACCCTGAGTTTCAGCAGAGCCGGGAAGTCGATCACCCGAACTGCCAAGACCAGGAGCATCTTCAGTCAACTCCGTGTTTACATATGAAAGTCCGTAATTCATGCTCCAGATATCTGTTAGCAATAGCTGGCCCTCGACCTCTAAACCCTGACTTTCCGCTTCACCCGCATTTACAGTGACTCCAAAACCGCAGTTAGCCGTCAGGGCGACAGGAATACCTTCCCAGTTAATCTGATACGCCGCCACGTTCAGAGTGGCACGACCATCAGCTAGATAAAACTTTGCTCCAACCTCAAAACTGTCCAACTCATCGGAGGCAATCTGATCGGGTAACGCAACATCGACACCGTCAATGAGACCATCCTGTGGGTCAATATCACAAATGTCAGCGGGGACGTCAGGGTGAGGGCCGCCTAGCCTGAATCCTTCGGCGAAGGTTGCATAATATGTTGATGCCTCATTTGGCATATACGTCAGCCCAAATTTGTAAGTCTGACCGGAATCATCATTTTCTAGGGCACCTTGTGAAGGTCCCCCATTAAACACACCGTCAGCGATATCTGTCACTTTCTTATCGTAGTCATAGTGGCGAACACCGACCACAGCCGTTAATTGGTCGGTCATATCGAACGAAACCTCGCCAAAAAAAGCGAGCTGATTCAAGTCTTGATTGGTCGTTGCGTCAAATAATAGAGCACCACCGAAGAGATCCAAACTCGGGTCTCCCTCAAACGTAAGAAGTTGCCCCTGTTTATTCTCTACGTCCTGATAGAATGCACCTAGCATGATTTGCCAAGGGCCATTCAGTTGAGTGTTGAGTCGCAATTCCTGTGTAAAACTCTCGAACTCTCCGGAATCCTTCAAGAAAAGAGGCATATCTCCAATCCCGGGATCAATTAGCGGGCCAAAGAACAAGCCAATGTCACGATCTTGAAGGGTAACTGTTTCCGCCTTTGAAGTGGAAGAAGTGATAGCAAAGGACCCCACATTCCAGTTCATTTCCAGATTGGTAACCTCCAAGTCCATCTCAAGCCCCTCATCGCTCCCATCCAGCCTTTGAAAAGGCGCTCTTCGGGTTTCATTCAAGGCCATAAAAGACTCGGGAATGCCAGATTGCTCGATGTCCTGCGAGATATAGGTGAGCGATGCTTCAAAATTGTCGGAGACCTGCCAGAGAGCGGTTATCCTCCCACCTGTATACTTGTCGCTACCGACGTCATCTTTGTCTGAGGTGATGCCGCCAAATGCATCTGCCCATGTTTGTTTTTCTGCGTTACTACCGGAGACACTTTCGTAATAACCACTGTTGTCGTAGTCGTAGCCAACAATACGGACGGCAAAGGTATCTTTCACTACAGGTAAATTTAAAACGCCGCGCAGCATCGTATTGTCGTTTCCAGTATCGCCGGTCGATGAATACGAACCGGTTACCTCGCCCGAAAAAGCACTCGGGTCAGGCTCGTTGGGAATTGCTCGGACTGTGCCAGCGATCGACCCATCACCATATAAGGTGCCCTGAGGCCCGCGAAGCACTTCAATTCGCTGCATGTCCACATACTTAAGGTCTGGGTTACCGCCGCTACCCGGAGACGCAGACCCTAGACCTGTTAGCGGCGTTTCACCGACGTACACACCGACTGTCGTATCGGTCTGTGGAGAGGCGGTTACGCCTCGGATAATAATGCCATTACGGCCTGCGCCACGATCTAGAAAATTAGTTGCGGGCAGCGTGGTAAGAAAGTCGTCCATTCCCACCATTCCAGTCTTGGCGATCATATCTTCCGAGGCGACTGAAATACTCATCGCCGTATCTTGCAGACTTACGTTGCCTCGCTTGGACGCGGTCACTACAACTTCCTCAAGAACAGGCGCCTCGCTGGCGGCGCTGATTGTCTGCGCGCTAAACCCGCATGCACACAAACTCCCGATCACCGACGCTAACTTCAATTTCATATTTGAATTCATAGTTTTACTCCACTCTTCACTAATGAAACGTAACTTACAAGTTTTCACACGAAAAATTTAACTATAGTTGACTACATTTTTATTTTTATATTTTTTGCCAAATCAAGCTTTTTACAGCTGTTTAAATGGTCTTATATAGATTTTTCGTCATACTAATTGTGATTTTTATTGTAGTCAACTATAATTTAAAAATCTGCTGCAACCCAGAATTAACAAAATCAACGTGAGCCTGAGGCAAACAAACAAACTCAATCGGCAAAAGCGCATAGTTGCAAATGCTTCTCGCCTTTTCTCCTCAATTGGTTATGAGAAGACCGCAATAGAATTGGTGGCGGCGCGCTCGAACGTGTCACCTGCAACTATCTATAATAATTTTGAAAACAAAACAGGACTCTTATTGGCCGTATTGATAGAAGAAGGAGAAGGTGTTCAGCAGATAGGTAAAAAGATCATTGCACAACGGCAGAAGCGCGACGCTCGCACCATCTATCACCTGCTTGAGTTGTACGTTGATCACCCAATGGAATTTATGAACAAATCCTGTTGGCGACAAGCCCTCGCTGCCTCGATTGCGTCATCAAACAAAAAGTTTGCCCGAGAACATCAAAACGTGGAAAAGAAGTTACAGAACCAACTGATCGGGTTAATTCATTGCCTCTATGAAGAGCAGGTTTTTAGTGAGCAGGTTGACCCTCAATCACTGGGCGAAATTATCTGGAACAACGTCGACCAGATGTTCACAGATTTTATTTCAAACAAGGGAATGACCCTCGAATCACTAAAAGAAGCAATCAAAAGACAGACGCAAGCGCTATTGACTTTAGCCCTGAGACAGGACTGATAGCTTTTTTTAAACACTACCGCACAGGTTAGCCACCCGATGCTGAACATCATAAAACGCCCCTCTCTTGCCATTTATGATTACATTATTATTGGCTCAGGATCTGCGGGCACCACTCTCGCGTCAAGGCTTGCGACGGTTAAGTCTAACAGCGTTCTTTTGATTGAAGCTGGCCCCACCGACAGGAATATTCTTATCCAAATGCCGGGTGGCCTTGGCATTCCGTTAATGGAGGACCGCTATAACTGGAAGTTTTTTGCAGAAAAAGAGAGTTTCGATAAATCTGAAGCGGGGGTGTACACACCACGCGGCCGTGTTCTCGGAGGCTCTTCTTCCATCAATGGCATGAACTGGGTTCGGGGAAATCGAGCTGACTATGACTATTGGCGCGATTCTGGGCTCCACAATTGGTCATACGCCCATTGCTTGCCCTATTTCAAGCGCAGCGAACGGTATGAGCAAGGTGATCCAGTTTATCGGGGGCACAACGGCCCGACAAAGATAGTTAAAGCCGAAATTATAATAAAGAACCTCAATGAAGAGATCTGATAAATGAATTTTATTTTATGACTTCTCATTAATTTTCAAAAAAATTAAT
>CAXRCG010000117.1:0-3947 GCA_964228885.1 Pseudomonadales bacterium | reverse complement strand
TGTTCGTTGGGGCGGCTATTTTGTCGTCCTTGTTGGTCTTCAGGATTGGCGTTTTGCCCGGGTTAATGCAATAGCCTCAGCCAGATCAATCGTACCTTCGTAAATCGCCCGCCCGGTGATGACACCCACAATCCCGCCATCAACGCGTGCTTCAAGCTTCAGCAGCGCTTCCACATCTTTGATATCGTTCACGCCGCCAGAAGCAATAACAGGCACGGATATGCCGTCTGCTAACTCTTTGGTTGATTGAAGATTTATGCCCCCCATCATGCCGTCTTTACCAATATCGGTGAACACAATCCCTTCGATACCGTCGACTTCGAAAAGGGACGCCAGCGATTTGACTGAGATTTCGGTCACTTCTTTCCAGCCATTAATCGCAACCATGCCATGTAACCCATCGAGCCCCACCATGATGTGACCCGGAAACTGTCTGCACATCTCGCCAACAAATTCCGGGTTTTGTACAGCCTTGGTACCGATGATCAGTTGATCTACCCCGGCGTTCAGGTAATTTTCGATCACTTCTGCACTTCTGATGCCCCCACCCAACTGGATAGTCAGCGAAGGATGATTTTTAGCAATCGTTGCAATGGCATCATGGTTTACCGGGAAGCCGTTAAAAGCCCCGTCAAGATCGACTAAATGCAGCCGTTCCGCACCCTGCTCTACCCACTTATCTGCCATGCCAACAGGGTCTTCTGAATAGGCCGTCAGTTCATCAAGACGGCCCTGCTTTAAATTAACAACCTTGCCATCTTTAAAATCAATCGCTGGGATAATCTGCACTTACAAAGTTCCTTTTGTCGATGGCACTACATCAGCCATGCGAGGGTCAAGCGTTAGCGCCATGCGCAAGGCTCGACCGAATGCCTTGAAAACAGTTTCGACTTGGTGGTGCGCGTTTTCACCTCGCAGACAGTCGATGTGTAGCGATATATTTGCGTGATTCACCAATCCCTGAAAAAACTCATGGAACAAATCAACGTCAAAACCTCCCACCTGCGCGCGCTTAAAACCCACATGGAACTCAAGCTCAGGCCTGCCGGAAAAATCGATGACCACCCTTGAAAGCGCTTCGTCCAAAGGCACGTAAGAATGGCCATAACGGGTAATGCCTTTTTTGTCACCAACTGCTTTGGCAATGGCTTGTCCCAATGTGATGCCAATATCTTCCACCGTGTGGTGTGCATCGATCTCAAGGTCACCGTTAGCCTTGACCTGCAGATCGATCAGGCCATGTCTGGCGATCTGATCAAGCATGTGCTCAAGAAAAGGTAGGCCTGTGTCGAACGCTCTTTGTCCGGTACCATCGAGATTGATCGAAACCTGAATTTGAGTTTCCAGGGTATCCCGGGAAATATCAGCCACTCTTGAAGAAGTCATCGTTGCCTCATTTTTTAAGTTTTAGCACAAGGTTTTTCAACCTGACGGAAAGCCTATCAACCCAGCACCATCCTGTGGGCCGCATTATAAGGATTTTAGAGGGCACTACCATTAGGTAAATAGCGATTATCCGTGTTCTTTTTTATCCATTTACGACAATCCGCAGTGAACAGTCCACGTTTTTTCATCTCTTTCACAAGATAAACCACGGGAGACCTGACCCCAGCGTCCCAACCGGAAAGCTGCATTTCCGCGAGTGTAAAGAACCGGACCAATGGGTCCAGCTCATCATCCGCCAACAATTCGGTGTTGCACCAACTGGCCGCGTCAAGGCGCATTAAACCTGCGTTATCCCGCACCTGAGCAGCGGACATGGCATCTGACAGTTTTTCAGGATCAGCGGCCCGAAAGCATTCAAGCAGCTCTATTAACTTCGCATGCTCAACGACTTCCGTTTTTTTGTTACTACCGGGTTCCCAGGTTCCTATCGTCACGTTTACTACCTACTCTGTTTCTGGACCAATTTGCACCAGCATTTTGCCAGAGTTCTCACCCTGCAACAGCCCTATCATGGCATTCGGCGCATTTTCGACACCCTGCATAATCGTTTCCTGATACTTCATCTTTCCTTCTGCAATCCACTGACGCATATCCGCAAGGAATTGGTCTCTCATATCAAAAAATTCATACACGACAAAACCCTTCATCGTGACACGGTTATAGATCATGTTCGACAACGTGGTAACACCTTCGGAACGCGCACCTTTTGTGTTGTATGCTGAAATCATGCCACACACAGGCACTCGGCCCAGCGCTCGCATCTGCCCCATCGCCGCATCAAGATGAGCGCCACCGACATTTTCAAAATACACATCAATGCCCTCAGGCAAAAGCTCATGCAACGAGCGCGCTATTGATTGCGTTTTATAATTAAAGGCGCCGTCGAGACCCAATTCGTTGGTCAAATAATTTACCTTTTCATCGGAACCACAACTGCCTATCGTTCGGCAGTTTTTGATTTTCGCAATCTGTACCGCGACCGAGCCAACCGCACCAGCTGCGGCAGAAACAAAGACATTTTCGTTTTCTTTCAGCTCACCGGTGACAAGCATACCGCCGTAAGCGGTCAGTCCTGTCATACCAAGCACATGCAAATGCGTCGTCAACGATTCCCCTTCAGGCACAATCACTGAAAGACCCTTACCATCGCTTACATGGTATTCCCGGAAACCCGCCCGATGTAACACATAGCTACCCTCCGGGAAGTCGGCGTGGTTGGACGCCGCAACTTGACCAATCGCACTGCCCTCCATCGCTCTGTCGAGCTTTGTCTGGCCATTTGTCATTGCAGGTCTCATCGCCGGATCAACGGACATGTAAATATTTCGCACCAGTACTTCACCATCGGCCGGCGCGTTCAAGGTCGCTTCTACCATCGCGAAATCGCTATTAACCGGCATCCCCTCGGGACGCTTGACCAGATGAATTTCTTTGCTAACTACCATTGTTCCGCTCCATTCAAAATGTAATTCATAGACGCATGATAACCCAGATACGGTTGCCCTAGGCCTCGCATCACCACGAACACTGGCCCCAACTCATCTCGCGATGCAAACGCTGATTATTGGGGCGCTTTTATTGAGTATTGAGCAACCAGCTGTAGTCGATATCGGCGTCAACTTTCTTGAACTCAACACCGGGTACATACTGCCTCAGAAAAACTTCAATGCCACCACCTGCATCAAAGTCTTCACCATACCAGTCGAGCAACTTGGTCACATGAAGCGTGTTTCCCTTCAGGTAGGCACCCTTGCCTTTGTGCTGAAAGAACCTAAGCGCACCTTCTTCAAGTTGTTGTCTAACAGTAGCCGATTTGAAGGATTTCATAGGCAGATCCGGACAACTCAAAGAAGCGCAGTTAACCGCAAAATGAATTCTGGGATCGCCTAGGGGACGTATTATTTTGTGCTCAATATCATCAAGGGTGAGCTTGCCGTCAGCATTTTCCAACATGACATAGTCCCAAGGCCCCTTAAAGAGCCCACCGATGTCACGAATGCTTTTAATCGGCCAGTTATCCAAGATTAACTGTATCGTCAGAATATTGTATGCATTGATATAAAACGCCAGCTTTTCATCATCGGAAGTGAGATCGTTTACATCAAAGGCTCTGATTTGCTCAACCACTAACGCAAACCGCGGATCACTGGATAAACCTGGGTAGTCAACCAGATTAACTGTCAGCCCTTGTTTTTCACCGGGCATAACATACTTCTCGAGCAGTTGGTCAAAAACTTTTAGGTCTGGCTCGGCGGCTGAAACTGGCAAATACAAGAAGATGGTTAGCCACGCCGCTCGAAACCCGATTACCACGTGCTTGTTCATTTGGATTCAGAGACTCCAGCAAAAATTCTGATAAGTCGCTTTGTATGATCGAAACATTGAACGGGAACAACAACCTTAGTATTGGTTGCTGCTCCCGCGGACTAATCAATATTCTTCAGATTGCCAGGCTCAAAGAAGCGCCAGAATGGCGTCTGCGGCACTGACTTCAAATGCAC
>CAXRCG010000116.1:0-14253 GCA_964228885.1 Pseudomonadales bacterium | reverse complement strand
CAAAAGCCGCTGCATTTTAGTTTCTGCCGGATAATTCGTTTCAGCATCAATTGTTTTAGGTTGTAGTGACAATTGAGCCTCGTTACACTGCCTGAAGTCAAATAACCTGGAAATTAATGAACATGCCCATTAAAAACCTATTTGTGATTATTTTTACGGCCCTATTCCTGTTCGGGTGCAACCAACCTTCCGTCAATGAAACAACAGAGAATACTAAACAGTCGGAAGCACAATTGCCCACCAAGGACGAATCAGATAGCCAACCACTGTTTGACGGACTTGGTCCGCTCCAAATGGATATCACGACCGCTAGCCCAACGGCTCAAAAATATTTCAATCAAGGCATGATGCTGGCTTGGGGCTTCAATCACGCGGCAGCTGACCTTGCGTTTAACGAGGGCGCCATCAACGACCCAGACTGCGCCATGTGTTATTGGGGTAGCGCATTCGTTTTGGGTGCGAATCTCAATCAAAAAATGGTGCCTGCTAATGCACCCCGAGCGACAAAACTGGTTGAGATGGCTCAGGAAATCGCCAATGATCCCGCGAAAGGTGTGACACCTAAAGAGAAGGCACTGATCGACGCATTATCACAACGATATCAATCAACAGCCCCTGCAGATCCCACGCCACTCAATGAAGCATGGGCTAATGCGATGAGAGACGTTGTCGCTCAGTTTCCAAATGACCCGCATATTTTAGCGCTCGGTGCAGACGCCCTGATGAATCTTCATCCTTGGGACTTCTGGCTGGCTGACGGTACCTCACAGCCTTGGACAACAGAGATTACCGACCTGATTGAAGCGGCACTGAAAATAGATCCGGATAATATTGGTGCGATACATCTCTACATCCACGCAGTTGAGGCATCGACAACACCGGAACGCGCAGAACCCTTTGCAGACAAACTTGCTAATCTCTCGCCTAACGCAGGGCATTTGGTCCACATGCCGGCACATATCTACCTAAGAGTTGGTCGCTACCACGATTCAACCCTGAACAATATGAAGGCAACGGATGCTGACAGCTGGTTCACCGGGGTGTGTCGTTCGAACAGCTTTATTTATCTTGGTGGTTATATACCTCACAACTGGCATTTTGGTGCCACGACTGCTGCAATCGAGGGTTGGCAGGAACAAGCTAATTTACTTGCTGATGGAACAAGGAACGCCATTACACCTCAGATGCTCTCGATGGCGGGTTTCACAGCTAATGCTCAGCAATTTGTCGCGCAGCCGCTATTTGTCGATGTCCGCTTCAGCGCCTGGGATGACATTCTCGCTGAACCTGAGCCTGCGGTGAATCTACTTTTTCTGAGATCAATTTGGCACTATGCACGAGGACGTGCGTTCGAGGGTAAAGGCGATTTAGTACAAGCGAAGGATGAGCTCGCCAAATTGGATGCGCTGAGATTAAGTGATGAAACGCGCGCGATCAAGAACGTTGGCCGAAACAGCATCGACGATGTACTAGAAATTGCCTCTCTTACGCTGAGTGGGGAAATTCTGTCGAGCGAAGCGCGTTACGAGGAGGCAATTCCAGAGCTGAAGAAAGCTGTCGCGATAGAGGATACTCTGAGTTACACCGAGCCACCGGATTGGTTTCACCCGGTACGCCACTCACTTGGTGAAGCCCAACTAGCAATTGGCGACGCCAGCGCCGCCGAGTCAACCTACATTACAGACCTCAAGAAATGGCCAGAAAATGGCTGGGCATTAGCTGGTTTGAAAGAGGCATACATAGCTCAAGGCGAGGCCGAAGAAGCCAGCAAAGTCCAGGCAAGATTAAACAAAGCATGGGTCAACGCGGATGTACCAATGCCCACATCGGGGGGTATACCTTTCGTAGAGAGTACTCCAAAGATGGAACTTACTAAGCGGTAAACTAGCGTTCAGCCAACGAGACGTACCTAAAACCCGCCGAGTACTTTTGCTCCGCGGGTTTTAGGTATTCAATTTCCAGCAGCCTCAGTATCGCTCATTGATTCGTCATAAAAACAGCCAATGCCTAGAATTGCCAGCATTGGCGCCACAACAATATTAGCAAGCGCTAACAACTGCCAGTGCCAATAGTCCGCATAAGCGACGCCGGTTGCAGCAGAGACAAAAATCGCAGTTGAAGTCCATGGAATAATATTCTCTACCATCGTGCCGTAATCTTCGATTGATCGCGACAACACTTTCCTTGGCACACCAAGACTATCAAACTTCGACTTAAACGCGTCACCGACGATAAAACTGGTCGCACTTTGATTTGAAGTCGATGCATTAGTAAAGACGGACGCAGCCAAGGAAGCGAGTATCAAACCTGCTTTTGTGGTTACAAAACCAAAAACTTTGCGCACAATTGACGGCATCGCATTCATCAGATCGAGGGAGCCGATAAATATGAATACCATAATAGTAAATATTATGGGCCCATTCAGTTCGTAGAGCCCTCCTCGATTAAACAGAGTACCCATCGATGGCGCAACGTCTCCGGCATTCACAGACATGTTGACATCGAAACCAGAAATTAAACACATCAGCACATCCCCAAAACGAAAGTCCTGAAACACCAGTGCCAGTAAAATAGCGGATAATGAAGAAAACATGAGTACCGGTAATGGCGGTTTTCGAGTCAGTGACCCGAACAGCACAATTAGCGGCGGCAGTAACAATAGAATGTGAAAGTTAAATAGCTGACTGATCTGTGCCGTGACCTGACTTGCTGACTCAGTTGCCATAGCATTTATCTCTGGAGGACTGACAAACCCCATCACGGTGAAGCCAATCCCCGCCACCAGTGCTGAGGGCAAGGTCGTATTAGCCATCGAACGAATATGGTCGTAAAGATCAACCTCCGTCGCGATAGCTGCAATATTTGTGGTATCTGATAACGGAGACATCTTGTCACCAAAATAGGCACCGCCGATAACAGCGCCTGCGGTAATACCCAGGTCAGCCTGAACAGTCGTCGCTACACCTATAATAACTACACCTACTGTGCCCACAGATCCCCAAGAGGTACCCGTCATCAGAGAAAAGAGAATGGGAACAATAAATGCAATGATGTAGATGTAAGAGGGATCGATAATTTTTACACCCCAGTAAACCAACATTGGCATGGTGCCACTGATGATCCAGGAGCCAATGATAACGCCGATCGCAAACAAGATCATAATGGCGGGGAACCCTCGTGTAATTTTCCCGAGTATTGCTGTTTGAATGTCTTCCCATTTAAAACCCATCACCATGAGCTGTGCGATAGAAAAACAGCTAGCCAACAGGAAAACTAACTCGAGCGGTAAGGGGTCAAGCTGCAATAAGTTAGGACGCAAAATCAGACCATAACCAATCAGCAAAAAGAGGAAAATCAACGGCAACAGTTGATGAGAAAATCTGACCTCCGGCAGGACTAACCCTGTGTTTTCTTCATTCATTTTCTGCATCTTTTTCAGGTACCTTTCATGACAGTTATAAGACCGAGGCGCGTTTTACATCAACCGTATCACAGAGATACCCTCGCGCCACAGGGAGAATATTGGCGCTTGGTGGGAAATCTGCGCAAAAACAACGTAAACTCGTCCGGTAAATGAAGAACGGAGCCACCGAAATTGATACCTTTCGAAATTGAATCATTAACTCCGAGAATTGGCGCAACAATTAAAGGGTTGGATTTATCTCATGAAATGTCTGACGAAACCTTTGAGCAATTGCACACGGCCTGGATGGAGCATCTTGTATTATTTTTCCCTGAACAATCATTGAGCCATGAACAACATCTTGCGCTCGGAGAAAGATTTGGTCCGCTCCACATACATCCCGCAGCGCCCTATGTTGGGGAAAATCAGGCTCTCATGGAAATTCATGCTGATGAAAATTCGCATAGAAACAATGGCGAGAGTTGGCACTCAGATGTTTCCGCTGATCTTGAGCCTCCTATGGCGAGCATACTCTATATTAATGTAACACCCACTCAGGGCGGCGACACACTCTGGGCCAATATGTACGATGCCTATGAGGCACTAAGCAAACCGATGAAAAGTTTCCTATCGACATTAACGGCGGTGCACACCGCGGACTACAGCGGCTACTATGGTGATCATCCGTCACAACGGGAAAATCCAACAGCGGAACATCCAGTTATCCGAACGCATCCTGTTACTCATCAAAAGTGTCTATTCGTGAACAGTGGTTTTACAAGACGTATAAAGGGTGTCACCAAAGCTGAGAGCGATGCGCTACTCCGATTGCTGTTTGAACATATTAAAAACCCTAATTTCCACTGCCGCTACCAATGGAAGCCCAATACGGTTGCAATTTGGGATAACCGCTGCACACAGCATATGGCTGTGTGGGACTATTTCCCGGAAACAAGATCCGGCGTGAGGGTGACAGTGAAAGGTGATAGGCCGAGGTAATAGATATGAGCTCATTCCCCGCTTCAGTCCGTATCGTCGAGGTCGGCGCACGAGACGGATTACAAAATCAACCGTCTGCTGTATCTACCCAGCACAAAGTTGCATTGATCGAGCGCCTATGTGACGCAGGGATAAAACATGTTGAGGCTGGGGCTTTTGTATCACCTAAGTGGGTGCCAATGATGGCGGATTCAGCCGAAATTATGGCGCTCATAAAACGCCGAGATGATGTGATCTACTCAACGCTTACGCCGAACGTCAAAGGAATGGAAGCCGCGATACAAGCAAAAGTAAATGAAGTTGCTGTGTTCATCTCTGCAACAGAGTCTTTCTCTCAGAAAAACACAAACTGCAGCATAGCGGAAGCGTTGGTTCGCGCAGAACCGGTTGTCGCTTTAGCCAAAGAAAACGGCATCAGAGTACGCGGGTATATTTCCTGTGTGCTTGGTTGTCCTTGGGAAGGTGACGATATAGATCCATCCCGCATCGCAGACCTCACAGCACTACTGCTTGATATGGGATGCTACGAAATCAGTCTCGGAGACACAATTGGGCGCGGCACACCCGGGAAAGTTACCCGCCTAATGAATGAAATAACCAAACAGGCTGATGTAAGTCAGCTAGCCGCTCACTTTCACAATACCTATGGCCAGGCACTAGCCAACATCTACGCAGCACTGGCGAGCGGCGTAAGTGTGATCGATAGTTCCGTTGCGGGTTTGGGAGGCTGTCCCTATGCAAAGGGCGCGACTGGAAACGTGGCGACAGAAGATGTGCTGTATATGCTTGAAGGGCTTGGTATCGAGACGGGTATCAATTTAGACAAGTTGGTAGACGTCGCCTGTTTTGTTCGAGACACCCTGCGACTTCACATCGACTCTAATGCGTCGAAAGCCCTCCTAAACCGCAGATAGTACAATCTTGCGATCCCAGATTTGAACAAAAAAAAGGCAATGCTAACGCATCGCCTTTTCTTGTGACGGGTACTAAACCTGTCGTTAGTGCATTACAGCAACTACAAAAGGCCGTCCAGTTCTGGCACAGCTTTGAACAGATCAGCAACCAAACCATAGTCAGCAACCTGAAAAATAGGTGCATCTTCATCCTTATTGATCGCGACGATGACTTTACTGTCTTTCATTCCAGCTAAATGCTGAATAGCACCGCTGATACCCACGGCAATGTAGAGATCCGGAGCAACAATCTTACCTGTTTGACCTACTTGCATATCATTCGGTACAAACCCAGCGTCAACCGCTGCACGAGAGGCGCCTAGCGCTGCTCCCAGTTTGTCAGCAACAGATTCCAGAAGCTTGAAGTTTTCGCCATTCTGCATACCCCGTCCACCCGAAACAATAACGCTAGCAGCTGTAAGCTCAGGTCGATCAAGCTTAACTATCTCTTCCTTCTCCCAGTTAGATACGCCGGCATCCTTAACTGCGTCAATAGCTTCAACAGAAGCACTACCACCTTCAGCAGCGACCGGATCAAACGCGGTACCCCGCACAGTAATCACCTTAGTTGAATCGCTACTTTGTACAGTAGCTATCGCATTACCTGCATATATAGGTCGTTCAAATGTATCTTCACTGACAACACCGCTGATGTCAGAAATCTGAGCAACATCCAGAAGCGCTGCGACTCTAGGCATAAAATTTTTGCCAGAAGTCGAAGTCGAACTAACGATATGTGAATAACTGCTGGCGACTTCTACAACCAAATCAGCCAAATTTTCCGCCAACTTACGTCCATAGACCTCGTTGTCAGCGACAAGTACCTTGTTCACACCATCAATTTTTCCAGCCGCCTCACCAGCAGCAGCGCAACCGGCGCCAGCAACAAGGACATCGATATCACCACCGATGGCTTTCGCAGCAGCGACAGCAACAAGTGTTGAAGCACTAATTGCATCGTTGTTGTGGTCTGCAATAACTAAACTACTCATGAGATCACCTTCGCTTCGTTCTTCAATTTATCAACCAAATCTTCTACAGTTTCTACAATCACACCTGCCTGTCGTTCGGCCGGTGGCGTTACCTTCAACGTCGTAATTCTTGGCGCAACATCGACACCGAGATCTGCTGGCGTTGTCGTGTCTATCGGCTTCTTCTTGGCCTTCATGATGTTGGGCAGAGACGCATATCTTGGCTCGTTCAAGCGAAGATCCGTAGTGATGATTGCCGGTAACTTGACAGCAATCGTTTCAAGTCCGCCATCAACCTCACGGGTGACAGTCACGCTGTCATCGCCTAGTTCAACCTCGGAAGCAAAAGTGGCCTGTCCAAGTCCAGCTAGCGCCGCTAGCATTTGGCCAGTTTGGCTATTATCGCCATCTATTGCCTGCTTACCGGCAATGACTAGCCCAGGCGCTTCATTATCAACAACAGCTTTGAGACACTTAGCAATGGCCAGCGGCTGCATTTCCTCATCGGTTTCAACGAGAATGCCACGGTCGGCGCCCAATGCTAGGGCGGTACGAATTTGCTCCTGGCAATTGCTTGCGCCTACGGAAACAACAACCACCTCTTCTACTTTGCCTGCTTCCTTGAGTCGAACCGCTTCTTCGATAGCGATCTCATCAAAAGGATTAATCGACATTTTGACGTTATTTAGGTCTACGCCAGTATTGTCGCTGAGTACACGCACATTGACGTTGTAATCAACCACACGTTTGACAGTCACAAGAACTTTCATGGACTTCCTCTGCTGATAATAAAAATGAGTTTGGACTAGAAATTAGAGCGCGTATTCTGCCGTTTTATTACCAAAGCGTCAATAGGTGTGCACATGCACAAAAATCACCTAAGTTATTAATTTATTTGGCTTATTTCTTAAACAGTCACCTATGGTTTATCCGAAACCATTGATTTGAATGATTTCCTTTCGTTCACGACTTTTCATACAATAGCGCCACACTGAAACACTGTCGCTGGCACACCGTCACCGGACCATAGAATTATTTACATTTGAGGAGTCGTAAACATGGAAAGAGAATCCATGGAATTTGATCTTGTTGTTGTTGGCGGGGGACCCGCTGGTCTAGCCACCGCAATAAGGTTTGCGCAATTGGCGCTAGAGAACGAGCAGGAAATTACGGTTTGTCTCGTTGAAAAAGGATCGGAAATTGGTGCTCACATTTTGTCTGGTGCAGTGGTTGAACCACGAGCGCTGAACGAGTTATTTCCCGATTGGCAGGCAATGGGTGCGCCGCTAAACAATCCGGTCACCGAAGATGATATTTATTATCTGACAGACGACCATCAGGGTATGAAACTGCCGGGATGGCTCATTCCAAGCGCGCTGCATAACCCAGGAAACCACGCAGTAAGTCTCGGTAATCTTTGCCGTTGGTTAGCCGAGCAGGCAGAGGAACTCGGAGTAAACATTTTCCCAGGGTTTGCTGCGACAGAAGTACTCTACGACGAGAACGGCGCAGTTAAAGGCATCGCGACTGGAGATATGGGCGTTGATTCGAACGGTGAACATAAAGGCACCTTTGAGCCAGGTTATGAACTCCATGCAAAGTACACGGTATTTGCCGAAGGTTGTCGGGGACACCTAGGCAAGCAGGTAATGGAAAAGTTCAACCTAAATGCCGACAGTAATGCCCAACATTATGGTATTGGGTTCAAAGAAGTTTGGGATATAGATCCAGAGAAACACGTACCGGGCAAAGTCATGCACACCGTAGGCTGGCCGCTGGGACACTTTCCAGGTCAAACACTAGGGGGTTCCTACCTCTATCATCTAGAAAATAATCAGGTCGCGGTTGGGCTCATTGTAGACCTCGGTTATAGCAATCCTCACATCAGCCCATTTGAGGAATTTCAGCGGTTCAAGCAGCACAAAGTCATTCGTCAGTTTCTCGAGGGCGGTAAACGGGTTGCTTACGGAGCACGCGCAGTCGTTAAAGGTGGGCTTCAATCCCTACCTAAGCTCATTATGCCTGGCGGCTTGATGGTGGGCGATGATGCAGGGTTTCTGAACAATTTGAAGCAAAAAGGCACTCACACAGCAATGAAATCAGGCATGTTGGCAGCAGAATCCATTGTTGCAGCACTAGTGGAGGGCAAAACCGGCGGTGATGAACTGGAGAGCTATCCTGTTGCATTTGAAAATTCATGGCTACATGAGGAACTATACACGGCAAGAAATGCCATGCCATTGATGCACAAGCTTGGTTTATTCCTTTCGTCACCGTTAACCCTGATCGACCAATACATCTTCCGAGGTCGGTTGCCATTCACGCTTCAGGACGATCACCCTGATCATGCGAATCTTAAACTAGCGAGTAAATGTGCAAAACCTGACTATCCTAAACCAGATGGCGTACTCACTTTTGATCGTCTTTCTTCGGTCTTCATCAGCAATACTTCGCATGAAGAGGATCAACCCTGTCACCTACAGCTAAAAGATCCGAACATCCCCATACACTCGAATCTGCCACTCTACGACGAACCAGCTCAGCGCTACTGCCCTGCGGGGGTTTACGAAATAGTTGAGGAAGAGGACGGCAACAAGCGTTTCCAGATTAATGCGCAAAATTGCGTACATTGTAAAACCTGTGACATCAAGGACCCAGCGCAGAACATCACCTGGGTTGTGCCGGAGGGCACTGGCGGGCCTAACTACGGTAATATGTAGAAAACCCACGCTTCGAAGTCTGGCATATGCGAATCGGCGTCACTCGAACGCTGATTCGCTCAGGCCAAAAAAGCAACCATCACTCCATACGCCCAACCACCCTTTATTGTCACCCTCGCCTGCTGCCAATAATTCCATGAGTTGGTAATACACGTTTCTAGAAACTCTTGCTTTCAGCCCGTCTCTAATCTCTATGTAAGGTATAAAGCTACTGCCGTTCTTGGAATCGGTTTCTTCAATAAAAGACAAAGGATGGTTCGCTCCCGCAATGGCCTCTTCCGCCATATTTGAGGTGAACACAAGCTGCTGGCTATTACCGCTTCCTTCAACCCGCATCAAAATTGCCTGGAATGGCACATCCTCAACCTGAATTCTGCATTTCTCGACCGGGGTGACCAAAAAATAATCACCATTGTCCTCTCGCCGCATTACAGATGAAAATAGTCGGGCTAGGCTGGCACGTTTAATTTGCGTCCCTTCATGGTACCAGTTGCCGTTTCGGTCAATTTTCATATCGATATCGCAGATATGTTCCGGGTGCCATAGATGTATCGGCGGTGCGGACTGTCCTTCAAAACGGGATAACGCTGCAAGATGATTATAGCGTGCGGGATTAGCGTCTAAGGTCTTATCTTTCATTCTATTATCATTCCGGGACGAGAAGGTTGCTGTTGTCAGAGCTTAATCGGTCTGGAGTTTTTGAGTACGATTACCGTGCGTTCGTTACATTACAAGCTTCATTTCGCCATCGAACGGATCACAAAGGACGATGCCATTACTTAAAACGGCCTTTGCAGGCAAATCGTTATGAAAGCCCAAGATTACGAGAGAGAGCAAATCTGGTCACGTTGACCCCAGGCCTGTTGACGCTTGCCATCGTGGGAACCAATAACATAGTGCTAATTTACCGACATAAAAATCATGCAGACATATAGCCAATCTCTATCTCAACTAGCCACCAATCAGTTTCATCACTGTCACTTCACCCTGAAATGCTAGTTTCTTGTCCGCCAACGCGTCGACCAGAATATTTTGAATTCGCGGTAAAGCAACATGAGGCGGTAG
Organism: Pseudomonadales bacterium; assembly: GCA_964228885.1. Lineage (GTDB taxonomy): Bacteria > Pseudomonadota > Gammaproteobacteria > Pseudomonadales > Azotimanducaceae > UBA4582. The sequence goes on along the minus strand of CAXRCG010000116.1, from coordinate 4,142 downwards.
ATCAAGCAAATCACCAATATACCGATGATTACTATTGCTTAGGCATCCATAAAGGTTACCGTCGGAGGATAGCCTCAGTCGCGTACAAGCTCTGCAGAATGGCTCACTTTCGTTCGCGATGATACCAAAGACCCCCTTATTGGGAATCCTGAATCTAACCGCCGTTGAATCATGTGGCGCATCTGTTCTAGCAAACTCGTATTTTTCAGAAATGATATCAAGCAAACCTTCCATCGACAGGAAGTCTGTTTGGAAGCCATTGCCTTTTAGCAAGTGACCCATACGCATAAGTTCGATAAACCGCAGTTCTATATCTCTTTCAAGGCAATAATCAAGCAACGGCAGTACTTCAGCCATATTCTGGTTCCGCAATGGAACCATGTTGATCTTGACCCGAAGCCCCATGTCCAGCATGGAATCTATGCCCGCGAGCACTGTTTCGAGGTCGCCGCTTCGAGCTATTTGTTTAAATTTAACGGGGTTTAGTGTGTCTAAACTGACGTTAATACGGGAGATACCAGATGCTTTAATCACATCTTGCTTTTTCAAAAGCAATTGCCCGTTTGTCGTCAGGCTAACATCCTTAAGCGGCAACTGCATAACGCCGAGCAGGAAATCATCGAACTTAGGTGTCACAAGCGGTTCACCACCGGTAATTCTAATTTTATCGATCCCAGCGGCTTGTTGCAGCAGCGTCACAGCTTTCAACATTTCCGTTGCAGGAAGTTCGTATTTTGCCTTCATCAGGCGCTTGCCATCGGGGACACAATAGTTACAGGCATAGTTACAGGCAGCGGTGAGGCTAACTCTTAAATTCCGGAATCTGCGGCCGAGTCTGTCTACGATCATGTACGGGAATAATATCTGTGTTGTTGCAAGAATTATGACACGGATCATTAGAGATAAATAGCTCGTTCATGGCCAGACACTAACTACTGACAGGCGAATTGAAGGGCTGTTTATCGGATAACTGGAACAGAAGATCCGTACTGAAACGTTGATATCCTAGCACAAACCCATTGTGTTCGAATTTCTACTTGCCATGTTCAGTACCAGATAGGTATTTAGCTCTTCAGCTTTTCCCGAAGCATTTTTTCAAGCCGGCCAACAAATCCATTCACCCAAAACACTTTGTTTGATCCCTTTACAAGCAACTCAGTTTGACTATCGATACCCGAGACAAGTTGGTCGATTGGGATATCTTCTGCGCTGTCATAGTGTTGCCAAACGCCCCTTGGTAAAACGTTAGCTTGCCAGACGTTAAATCCCTCGCCCACTGTAAGCACACGACTCAAACCCGAGCACTGTGCTTGTATTGCAAGGTGAGCATCGGCACTACCATCACCCAACTCGAACATCTCACCTAACACAGCTATTTTTGTCCCCGCCGATGATGCCTGCAATGACTGCAATGCATAAGCCATGCTCACCGGATTTGCATTGTAGCTATCATCTACCAGCACGGTGTTGCCAAGTCGAACCTGGTTACCTCGTCCTTTCGGAGTTGTGATAACTCTTAGCGAATTTGCGGCTGCGTGCACGTCAGCACCGAGGGCATACACGATCGCCAATGCAGCCAAAGAGGTCAGAACACGGTGTTCTCCCTTTCCATCAAGAACATAGGTATAGCTTTGTTTATCAATTGTTGCTTCAACTGTTGTGGCGCTCTGACCCTCACCAGCATCAAGAATTCGACCGCGAACGCTGGCATTATTACCAAAACCAAAACTCACAATCCGGTGATTCTCCGCACTTCCGGGTACCAGGTCATCGGGCAACACCAGAATACCTTCTGGCCCAAGTCCATCCGCGATTGAAAGCTTCTCTTTTTTTATATGATCCAAACTTTCAAACTGACCGATGTGTGCAGGCAACACATTTAATACAACAGCAACATTTGGTTTTACCAACTTTGCCAGCGGAGAAATTTCTCCCGGGTGATTCATCCCAACCTCAAAAATGCCGTACGCAGATTGAGGAGGCATACGTGCCAATGACAACGGAACACCCCAGTGATTATTGAAGCTACCTACGGAAGCATGAGTGGTGGCTTGCGTTGAAAGAATTTCCTGCACCCATTGTCTAAGCGTCGTCTTTCCACTGCTACCCGTAATGGCGACAACTTTACCACGCATCCTCGCCCTGCCAGCCGCGCCAACCTGCCATAGCCCATCCAACGTGTCAGACACCAGCAAACGCTTGACAGCCATATCAGTAGGGAGCTCGATCGGTTTTGACACCATTAACCCGGACGCACCATTTTGTAATGCGGAAAGTATAAAGTCATGACCATCCAGCCCTTGACTACCCGAAGACTTGAAACGGGGTCCCGGATCTCCGGAAAGCGCAATGAAAAGATCACCTGAGACAACCGATCTTGAATCGATACTGATCCCTGTTAAACCGGTTTTTTCACCTGAGAAAGGCAGTCGGCAAGCCTGTTCCAACTCAGACCAAGTCCATAGGGCATTATCTTCTGGCTCGCTGGTACTCAATCTCTTTTACTCTCAATTAGCTTTCGAAATATATGATAGCATCGGAAATCATATGTTAACCGGATACTAGAGATTAGTCTTATCGGAGCTGATAAAAAAACTACTTCTTAGCGCGATAAATTCCTGACGAAATAGTACAACCGCTACAATTAAAAACAGTTTTACCAAGTCGCAAAGATCCGCGCTGTTTAATGATCTGCATGAGAGGTCTCGAAGCCCATGCCACGAAACATCTATAGGTTTTGCGCGTCTTACACTCGCTGTACACATCCACTGCCATCAACACCGTCGGAGACCGTTTCGCCCTAGTTTTATTACTTCTCAGACCCTACGAGAACACCTCAACAAACTGTCGCCAATTCTCAACTAGATGGGCCAGCATCTAGTGCCTTACCGGTCGCTTTTTGTTTTTTCGCATTTTCCTCAGTAATCTCCAATTGTATCTGGGCTACCCGCCCTTCTGTCAGGGGGTAGTTCCACAAAAGAGGCATAGCGACGAATTTGAACAAAGCGGGTATCACGGAATAGGTTACCGCTAGCATGATCAGTGAAAATTGAGAGTTTGTCGTGTTGACAGGATCAGCAAGAGAATCAAAACCCCAGAACACCACCAAATTTGTACCAACAAACAATCCAAGTGCGTAGGCCAATTTTCGAGTCATAGACCAGATAGAGAAGTATGCTCCACCCTGTCGCTTTCCTGTTTGAGCCGCATCAACATCGATCACATCGGCAGCCATCGCGTAGGGCAGCGCGGATAAGGCGCCGATAGATGAACCTTTCAAACACATGATAATAATGAAAAACAGAAATTTGCCGGTCGGTTTACCCTCGAAATAGCCGACCGCAGATGCGTAGGCATCATCGGGTAGAAAGACCAGAATATTCTTGATCTGAAATGCGTCGAACCACTCGACCGGCGCAATCGCAATCAACGGAATCATACTGGACCAGAGTGCGTACCAACCAATAGCTACCATTGTAGCTCTGTGCTTACCGATGCGTCGGGAAAGTTTGAACCACAGAGGTATCGCGATTAATTGTGAGACGAAATAAGGCGCCAGATAAAAGCCGAAGAGCGCACCTGCCAGTAACACATGCTTTACGAAAAAGAAGCTCAACGTATTTGTCATCGCCGCACCAATAGTTGAAAACAAAAACACAATTATCAACCGCCGATAAGGTTCGTTTTGCCAGACGTATTTAAAACTCTCTCTTAAAGGTAGTGGATCTGATTTTCTTTCCATAACCGGATATTCTGGCACAGAAAACAACATGTTGATGGTTAACACTGGCATCACAATGGCTATTGCTAATGACAGGAAGTAGACGCTGTCTGTCGGTTTATCGTAGCCGAAAAAGAAGATAATCGCCGGTGTAAACGCACCAATCAGAGACCCGGTAACAGCAAACCCTTCTCGCCAGCTGGTAATCAGGGTTCGCTCGTTATAATCGCTAGATAATTCCGCGCCCCAAGCACTGTAAGGCACATCTTTGATTGTCGATCCGACATATATGATGACAAGCATTCCTAACATCCAGGGGTAGCCAGAACTGAAGGTCGCACCTAAGACGGTAATATCTGTAAAGTCGATAGGAGGAATAAACAACATGCAAATGCCAAGTATATAAATCGGGGTCCCTAAC
>CAXRCG010000115.1:0-4716 GCA_964228885.1 Pseudomonadales bacterium | reverse complement strand
GTCCTGGTTTGGAGAACGCACATATCACGCGGCCAGGCTACGCAATTGAATACGATTATTTTGATCCTCGTGATTTGATGCACAGCTTACAGACACGACATGTGACTGGGTTGTATTTTGCTGGTCAGATTAATGGCACTACAGGTTATGAAGAAGCCGGGGCACAAGGGTTGCTCGCTGGCTTAAATGCGTCTCGCTATGCCCGCGATTTGGAAGCGTGGGAGCCACGGCGCGACGAGGCTTATATTGGTGTTCTTGTGGACGATCTTGTAACGCTGGGTACGCAAGAGCCCTATCGAATGTTCACATCTCGTGCTGAGTACCGGCTGCAACTTCGCGAGGACAATGCGGATGAGCGCTTGACACCAAAGGGTAATGAGCTTGGGTTGATTCCTTCGGTTCACTGGGCAGCCTATCAGCAAAAACGTGCGGTTGTGGACGAGGAGTTGGGGCGATTAGAGTCAACGTATATCCATCCTAATACTGATGCTTCGACCACGCTCGAAGCCAAATTAAAGTCACCGATCAACCGAGAGTACTCAATGGCCGATTTGATTCGGCGGCCGGAATTGACGTATAGCGATGTAGCGAGCCTGAAAGATGCGCCTGTCATCGATGTGGCAACCGCTGATCATATAGAGACTCGTGTTAAATACGCCGGGTACATCGCAAGGCAGCAAGACGAAATTGATCGTCTGAAACGGCACGAGAATACGCTGATTCCGAACGATTTTGATTTCACCGAAGTGTCCGGATTATCCAATGAGATCTGCCAAAAACTGACCGACACTCGACCGTCTAATATTGCGAGGGCTGGTCGAATACAGGGTGTTACACCCTCAGCGTTGTCACTGCTTCTGGTGCACCTGCGACGGCAAAGCAATTCTGCCTCCGATCGCGCCGTCAGCAATGGCTGAACGTTTATTTGATCAAATGACTCGAGGGCTTAAGGCTCTTGATATTCAAGTGGCGTTAGTCGAACCGTTAATCGATTATGTCAATTTGCTGCACAAGTGGAATAAACCCTACAACCTAACAGCCGTGCGGCGTCCAGAGGACATGGTGGTTAAACACGTTCTCGACAGTCTTACCCTGGTGCCGCATCTCGGTTCATTTCAGCGATTATGTGATGTTGGCACGGGCGCAGGCCTTCCGGGTATTCCATTGGCTCTGTGCTTCCCCGATAAAGAGTTTGTATTGCTGGACAGTAACGGTAAGAAAACCCGTTTCCTTTATCAGGTCCGCGAGCAATTGAAATTAGAGAACGTCAGTATTGTTGAGGGTCGAGCTGAGACTTATCAACCAGAACAAGGTTTCGATGTAGTGATAAGTCGGGCATTCGCAGATTTAAGTCGAATGTGTAATCTGACAGCGCATTTACTCGATACAGAGGGTGTTTGGCTCGCTATGAAGTCTCAAACGGTTGATACTGAAATCGCGGATTTAAGTATATCGTTGGAGATCAGCGATCAAATCGATCTGGTGGTTCCCGGGCTCGAGGAAATGAGGCAGCTAGTTGTACTGTGCCGTGGTGAGAATAAAAAATGAAAATAATTGCCGTAGCCAATCAAAAAGGAGGTGTTGGTAAGACGACAACAAGCGTCAACCTGGCAGCGTCGTTGGCGCAGATGGGAAAGCGTGTACTCCTAGTGGATATTGATCCGCAGGGCAATGCCACCATGTCCTCTGGAATAGAGAAAAATGGGCTAGAGCTTTCTGTGCTCGACCTGTTACTAGCGGAAGCGTCGCTTTCAGAGTGTTTGGTAGAGTCACCTTCAGGTAAGTTCTCGGTCTTGCCAGCGAATGGTGACCTGACTGCGGCAGAGGTAGAGCTCATCGAAGTCGAGGGCAAAGAAAACCGGTTGAAAGAAGGGCTTTATCAAGGAGAGACGTCGTTCGACTTTGTATTAATTGATTGTCCTCCCTCGCTTAACATGCTGACCGTTAACGCGATGGTCGCTTGCGATTCTATTCTCATCACAATGCAGTGCGAATACTTTGCTTTGGAAGGGCTCTCTGCCTTATTAAATACCATTCGGCGTATCAACGAGACAGTCAATCCCGATCTTGAAATCGAGGGAATTCTGCGAACGATGTATGATCCGAGAAACTCCCTGACAACAGAGGTATCCGAGCAACTATTTAGTCACTTTGGTGATCTTGTTTATCGGACAGTGATTCCCAGGAATGTTCGGCTTGCAGAGGCGCCAAGTCACGGGGAGCCCGGAATTGTCTATGACCGATATTCAAGAGGCGCGCGAGCTTATATGGCGCTTGCTGAAGAGTTCACCCGTCGGCAGTGATATGACGGACTGTGACATGAATGAAAGTAGAGTGAGTGAACGGCAAGTGCTCAGGAAAGGTAAATGAACACGAAGAAGCGAAAATTGAATCGTGGTCTAGATGCGCTGTTAGGGACAGACCTGACAAAAAAAGCGGCAGCGGGAACGGCAGACGCGAGCACAACATCACAAAGCGATGGTGATCTTCGACAGTTACCGCTGGAGTTTTTACAACGCGGGAAATATCAGCCTCGAATTGACTTTGATGAAGCCGCCTTACAAGAACTCGCAGACAGCATCAAAGCCCAAGGCGTTATGCAACCGATTGTTGTGAGATCTATTGGTTCAGATCGTTACGAAATTGTGGCTGGCGAGCGCCGTTGGAGAGCCAGTCAGCTAGCTGCCTTGGATACGATCCCGGCTATCGTTCGAGACATCAGCGATGAAACAGCGATCGCGATGGCGTTAATTGAAAATATTCAGCGCGAAAACCTCAATCCACTTGAAGAAGCGCGAGCGTTAAAGCGACTACAGACAGAATTTGAGTTGTCCCAACAAGAGGTTGCGACAGCCGTGGGCAAATCACGTCCGGTCATTGCGAACTTATTGCGTTTATTATCACTCGAGCGCGAAGTGTCAGAGATGTTAGAACACGGTCGGATTGATGCGGGTCACGGTAAGGTGCTTCTGGCACTGGATGGTGGGGACCAGGTTCGCGCTGCGAGAAAAGTCGTGGATAGCAAGTTGTCAGTAAGACAAACAGAGGCGCTAGTAAAAGCGAAGCTAGCCCCGGCTGTTGATACGGCCCCGCAGCGAAAAGACCCTGATATCGATCGGTTGGAACGACAACTTTCAGAGCGTTTTGGCACCAAAGTGGTCATCGAAAATAAAAATGGCCGTGGCAAGCTAGTTATTCAGTACAGCGACCTTGATGTGCTGGACGGGATTTTAAATCGTATTCAATAAAAGTTGGCATTTTGCTTTATTGATGCGCTTAGGCAATTCGAATAGACTTGCGCGCGCTTGAGAACCCGAAAATGTGGGAGTGCTGAGTGGCCGAGTACACGCGAACAATGCTGGCTCACCACTTCGCCAAGGCCCTAGTGTTTACCAGTGTTTTAATAGCGGCTATTTCTGCTGGTGTTTGGTTTTTTCTCGGTGAAGATGCAGCGTTAGCGGTCTGGGTAGGAGCGGCAATTATTGGACTGCCCCAGGCGTGGCTTGCGACTAGCATGTTCAGCCGGTTTGGTGCGCAAGCACCGACATTATTGGGGATAGCGAAATTTAGTCTCAGCGCACTGTTGTTTGGTGTTTGGTTCGCCAAAGCGTCAGACCCGCAGCCCGGAGCGATCTTTATGGGTGCGATAGCAGTATTAGTGAGTAGTCCGGTTTTTTATTATCTGGCTGCGAAAGACAAAGTGGTTTAACTGAGAACATCGTGTTAGAGCGATTGTTTAACTAAGGCAAGATCGAATGGCTGCAGCTGGTCAAGAACAGACGGTTTCGGATTACATCGTCCACCACCTAACGAACCTCACTTATGGCAAATTGCCAGAGGGCTTTGAGCGTTATGATGGTGAAACGGTAGCCGCCGGTGGTCAGTGGACCTTTGCTCATGGCGCGGATGAAATTTCGGCAATGGGATTTAATGCCATTCACGTAGACTCTCTTGGCTGGTCTATTGGTCTAGGTATCATTTTTTGTGCTCTCTTTCGGTGGGTTGCCGTGCGCGCCTCGACCGAAGCCCCCTCGGGCCTGATCAACTTTATCGAGATGATTGTTGAGTTCATCGACAACCAGGTTAAAGACACGTTCCATGGCAACAACAAGTTGATTGCGCCCCTGTCGCTGACGATCTTTGTCTGGGTGTTCTTGATGAATCTGATGGACTTGATACCTGTCGATGTGGTGCCAGAGCTTATGATGTTGGCCGGTGTCGAGTACCAGAAAATCGTGCCATCGACGGACCCCAACATCACCATGGGTATGGCGATCGGCGTTTTTGTTTTGATGCTCTTTTACTCAATCAAGGTCAAAGGCTTTGGATTCGTTAAAGAGCTGACCATGAATCCGTTTAATCACTGGGCGTTTATTCCAGTCAATCTATTTATGGAAGTAGTTGGTTTACTGGCGAAGCCCTTCTCACTTGGCTTGAGACTGTTTGGCAACATGTACGCTGGTGAAATGATCTTCATTCTGATTGCGGCACTTTTCAGTGCTGGCGTTGTTTGGTTGGTACCTGCGGCGTTTTTGCAGATTGGTTGGGCGATCTTCCATATTTTGGTGATCACCTTGCAGGCGTTTATCTTCATGGTCCTCACAATCGTGTACCTCAGCATGGCACACGAGGACCACTAATTTCTGAACTTCCATACTAAGACTCAATAGGAGACAACAATGGAAATGATCTACATCGCAGCTGCGATCATGATGG
>CAXRCG010000114.1:0-27455 GCA_964228885.1 Pseudomonadales bacterium | reverse complement strand
TACTGGACTTGAGGTCGACGCTAACGCTTGTTGACGCGCGTGTCATTAACGATAAACGATACACCAGCCACGACACGTTTAATCAGCAGCTAGACATTGCGGATATTGTTGTCGCGAGCAAGCGAGATCTTTACGGTAAAGATGACTTTAAAATGCTTGAAGAATATCTCTCAGGGCGGAATTTGACGCCAAAGCGCCAACTAGTATCAGCGCAACAAGGTCACCTCGATATGTCATGGCTGTCTGGCGTAGCCAGTGCCTGGCGAGAAAAACCAATAACGCTGAAACAGCCTCCAGAGAGCGACACTCCCGATGACGAGGTACCAAGCTTTCCACCAGAAGGGTTCATATGCTTGAGCAATAGTGGCGAGGGCTTTACTTCTCATGGCTGGCTTTTTCAGCCAGACTTTACGTTTCGTCGGGATCAGATAACCGAGTTGTTCAGAGCGACTAACGTCGATCGATTAAAGGCCATTTTAAAAACAAATGCTGGTCACGTTGGCTTTAACTTTTCAGGTGATCATGTCGCAGAAACTGCGCTTCAAGACTTGCCCGATAGCCGAGTTGAGATCATTACCTCCGGCGCATTCAGCAGCGAGGCTTTCGAAACCTCGCTGCTAGCTTGCTGTTACCGTTAGAGCCTGTATCTAAGTCCTACCTTCACAGTACGCCCGGGCTCAGGCGCGAAGTTTTTCAGTCGAGACGCATGATTGCGCACCTCTTCATCACTCAGATTGTCAGCCCTCAAGAATAGCTTAAGCTCTCCCTCATTGCCCATATTCCAGTGATAATCTGCATACAGAGAAAATAACGTGTAGTCGTCTGTGGGGAGTTCGAATTCTCCCACGTTATCCTGTTCGAACACGTTGTTGGCACGAAAGTGTACGGTCCATTGATCGCCGTAAAATTCAATTTCGGCGCCCACCTTGGATGCAGGGATCAGAGGAACATTACCGCCAGCATCAAATTTAGCGCGTACTTGATCGCCAAACACGGACCCGCTAATCCCGAGTTGCTCAGATTGATAAATATCAAAACTTAAGCGAGCTTCAAGGCCCCTAAACTTGGTGTCGCGAGCAGTAAACTCTCCTAGCAGCTGTTCTTCAAATTCCGCACCCGTGACATTGAGAAAGATGTAGTCATCAATGTTGTTTGCATAGGCGTTGATTTCACCTGTGATTGGTCCTGTGTGATAACGATAGCCAAGCTCGAAGTTTTGGGCTCGTTCAGGCGTAAGATTTGGATTGCCGATCTCAAGCAAGTTGGTCGCAGCGTGAAGCACTAACGCCTCGTCATCCGCAGGCCTTCCGCAAGTCGTGTTGTCAATATTTGCAAACAATTCTTCAACCGATGGTGTTCGGGCGGCATTTGTCATGCCAAAAAATACATTAGAGGCGTCATTCACCTCGTAAAGAACACTGCCGCTTGCACTAAACGCGCGGTCATCCCTCTTGCACTGTCCACTTTTCACCTCATTTGTGTCATATCTCAAACCAAGCTCTATATTGAATGACGCTGTTTGATATCTCTCGAAAGCAAATAGTCCAATGTTTTGAATATCTGATTCAGGTATGAATCCCTCTTCGCCTGCCGCGACAAAGTCGTTGTTTGTCAACTGAAGGCCAAAAATTCCCGACCAATTATCATTCCCACGGTGGTGCGCAACCACTCGTCCTTCATATCCTTTGTTATCAAACGTGGTTCCTACTTCCGTCTCCCCATTACTAAAAAACTCAACTTCGTCATGCGTGTAGTCTGTGTATGCAAGTGCAGCGTCAACAGATTCGATGAAACCCGATCCAAGTTTTAGGCTGCCACGAAGGTCATAACGGACCTTGTCCATTTCCAACCGCACGAAGTCAACTTCTTCCTCTCCGTGTTCATCACCGTGGTCATCGTCATCATCATGGTCATCGTCATGGCCTTCTTCCTCCTCCTCATGTCCATGATCGTGTTCATGTGAGCCCGGTGGTAAGCCATACTCGTTCGTCAACGCTGATACAGAAAAGCCAATGAAGCCAGCCTCACCAACAAATGAGAAACCTAACGCACCGCCGGATGACTTGCCATTCGAGTTGCCAATGAATCCAAGCGTATTTTGAGCCTCTTCCTCTTCGTCATGTTCTTCGTGCTCTTCATCGCCGTGCTGTATTTCCTCGAGAGCCTCGATCGCAGCCACATCAAGGGCTAATCCGGGTATTTCCTGATTATCGTTCTTGCGGCTGAAACCCTCCGCATGGATGGCGATGTTGTTCCTGCCCGCGTCAATACGAAAAGCCGTGCGGTCTTCATCATTGTTAAAGTTACGCATCTGTTCAATAACAAGCTCTGTTGATTCTGGAACCCGATCAGGTACGCGCCCATCAATGATGTTGACGATCCCGCCAATCGCGCCGCTACCATAGAGTAAGCTGGCCGGACCCCGAACAATTTCGATTCGGTCAGCGAGACTGACGTCTACCGATTCAGCATGGTCAGGACTTTGATTTGCAACGTCCGTGGTGCCAACACCATTTTGTAAAATACCGACGCGATTGCCCGTATGGCCACGAATGACCGGGTGACCAACACCTGGCCCGAAAGAGGCGCTGTTAATGCCGATTTCCCCTTGTAGCGTGCCTCCGAGCGTATTGTTGACATCCTCTAGCAGATCCTCGGAGGAAAGAATGTTAATCGGTTGTGATGTCTCAGCTGCTTTTTGTACGAAGGGCATGCTGACCACAACTTCTTCCATCGATTGGTTATGTGCTTTACGGTGCGTTTCGCTCGCTAACGCATCGGCTTGAAAACCGAATACGGTTAACATCAGCGAAACATAGGTTGATTGATTGTTTAACATTTTGTTCACGGTGCTGTCCTGTAGATATCCATTGCAAAAATTTCGCGGAGATAGTAATGTTATAACATATCATAAATCAAGCGATAATTTTTGAGAAATGCCAAGTGTTTCAAACATTGCGCTGAAAATCAGTGACTTAGCGTTTGGCTATAGCAAGAAGCCGTTGCTTGAAATTGATGAGTTACAGATTCAGAAGGGTGAACATCTTGCTGTTATAGGGCCGTCCGGCTGCGGCAAAACCACCTTTATGCATTTAGTCGCTGGTTTATTAAGGCCTCAAGTTGGTACTATCGAAATACAAGGCTGCGATATCACCCGATTAAAGGAATGGGAGATGGATCGCTTTCGTGGCCGCAGCATCGGCGTTGTGTTTCAGCGTCTACATTTACTATCAGCGATAAGTGTTTTAAACAACCTGCTGTTGGCGCAACGTCTTGCGCGTGTGGCTCCTGATAAAAAAAAGGCGATGACCCTTCTTGATCGTCTGGGTATTGCTGCTCAGGCGCATGCGTTGCCTGCAATGCTAAGCCAAGGTCAGGCACAACGCGCGGCTATTGCCCGTGCTGTAATTCACAGTCCCTCACTTGTGATAGGAGATGAACCCACGTCTGCTTTAGATAACTCAAGCGCCGCTGACGCTATTCAACTTATCAAAGAGCTTTCTGAGAGTGTAGGTTTCGCATTATTAATTGTGACGCACGATGAGAGAGTGCGTAGTTCGATGGACAGAGTGCTCAATCTTGAGAGTCAAACATGAATCTCCTCCGGTTGAGTCTGGCCAATCTATCACTGTCACCGCTTTCTACCGCGGTGAATATACTACTCTTAAGCCTAGGCACCGGCAGTATCGCAATTTTACTCATCGCAACACACCTCCTGAGTGCGGCATTGATTCGAGACGCTGCAGACATAGATCTTGTGGTAGGCGCGAAAGGTAGCCCGTTACAACTGGTGTTATCTGGTCTTTATCATGCCGATATCCCCACAGGAAATATTCGTCTCTCAGAGGCAAAAACCTGGATGGAGCATCCTATGGTTGAGTCCGCCATACCCCTGTCGTTAGGTGATAGCCATAAAGGTTTTAGAATTGTTGGCACGAACGAAGACTACGTTGATATCTATGATGGCCAGCTTGCTGAAGGGAAATTGCCGAGCAATCTTCTTGAAATTGCCATTGGTTCGTCTGTCTCAAAAGCAACCGGATTAAGTTTAGGCGCGACTTTTTCCGGTCAACACGGACTAGACGGCGCAGGTCACGCCCATGACGAAGACAGCTACACGGTTGTTGGGATTTTCGAGGCGAGTGATACCGTCCTCGACCGGTTGCTGATTACCACTCTTGAAAGCGTTTGGTTGGTCCATGGTGAATCTCGCCCAAACTCGGGAACTTTCGATACAACACAGACGAATCGGCCCCATGAGCACGAGGATGTTCACGCACATGCAGATGCTGAGGCTTCAGAAGCAATGCTTGACGATCATCACGAGGGTGAACATGTGGAACATCAACATCAACATGAAGATGAATCGATCAGAGAATATGTCGGCGATAAAGAAAAACAAACGACAGCGCATGCTGAAGCGCAGGCAATAACGGTGCTTTTAGTCAAGTATGCGACGCCCATCGCCGCCATTACGCTGCCTAGGGAAATCAATGACAAGTCCGCGCTGCAAGCTGCCTCACCTGCCTACGAGATCACGCGCCTATTGCAAGTCATCGGCATTGGTATTGGTTGGTTACAAGCGTTTGCGGCCATATTGGTAGCGAGTGCAGTGCTATCAATCTTTGCCGCGCTCTACGCGTCACTCAAAGCGCGAAGAAATGATCTTGCGGTGTTGCGCTGTTTGGGTGCTACTCGCTCAGAGTTATTTATGCTGTTGTTATTCGAGGGGGTGATCTTAACCACAGCCGGGATAGTGTTTGGACTGATCGCTGCCCACGGAGGAATCGAACTTACAGCTATCGCGCTGGGCGACGCGCAGAATTTCCCTTTCACAGGCTTTGTCTGGGCACCGACAGAATTTGTACTTGTTGGTGGACTGTTAGCTGCAGGGGTTCTCTCATCGCTGATTCCCTCGTGGCAGGCATTTTCGACTGATGTCCCGCGAACTTTGGCTTTGTCCTAGGAGGCTAGCGTGAAAGCAGTAATATTTGGCTTGTTCGTCCTAACAATCAGCCAGCAGCTTATCGCGCAGGTTGCCGATGATCCGCCCATCACCGCTGAAAAAACCGAAAAATACAGTCTCACTATCATGGCCAACGGGCTTTACTTGGATCAACAAGGGCAGGAGACCGTTGATATTATCGAAGGAGACGTAGCCTACCTTGCTGTATTAGTCGAAACGCCGGCTGGACAATCGGTGCTAGGCGCAACACCGAAGTTTACAATTGAGGGTACGACGCGAATGATGGCGCCGGGTGAAATCTCGCCTGAGATGAGCACTGACGAAAGCGGCATTCTGGAATTCGAAATTATCGGTGGTGCGAAAGGCCTGAATCAATTAACAGTAACCTACGGCAATAATTCAGCAACCTTACTGTTGAATATTCTCAGCTCTGATATCAAAGGCTTCTCACCCCTGCCAACACTAGAAGGCGGTTTGAATTGGTCGGCGCTCATGGAAGCTGAGCTTGAATATGCTGAGGATCATGTGCAGGTTATATTTCCTCCTCACATCGCGCAACAAGCCGGAAAGCAGGTGAAACTCACGGGGTACATGCTGCCGCTCGACGCAGATATTAAACAACAACACTTCCTGCTCACATCAGCGCCACCAAGCTGCTATTTCCATATTCCAGGGGGCGCGGCAGGGGTCGTTGAAATATTTTCTGAAACAAGTGTGGAGGCCAGTTGGGTTGCCATCCAGTTAGAAGGACGCTTAAAACTGATCGAAACAAGTGAATCTGGGATCATTTACCAGTTGGAGAATGCTACGTTGATTGAGTAATGAGCCAGACACTGAAGCGGTCTTCCTATAATTCAGTGCTGACTCAGGGTCTCATTTTCATTCTGCGATTCGAACGATGCGGGTACCGACATTTCCGCCAGCCAGTAAATCAACAAAAGCGGAAGGTGCCTGATCCAATCCGTTAAACTCATCATTGTATGGGGTTAACGCTCCCGATTTTATCCAGCTTTTTATTTCTGATCTTGCTGCCTCGTACTGAGCTGCGTAGTCGAATACTAGGAAACCCTGCATTCGGATTCTCTTGTTGACTAACAAACCTGGAATACCGCTTGGACCACCTGCTGGACTGCTAGTGTCGTATTGAGACACAACGCCACAACAAACAATTCGGCCATGGGTATTCATTCTTCGAAGGGACATGCCAAGAATATCGCCACCGGTGTTGTCGAAATAGACATCTACACCATTGGGGCATGCCTCTTTTAGCGCTGATCGAAAATCCTCAGACTTGTAAGACACTGATGCATGACACCCCATCTTGTCTAGCAACAGCTGACACTTCTCTGGTGTGCTGGTGATGCCAACCGCCTGGCATCCTTTAATGCGTGCCATCTGACTCACCAGATGACCCACGCTACCGGCTCCGGCAGACACCAACACGGTCTCACCTTCCTTCGGCTGGCCAACTGCCAGCAAACCGAAATAGGCCGTCAGTCCATTGGTCCCTAGTGCGCCCAGGTAATGCGCTGGATCAATATCATCCTGTACCTTGTTTAACTGGTTCGCCTGCTGAACGGAATAATCTTGCCAGCCTGTGCTACAAACGACTAAGTCACCCAGGCTAAAATCGGCACTATTGGATTTTTCGACGCGTGCAACGCCTGTGCCATTCATCACAATATTCGTTTGGGGGGCACCGGCATAGCTTGCGCTTCCCTGGAGTCCCGCTCGTGTTCCTGCGCCGATCGTGACCACCAATGTTCTGCAAAGTACTTCACCATCTGCTTGGAGGGTGGGGACCGTTGCTGATTCCATTCGATAATTTGACTCCGCTAGCTTTCCGTTAGGGAGGGAGTCGATCAATACTTGCCGATTTTCCGTCATACTTTTTATCCTTAATTATTTTCCCGTTGTTTATTGGTTTTAGCACCGACGATTTTTGCAAAGCGAATCGCAAGATAGCCATGTGCAGCGCCGGTTGAAATCACAATGTTAGGCCTGAGCCAGAGTACGACAAACAGAATTTTGAGTGCAGCAATTGCCAATTTAACTTTTGCCTCTCGGTTGGCATCTGGAACGTGGAAAAAAGCCGCCGGAGAAACGGCGCTAGCGTATTCCTTATTAACGGAAACGTAAGTGCAATCGCAAGCGCTAAAAGCTTGTTGTAATCGGAGAAGTTGGATCCAGTGTCCTCCTCCAGAAGCAACGGCTAATACCTTCTTTCGTTTTTTCTGCTGTCGGCCAAATATGTTCATTTTTTTCACCCGGTGTCCCGTCGTTAAACAAGCAATCGTTGTGCCAATCGCAGAGGTGTTTTTTTTGCAAAAAAAAGTGCAGTAAACAGTCGGTTAAAGGTCCTTTGTGAAAAGGTGACTTTCGCGCTAGTAACGGGCAGATTCCACTTTGCGAACCAAAGCGGGCCGAGATTCGCAAATTGCAATAAAAAGTGCCTGTGACAAACAACGTCGCAACCAAAATCGAACTATGCTTGGTGTGATTGTTTTAGGCATGCAAAATACCCCTCGAAGTAAATAGCAGGATGCTGTATGTAATTGTTAGGAAACATAATTGTGATTGGCTTTTGCTGACTAGCTCGGTGCGCATCGCAGGTTTTGAGGCAAGTCCGGCATAAATTTAAGTTTGCCAAGTGCGTGAAGACAAACGCCCCATGACGTTGCGGCGACTTTCCAGAAGCGGAAAAAATATCTTGATGCAAAAAAGTAGATCCCAATGTGACTGCGCTTTTTCCGCGGGCGAGGGACGATCAGATAAGCCCCGGTGCGTTTAAGTTTCTCTGGGGTAGTCTGTTTGGCAATGTCGCTAAGACTTTGGCTTTCTTGACACAGGATGAGGCTCAAACAACGAGGGCAAATATTATCGGCGAAGGTTTTAGTTGCGAGGTTTGCGACCGAGACTACTTCTTCCAGAAAGTGAGCCAGTAAACACCCCCCTCCTCAGGGGTGACCCGTGCCAACTAGGTGCGTATTTGATTGCTACCTTTAATGGAGTAAGGGTAGCAATTTTTTTTAAATGTCGTGATGGTGTCGCCAATCAAAGTTACATCTATATCAACTGAGGTGATGGTCGTCGCAGCAAATATTCCTAGAACGAATAGAGTTTTTACTGACCGCATTATTTGTAGACTTCATTGTGGTTTCATAATTTATTGCGGGCAGATCGTACGGATATCACGCGGCTGAGCAACTCTGCGCTGCGGATGCTGCTATCTATTTTTATCCGGTAGGTCTTGTCGATGTTGAATGTTTCAGTGCAATGATCGGGCATGATTAACTTTTCGCTACGCGAGTAGAGAGAATGCACTGTGACTATTTGGCTTGGATGGTTTGTCGGAAACCACCGGTTGGAAGGACTTTCTTGCGGTTTTTGTTTCTGAATTGGTCAACTTCTGAACAGTTTGGGCGCTCTACGGCTGAATATTTTGGGAAATGTAATAAAAAGCTTACATTCATGGCGTATTAAGATAGTCTAATTGCTCCCGAACGACATTGCGAAGGTCAAGTGTATTCAGACGTAAGGCAGCCAGTAACGGTTACGACAGGTTTCAATCCGCTTGAAAACGATGGAGATTGCGTTGGTTTCAGGCAGATGTCGAAATTCCTTTCGGTTTTGAATCGATCCCAAACAACTAATCTTCATAGCTATCGTGCCTCTTGTCTGAAATCTATCCTACTCGAACATTGGTTCGGTTATGGAAAAGGCGTGACGCGCGACACCTTGATAAAGTGTTCTAACGAAGAACCAAGCTACATCCGACGTTTTTTGGGACGTTATATAGACGAGGGTCGCTGCTATGAGCGAGGGGGCATCATTTATCCCTCACAAGATATGGTCGCCCACATGGCCAATGTTTGCGATTGCAGCGAAACGGTATCTCGATTCGAGTTGTCTGAGTGTGAATTGAGAATTTCTCCCGATTTGTTGGGGGTAGCTACTCAACTGACTTATCGTCGTTCTTTTGAGGATAGAAGCCTATCAGGACAACTCATTCGGCTCGAGTTGGCTTTGTGGGAGCAAATGATCGACAGAAATGGCGAGTTGATGAGTACTTCTGACATTGCAATTCGGGCTAATATAAAGAAGAGCACGCTGACTACGTTACTGAATGCAGCAGTCACGCGTAAGATGTTGAATTATCATATCGATGATGATGACGAACGAATAACGCGCTGGGGGTTTAACATGTCTCACCCTCGAAATACGCAGATGTTAAAGACGCTAGCCTTCAGGTATCCCGAAATGAGGCGCGCGTTAGGAGGATTTCGTTCGATTTGTTGAGATAGCCACTTTCTCGCGGTTGCACGCTACGTCAGCGGAACGTAAACCTCAAGACGCGAAAAGTCTAGATAAGCTGTTACGGCAAGATTTCGATAGGTTTGAAAGAGAAACGCTTGCTCTGACCCGCCCCTGAATAATACTTGCACTGACCATCATCAATACTTTCTGCCTGTCTCTTTTCGCTGCCTTAACAACAACCCTCGTGCGAGAAACTAGCGGAACTGATCAGACAGCGGCATTTCAGGTGCGACTGTCTGACAATATTTCTATTACATTACTGCGCTGCGCTATAGTAAGTTTCGCAACGCATTGCAAATCCGTGGAGATATTCACGCTCGCCAGCGAGTTCAGATAATACCGCAGTAAACCAGGGTTCGGTTCTATCGTCCATAGCTGCGCCTACCGCTGCGCCATCTGGGGAGCCTAGCGATACCATGAACTGACCTGCTCGCCGTCCCGTGTCTGCCATAAAAACCTGCATTGATACATCGTGCCCGTTCTCCTTCAATGCGGCCGAAAGGTTGTCCAGCGCAGCAAGGTAACTGCCAGGGTTATCGGTTTTAACGACGATATTCCAAAAATAACCACTATCGGATTCGCTAGGCGCGGCCCTAAGGATTCTCCAATTATCCCATTCCTTGATTGTTCGATTGACCTTTAACTTTGCCACTTCCCTTATCATGGTCGGGTTTTGCGTACTATTGGACCAGGCTGTTTTCTGGGAATCAAAGAAACTAAACAAGTAGTGGTCACCCATTTGCTCGGCGCCCGCCGTTGGCGTGCATAATCCCATAGACATCGCGTTGTTAGATTTTCCGATAGCCTTTGCGCTACCTCTTAACCATTCAGCATAGCCAGCACCATCTTGAGTATTTAAGGTGATCAAGTTCATCACCGGCTCAGCTTGACCAGCAACTGAGAAAAATAAAGCAAAAGCACTTAGGCTGTAGGCGAGTGTCGTTTTCAATTTAGAGTACAGGCGCATGCGGATATTCCTTGGATTAGTCTATTTTAGAGTCGATTACCGCCGCAGTAGATCACGGTACCTCAAAGGCGTCATTAATAGTTCGATTTTGGTTCAGCGGTCGATTTGCGCAAAGTACTTGTCTTAGGTTTTCGGTAGGCACCACTAATGAACAAATAAGGGTCGATAACGTCACAGTATCATTTGAGTTGAGGCCCAGGCACATTGCCTGAATTGCTTTTATATAAGTTTGTTTCGAAGAGAAC
Organism: Pseudomonadales bacterium; assembly: GCA_964228885.1. Taxonomy (GTDB): domain Bacteria; phylum Pseudomonadota; class Gammaproteobacteria; order Pseudomonadales; family Azotimanducaceae; genus UBA4582. The sequence continues at coordinate 16,960 of CAXRCG010000114.1, read as the reverse complement.
CGACCCTAGCCAAGATAAAATGTAGGGTAGCGCCGATGTTTTGCGGTGCGCCATGGATACTGGCGTTGAAAATCGAACTAAAGTTGTCTCGGTTGTTAGGGCGTTACAGAATGAATAAACCCTTTTAAATGAAAACGAGGAAACTAGAATGAAACAACTTACCCTTGTAGTGATGATTGCGCTTATCTCAGGATTCGCGCTCGCAGACAATCATGAGGAGCGGGGTCCGTTTTACGCCTTTTATCATTTTGCGGCACCAGATCCCGCTGCTGTAGTGGCGGCTATGGATAAATTTTGGGCTTCAGATTGTGGAAAGCAGTACCCGGCCGACGCCGGTCTCTCGCAGGAAGTCTTTAACGGCGGTTACCCGTCGACACATTTTATTATTAACACTTTTCAAAATGCGGCAGACCAACAGAAAGCTGCTGAGATCCTCAGTACCTGTCCTTCAGCAATCGCGTTTTTGGGCGACATGACGGCGGCAGGTGTCGAGCCTGTGAGTCAATATCTAGGTATGGCACCAATCGATGAAAATGACTGGGGACAAGATTCTGTTTTTACTAAATATGACATTATAGTCGAACCTCAGGATCAGGCGGCTTTTGCTGCTGCTTTTGCGAAGATGACTAAAGCATTGAGTAAGAATACAGATATCCGATCCTATGGGCTCGGTGGCATAGGCTATGGACAAGACAAGTTTACCCATTGGGCATGGTTCGGCGCGCGATCTATGGTCGAAATGGATCACATCAATGCGCAAATATCGGGACATCCAGCGGTAGCCGAATTTTATAAGACGGTAGGCAGCCTAAGAACGCTGGTGAACTCGAGTCTGATACAAAATGTGAAGAACTACCCGCGTAATTAGTCAGCCAGAGTCGATGGCATTGCACAGGGCAGCCTGCTGGGCTGCCTTCATCTACGCAAACCCTGAGGCCAGCGTGCTGATGAGGATTACTGCAACGGGCTCTTGTTTATGTGTGGCGTATTTCGCGCTAGTTTGGTTTGCGATGACAGAATCGAAAAGCTCGCGGACATTAGGATTTTCGTCGAGCCGGTCACGCGGACTTGAGTAATTTGAAGGCCTACTTTTACTGACAATCAATCATCGGCTAGGCTAAGCGCTTTGGCCTGTGCCGACCAAGACCTGGGTTGTTTCAGCGGTGTGTAAAGCACAAGAAGAAGGTTCTCTTTCGCCATCTGCATCGATCCTCTGCTGCAAGCCACGATATCAAGCCTATGACAATGCCAGTATGGGCCGGGTTCGCTATTTACTTTTTTGTGCGACATTTTGTTGATGAATAAGGTTAAGATCATTGCCTCGAGAAATGGAACGTATAAAACTGGTGTTGTCAGCAAAAACCGGCTTAATGTCGATATGGCACCTTAGCGCCTAACGTAATTGATAGACCAGCCGTAAATTCGCAAGTAGGGATGCTGCAAGGATGAATGAATATAAAGCGTTGCTTGATGAAGGTGTTGTGATTTTCAGGTTCTTTGGCGATTACGTGGCGGATGAAGGTGATCAGTTGCTGCAGCGGTTTATTAAATTATTGACGATTGATGAGATTTATTCCATAAAAACAATGATCTGGGATCTCAGTGATGTCACATCGATGACGTTGCATAATACTGATCGGGCGAGAATGGCAAATTTCAATAAGCAATTGGTGAGCGCTATCGAACACCCGGAGAAAAATGTCGATGCATTCCTGAGTAACCTTGTGCTCTATTATGTTAAATCTAAAAATAAGCGGGTCAGAGAGATATGGGTTGAAAGGCTTGAACGGCTTAAAACCCCGACGCGAACCCTGCCAAGTATGGCTGCCGCAGATGTCGAAAATTTACATGAACTTCTAAAACAGCTCGGCTTGCTAAGATTAGCGCCGATGCTTGACTGTGAATGGCAGACTGTATGAACGGGTTGGACATTTACAGCGATTGTGCGCGAGATCAGTCGCAAACTTTTGCAGACGCCAATATTAAGGGGCAGAGAAATGGCCCCCCGATTGATCCGTGATCGACTTATTGTTTGTTGCCTAACCTCGGTCTTAATGCCTGATCACGCCCGATAATGAAGTGAAAAGGCTATAGTTAATTTAGTTAGGCAGGTACGCCAAACGCATGTAACTACTCTACAGAAGCCCTGATAATGTTTAGTGAAGAATCGATTTGAGTGCCCACTGCACCAATGGAAACTCTTGATGCGGGTAAATTCAGATGTTCCTTCAGATAATAGGTCGCAGCCGTGCCAGTGCAGTGAGCACCAACGAGACTTTTCATTCCCACTGCTTTTAGATGTCCCGCGGTCCAATCCAACACCTCGTTTGATGCACGAAACAAATGGAACCCGCCAACACCCATGACAACGGGCACTGACTCGATATCCCTCAATGCGGCAGTAGCATTAACGATACCGGCATGGCCGCAACCAGAGACAAGCAGCCAGCCTCTGCTCGTTAGTAAACCCAGAACCTGAGATTCGGGAATGTTGTCTGGTTGGTCTGCAGCGGGGTTAAGAAAGCGTCCTGGGCTGACGTTACGTTCATCGTGTTGTCGTTTGATAGTCCCACTTAAATGCACTCCGGGTAGGATCTCTCGCGCTTGCTCTACCACCGTAAACTGTATACCCAGCGCTTCAGCCGCGCGACGAAAGTCCTGTGGTCTTTCAAAGTAATCGGGATTAATCGATTTGTCCAACGAGTAGACCGGCTTACCATCCTTAGTAAAGCGCTGCGAGAAAAAACCTTTCCCTACATATACCTTCGAAAGCGCTTGAGGGTAATCTTGCATAAGTTGTTTCCTCATATGCAAGAGTCCTCCGGTATGGTCTGTGTGGTAGTGGGTCAGGATCACATGATTCACCATACTTAAGTCAATCTCTAGCGATTGGCTATTGTGCCACACGGTCGATTGTTTAAACCCAGTATCGAACAACAGCATACCGGCTTCAGTTTCAATCAACGCGCTAAAACCCCATTCACCATGACCGGAGAAGTTGGCTAACATCGTTGATAATACAGTGATGTGAGGATCTACAGCATATGCTGAGTCCGCGTCTGCGGCGGGCGATGCCAGAACGAACAAACCAAAAAGCAGTCGTAAACTTTTGATGCTGAGCTCCTCATATTCTGATGGTGGAAGATAACAGTATAGACTACATTCTCTAAAGAACGGTCGTTTGGGTTTCTAAGCACGGGTCAGAGAAATAGGCATGACGGCCGTATGTTTTGTGCTTGTCTTGCTCTAGTTTCCGTCACTGGGCTTTGCTTCAAAGCCGTTTGAGCGCTAATACGGATCTTGAAGCAAAGCCTGATCTAACGCAGTATCTGCAGCGTAAATTTAGCTTTCGACAAATAGGATCAAAAGGAACAAACATGACGTTTCGAGCTATCGCTGCGATCATCTTAGGAGTAATTACAACGGGCTGCTCAACCCTGGTGTCGAAGGTATTTCCGCTGGACGACTTGCCCGCGCCGCCCGGACCGCACAGCGTCGGCACCCGGTTTTTCGAATGGGTTGATACGACACGCAAGGAATCATTTACCGACAACCCAGATGACCAACGCCGATTGGTAGGACAAATTTGGTATCCAACGGTCCCCACGTCTGGCGGAACCTCCCAACCGTATTTAGATCACCCAGAACAGAGGCTCGATATGCTGGCGTATCAATCGGGCTTGCCGCGTTTCATGCTCCGGCATATGCAGTGGGTTAAAACTAACGCTCTCCTCGATGCCCCCTTGCTGAGGCAGTCAACTAAGATGCCATTAGTCTTGTTTTCCCACGGTTTAGGTGGGATGAAAAATCAGAACACGATACAGGCCGAGGCGCTCGCCAGTCATGGCATAGCAGTCATCAGCGTAGATCATGCATACGACGCTTTCCTAACTATTTTCTCAGATGGTTCAACCGCGGATTATCGCGCATCAGATGACGAGAACCGTACCGGTGATGACTTTTGGGCGTTTCGTTTACCTCAGCTAAATACCAGGGTCGCCGACCTCGTGTTTGTTCTGAACGAAATCGAGCGCCTAGGTCAACACCCAGACAGCATCTGGGCTCACCTGCAAAGTGACGCTGTCGGCGCATTTGGACACTCTTTCGGTGGTGCAACAGCACTAATGTTGTTAGTGAAAGATCAGAGGGTAGCCAAGGCATTGGCGTTGGATGGTTGGATGGTGCCGATACCACCCGATGTCATTGTTGCGGGCACAGAAAAGCCCTTTCAATATGTTGGACAAGCGGCGTGGTCAGATCCGATCAATTACGACAAACTCGATGCGTTTTTAAGCGCATCGCCCCAAGGCGAACAACAGTTAGTCGCGGGCACCAAGCATTTTGACTACTCTGATGCACCGCAGTTCTCTGATTTGACGAAGCGGTTTGGGCTCTCTGGAGAACGCTCGCGTCCGGAGCTTAGAAGGCTCATAAACGATGCCGTTCTCTCCTTTTTTATCCGTCAGTGAGGGTTGCTGATTTGGCAGGAACAAATAGTAGGTTCATCTTGGCAGGCTGGTTTTCTCCCACGATATGCGACCCGAATATGTTAGCCTGAAACCTTCGCTCACTCAGCCTAGAACAGCGTGCTTAGCTGGATGTGGGCGACCGCTGTAATTAGGGTACGATTCGATCTGTATCTTAGAAAAGGGCGTAAAACAAAAGAAATCAAACCAGTTAAAGTATATGTCAGCTATTAGACGACTCGGTGTTATCGGAGATTTGCATTCGGAAGATGTACGTCTTAAGCGCTCGCTCGAATTTCTGGTCGACGCAAACGCCTGCGAGATTGTCTGCACCGGAGATATCGCCGATGGCCGGGGCTGCGTAGATACTAGCATCCGCTTATTGCGAGACTATGGTGTAAAAACCGTGAGAGGGAACCACGACCGCTGGCTGTTGGAAAGTAAAGCTCGGCATGTACCAAACGCGCATCATCGCGAAACATTAAGTAGACAGTCGATCGCTTTTCTTGAGACCCTGCCCACTCAAATTCAGCTCAACACGGTTGCCGGTTCTTTGCTACTTTGTCACGGTATTGGGGACAACGATCTAAGGAAAGTATGGCCGGGCACTGAGCGCATGCCGGTTGAGCGTAGCCATGAACTCGACAAAATTATTGATGAAGAGGAGCACCGATTCCTGATCAATGGTCACGTCCATTTCAAAACGATGATCCATTTTGAGAAACTGACTTTACTCAACGCCGGCACGATTAAAGGCGATATGTGGCCAGGCTTTATGTTGATTGATTTCGATTTGCGGCTGATACATGCATTTACCTTCGGTACCGATGAATCGGTTATATCCACGAAAACGACTCAGCTCGATCCGGAAGCGCACCATCAAATTTGGTCAGACACGCAGTCCTTCAGCGGCAATTGGGACCCTCTACTCTTGTTCCACAGGTCTGAAGACTGATCTTTGGGTGGCTAGTAATGTGAGCGATTTACCTCTCATCTCGCAAGGTTAGCGAGGCCGTGGATGCTGAGCGGATGTCGTGGTCGAAGTGCGCAAGATCGAAGGTGATGTCACATTGTGTCATAGTGGTCGTGTCGCTTGAATACATCTCGCGATCGAAATTAGCATATCGATGGTTCCATGATGACTTCCTCGTCGTTATTCTTTCCTTTGCGCGAGTCTATCAAAGGTTTAATGTAGTAGTATGAACCTATGAGTGATTTTAAAAACACCATGAAACTTTTTGTCTTTTTTACCCTCATAAGCGTGCTTGCTGCCTGTGGTGGGGGCGGAGGCGGTAGTGGCACAGCAGCGCCTGTACCTGCGCCGTCCGCTAACACAGAGACTCCGCCAGCCAGTCAAACCGCAACGGTGAATTGGAGCCTGTCTAGGGTTTCTCCGGAGCAAGCTGATACGACAGTCAATGCGGTTGAAGCGATACTGGACCACGTGTTCAGTGACGCCGCCGTACAGTCAGCGATGTTGGTCAAGGATGGCTACATCGTTGGCGAACGTTACGCCGACGGGATTGATGCCAGCACGCTGGGTACCAGCTGGTCAGTGGCTAAAAGCTTCTACAGTGCCGCTGTTGGTATAGCTGTGGATGAAGGATGGATCAGTAGCCTTGAGCAGCCCGCCAGTGATTTTTTTACTGAGTGGGAAGGCACCAACAAATCCGACATCACTGTTCGCGATTTATTGGAAATGCGCAGTGGTCTTCCCGCTAGCTCCAGCATTTTCTTTGCTGCTGATCAGACTGCATTCTCGATGAGCCTGAATAAAACAAGGCGAGAGGGCGGCACCTTTGTCTACTCGAATCCGACCTCTCAGCTCTTTGAGCCATTGCTGTTACGATCCACTGGACTTGACGCACATAGCTACTTGAGACAGAGATTGCTTAGTCCGATTGGGATTAACGTGGATCAGATTGGCATGTGGCGCGATTCGGTGGGTAATCCTGTGACCTACTTTGGCCTTGATCTGCGCCCCGAGGACATGGCGCGCTTTGGCCTGCTGTATGCGCGCGGCGGTGAATGGAATGGCACGCAGGTTGTCTCAGAATCATATGTCACGGCCAGCACTAGCGCGCAAAGTGAGTTTTACGGCTTCCAGTGGTGGCTGATGAATGAAGCGTATTTTAACGCCGCTGTGCCCATACAAGTCTCAGCCGCTCTCGGGTTGGATGGCCAAAAGATATATGTCTGGCCGGAGGGAGACGCTGTGCTAGTTGTCTTTACGCGTTACGAGCACAATGCTAATGCCGGCTATACCTTAAGCCGCAGTAACTTTCCGAGCACTTGTGCTGGCAGGAACACTTGTAACGATGCGGACGTATCCGTTCCCAGCTTTAGCCAATATGACCTGATGTTTTTGCTGCAAGATTTGCTCGACTAATCCGATTACTAATCGGTCGGTTCATCAGGTCTTCATCAGCGCTGCGCGCTCGCGACTTGCCCCCAACGCATGCTGGTCAACAGCCTTTGGCATTCGGATGCAGGGTAGATCGATGCAAGGTACCTGCAGGAGTAGCCGTCTGCCTGTGCGCTGCATCGTGCTTTCGCTAAAAATGTAACGATTTAATCATCGGTGATGATATCGGCGACTTCGAATGTCATGGTTTTCGCCACAAAATCGATGTTGCCAATCGCATAATGAAACTTCCCATCACTCAGCGTATTCAAGCCATACAGCTTGAACAGACTGCCATTTTTGACATAGATGCCTTGAAGTGTTGCGGTTGCGACGACTTCGCCATTTTGTGTCCATGCATGACCGGTATATTCGCCGCGATCCCCTAAATCTTGCTTATCAGTGAATGCATAAGACAAATAAACCCGACCATAGGGACCGGCTTCACCGGACGCAGACACCTGATAGTTTTGCCCGTCAGAGGTGTATGTAGAATCAATTGTAAAATTTGCATCAAAAAACGAATTCTTATCTAGCGCTAACTCAGCGGCAGAAACGGCAAAAGGCATTAAGCCAAACAGAAGGCATATTCGGAGTAAAGTGGTCATATTTTTTATCCTTGGTTGAGTGAAGAAATTTGCACCCGAATTTTTTCGGCTGAGTATATTTTATAGTACAAGCGGCCAGCTTACACTGATCGCCAATGAAAAATGTGAAGTAGGTCATACAAATAGAAACCCCTCTCAAGCAGCGCTTTTGGTTGTGAAAACTTGAATCTCTACGTCAGATTATTCTCTGGTTCCGATAAGGGTTCAGGTTGTGGACAGGGGGCGCGCTGCTTAGAACTCCCTGAACGATCCAATTGCCTCAATTCCCGGCGAGTGCTGAGATATGCGTGTGTGCGATCAGCCATTTTGATTTTTCTTTCACCAAAACCAGCGTGACCCAAGTCGGTGGGCTGAGATTAGAAGGTTTTTGATGGGGATATACCTGCCACCAGCGTACAAAGCTGGCAACAGCCGTTTTGCCATAAATCGAAACCTTGGGATCTTCGATCATAGTAACAAAGGTCGTCTTGCCGCCATTCAACGACTCGCCAGCCTGACGGCCAGTGATTTGATTGGCCATATTCTTCGCCTCGTCAGTTTGACGAACTCCGCCAGAGATATAAACCCGATCTGATCGCATGAGTTTCGCTTGAGCTGCGAGGTCGTTTTCCAAGTCGCCGTACTGTTGAATGACTTTCATGACATCACTTAAATCATCTGCCAACGTGTTGCCGCTAAACAGCATGCCAGTTAAAACTAAAATTGCGGTGATTTGTTTTAAATTCATTTTTCGCCTCCTAGGTGTCCTGCGACATTAGCATTTGGATGTAAGAAGGTCATGGATGGTTCGATTTTGGTCAGGTTTGCAGGAAGCTGCGAGATAAAAAATGAAGGAAAGCGAGCCATAAAAGACCGTAGGCGAGGGTGAATCCGAAATCAAATCCAAGGTATCCCAGCCCAATGCCGATGATGGGTGTCATAGCGAGAAAGTGGCCTCGGACCCAGCTGCTGGTGGTTGCGCTGATGGCGACGGCACTGACGAAGGTCAGAAGCATCAGAACTGAAAAAACATCAATGGCCCATGGATATGTTTCGAGTATCATGAAACCGCCGACGATAAGACATAGGGCGCCTGCGCTGGAATGAATAATGACATCCCAGCGCAGTTGCTTGGGTGAGGATGGCAGGTTCTCGTCGGTCATAATTTGCTCCATGTCGAAGGCATTAGCGTGCAGTCAGGGTATCGTTACCCAAGGGTGGCGAACGCTGATGACCTTGTTAGATTGCACCAGCATCATGTGGTGCTCGTTTTGAAGGCCTATCAATATCTTTTTGTTAGCCTTAAGACTTTCAGTGGGCGGAATTGATCAAAGCACTCGGTTCATTAACCACGCTGGTTTTACCACTTTTCCTTCTGTCGCATTTAATAGTTTCTTTCCTACGCTCAAAGATCTAAGGCCAGCATTGCTAGTGTTTGTCGGGCAGGTACCTTCGGCACGATACTGAAGCGCAGCCTGCAGTCGCCCCTCTTGGGGGTCGCCCAAAGCGCGTGTAAAATCATCGGGAACAAAACAACCGGTGATCGGAACACCTTCGGCATTGGGGGTGTTTTCAGGTGAGAAGCCGGCGGCATAGTCGCCAAAGTTTTTATCATTAACGCCTCTGAACTGAATCGAAAAGTAAGTTGTGCCGCAGTTATCAAACGGATAAAAGCCATAAGGCTTGCCGCACGTTGTGTCGCCAATCTGCACCACCTCGATATCGATACCTCGAAGGCTGTTGATAATCGATTCGCTGGCACTGCAGGTACCCGAACCAGTCAGCACAAAAACGCGTGGCAAACCCAGGGCGGGCAGGAGAGTGTCCGAACTGACGGTGAAGCCCTGACCAGTGTTGTGAAAAGTAATTGGATCGAGAGCGTTGCCCGTTACGGGGTCGAAGTTGGGATGCTGGTCATTGAACTGCATAAGCTCAAAGACTCGGCCTAAGGCTTGATCAGGACCGGCGATCATAAAGCCAAGCTCGTTTGCGATATCAAGAAAGCCACCGCCGTTGTAGCGAAGGTCTAGCACAAGGTCTGTGATGTTGCTAGATCGAAGTTGCTCAACCGCTGCAACAAGCTGTGCTTCCGCGGTAGCAATGTGATCATTGAAAGTTAGATAGCCCACGTTGCCAGTGTCTGTTTCCAATACTGAAACATTTTGTACTGGCGTTGAGGTGATTTGGGCAGAGGTCATTGTGATCTCCCTGATCGTGCCATCTATTTCTTCGATAACAAAATTGTGGGTTTCGTTGTCGCCGGGAAACAATCCTGCATTGAGTGTGTCAACGTCGCTACCGTTAATGAGGTCAACCCCGTCAATTTCCAGAATAGATGCGCCGCGTCTGAGATCGACCGCGGGGTTGCTGGCCGGCGTGTTAGGCTCAGTATATGCGACAACAATCTGCCTGGGGGGTGAGCTGGACAAAAAAGCAAATGAGGCCCCGTAGCCACCACTGACGCCTGACTGTGACTGCTGCAAAAATTCATCGGTTGGAATTGTGAAATGAAACCTGTCCTTTGGCGCGCCTGAAGGTGTTGTCGCGAAAGTTTTCATCTCTTCGAAGTAGTCTTCTGTTCCGAGGCTGCTGGGGTCAACATCGGTGATTTCGTCATACCAAAGGTACAACTCGTTACTCCAAGAGCGGATCCAGTTGTTTTCGTCAACGGTAGAGCCTTGCACGTCTCGAAACGCCCGACCCCTAGAATCGACCCCACTGCGCGGGTTTTCGCACATTTGTTCAAAGTTTTGGTAGGGCTCAAACGTACCAGAAGCAAACCCGACTTGAGGTGTTGGTGTGCTGGTCTGAGCTGCAGGTGTTGATGAACTCCCGCCACCGCCGCAGGCGGTTAGAATTGTTGTAGAAATGAGAATGGCAATACGGTGTTTCACGTTAAATCCTTTAGACAGGTTATGTTTTTTTTCTCTAGTCAAAAAATGTCGTTGCGACCGGCTAATCTACTTGATTGCTAAAAACCGACGATAGGGTGGGTATAAACTAGATTCAAGCCAAATTGCCAACAAAAGTGATGCTTATGGCGATTTCAGCGGTGTTGACCAGTTGACCGCGAAGTCTCGTCTTTTCGATGGCCGCGTTAAATAAAGGTGAATTTTCTAGTCACATGATCTGCGTGCAGCAGAATTATAAACCATATTTACCCAAGAACGGTGATGTACGTTGTCTATAAAAGTGAAAATTAGAACGATATTATGTTTCAAAATTACACCGAATTCTTTGCTATCATGGGCGTTTTTCTCAAAGGCGTAAAGAATTTGATCCTCCAGAATTTGACCTTCCAAGTCCTGTGCGCCGCGCTACTGGGTATCACGATCGCCAGTGTGATCCCCGCGCCTTTTGCCGTGGATAGTCTTCTTACCGAATCTATTTACCTGATAAAAACCACGTTTTTATCGGCCCTGAAAATGTTGATCGCGCCAATGATCTTCTTCTCCTTAATCGGCGGCATTATTAGTATAGGCGATATTGTTCGCCTTAAAACACTTGGAGGCGTCACCGTCTTGTACTATTTGGGCACGACTCTTATCGCGATAGGCCTTGCTCTTATTGCCGTATTTTTTGTGCATCCATGGACAGCATATCCACCGAGTGTTGAGATAGTGAGCGCGATCCCAGCCTCACGCATGATTGACCCAGGCAGTGAATCGATCATTTTGGTGCTACAACAGATATTTAGTCTTGCGCTGACGAATCCGATAGGTGCGCTGGTTGAACTTAACATTTTGGGTATTGTTGCGAATGCATTTTTCATCGGTGTGGCCATGGTGATTGCTTTGCCGGCCAATAGTCCTTTGTTTTCAGTCGTGACGCACATCAATCAAGTGATCTTCAAGATTCTAGGCTGGATTATCAAATTTCTTCCGGTTGGGATCTTCGCTATCCTCTTTGACTTTACGCTTCGCTTATCTGCTGGCGACGGGCACTCTGAAAACTTTCTTACCCAAGTTTTTCAGTTTGCAATACTCGTGACGATAATCACGCTGATTCATGGCTTGATTGTTTTGCCCTCAATCGCTTGGTTTACGACCGGCCGAACGCCAGCGACGCTCTTGCGTCAAATCGCTCGCCCCTTAATTGTTGCGTTCAGTACGTCATCAAGCGCGGCGACCCTGCCTGTGTCGATGAAAACCTGTGAGGATGAGCTTGGGGTAAATCGTTCCGTATCAAGTTTCGTTTTACCGCTGGGCGCGACCATGAATATGGACGGCACAGCGCTGTTCGAAGCGGTCGCTGCGATTTTTCTCGCTTATCTATACGGTATAGAGCTGAGTACGTTAGCGCTCTTCACCATTTTCCTGATGTCGATGGTCGCATCAATAGGTGCGCCAGGGATGCCAACCGCCTCAATGTCCGGCATGCAAATGGTCTTAATTGCGGTAGGAATCCCGCTTGAAGCCATTGCAATTTTATTAGTGATTGAGCGACCGCTGGATACTGTGCGAACGGCAGTGAACGTCGAAGGCGATATTATAGGTACGCTGGTGGTGAGCAAATTTACAAAATCACCGCTTGCGGGTGATGATTCGGCGGCAAGCTAGTCAGTGAGTTACGGTTAATTAGTCGTCCTCTCTTATGTCAGCGGTCAGCGTCACATGGGTATTTACGTGCTCAAGAATCTTGTCTTTTGATAACCACCATGTCAACAATGTCCCGTCTACCCAAGCTGGGATCTGGTCGTCAAAGTGGTCGTTAAACTGACGCGCGGTAACACCACCGGCAACCACGGCTTTGATTTTTTCAGAATCCGCCAGATCCATAACAAGTCGTGCAGTGGCGATAAAAGCAGTATCGAAGCCATCTTCAGTATTCGCGGTGCGCGAATAACCTGCTCGATTCAATGTCTCCCCCGAGCCCTCTTTCGCAAAAGTTCCACCACCCAGTAGGCGACTTCCCAGTCCGCTTGTGCGTAACGGTGACACAAAGCTGACCCTATGAATGTCTCCCCACTTCAGTGTTGTTGGATCATCGCCTGATATGGCGCGCAATTTAGCCTCGCCCAATGTCGCTGCTCTGAGAATGATGTCGTGCAGATCTTCAACTTTATTCTTGGTTCGTTGATCGTCGATCCAATATTTCCCGTATTCTTGTTCTACTAGGTTTTGAATGCGTTCTTGCCAGAAATACCAGTTATTTGCATAATTGTTTGCAACGTCTTCTCCCAAGTCATCTACAACAATGACATAGGCCAGATAATGATAAATCGCGTGATAAAGTGAAGGTGCCACGAGTTCAGTTCTTTCTTCAAAATCCCACGATTCTAGAATTGGTATCCAGGCTTTAAACGCGGGGTCTTCCCGGAGCGCAGCAAGTACACTCGGCATGAATGCTTCAGCCTGAAGGTTTTTGATATCCAACATGAACTTGCGATGGTCTTCCGGACTTGTTCGAGGGTTACCCTCTATCAGTTCCACAATTCTTTGATAGCGAAATGATGGCGCAAATCCGCTTGAGTAATAATATGGATAGTCGTCAACCCGCGTATCGTTATTGGCTGTGCCCAGCCAACCTTTGGCGGGGTTGAATTGTCCTGGCATCTGATCTTTGGGAATCCATCCCTGCCAGTGATTGCCCACGGTAGCACCATCTCTCATATAGGCCCCATTTTTATCTGATCGTATAGGAATACGCCCTGTGCTTCGATGACCGATATTGCCTTTAGTATCTCCAAAAACGAAATTGAACATGGCTGTATCAAGTTCTGCTAGCGCCTGATCGAATTCGAACACGTCTTTGGCAAACATCATGCTGATCACGCCGACCCCGCCACGATTACCCTCATCCAGGGCCCACCGCAAACTGATGACTTTGTCGGGTAACTCGTCATCGAAGAGTCCGAGGTCTGATGTAACAATGCCGTGAATTGTTTTACGATATTGAATCGTTTCTTCACGATAACCCGTTTCCGTATCGGCATCCTTAACCTTGAATGTATGCTTTTCATGCTCAAAGGTCAGCCAGTTATTGTTACTCTTGTATTCGTTGTTGTTGGCGGGGTTGATCGTTTCTGCATATAGATCTTGGACATCACCGTAGGCATTAGTCACACCAAAAGCCACATGATTAGTCCTTCCGCCGATCAATCCAGGTATACCTGGAAACGCATACCCAACCGCCTGAACATGGGGCGACTGCAGTCCAATGGGGTGCAGCATGCCGGGCAGACTACGGACACTTAAGTGAGGGTCATTGACTACAATCGCTGCTCCGGTGGTCGATCGACTGGGGTCAACAACCCAATTGTTTGAGCCGAGTCTGGGTATCCATGCTGAAACAAGAGAGGTCAAATTAGAAGTCAGCTTTATGCTTGAATTGTGGGCATGTGAATCGAGTGTTGCACTCATGAACTCCTGACGAGTTCTTTCAGGGTTTCGACTGAGGGGTAAGATTTGTGCTGCAAGGTCGGGACCAAGGATGTTCACCAGCTCAGATGTCAGCAACTCAGCTGACATGTTGGTTGAGTGAATGAACCCGCCAAAGTGGATGATCGAAACGAGATCAAGCAATTCCCAACGTCTGCTCTTAAATAGTCCCAGAGAAAGTTCCAGTGGGTGTTCGTGTTGGTATAATTCAATGTAAGCGTTTACCCCTTCGAGATAAAGATTGAGCGCGTGCCTGTCCTGCGCGTTTAGCAATGTCAGATGCCTGCGTGCATTTGCTCTCAAACCCGTTGCAAGCATGCGCTTGTCGAGTGGCAGTAGGCTTTCGCCCATTACCGAACTCATCTCTGACGATACGATGGTTAAATATGAGGTCATCTGAAACAAGCGATGCTGTGCTGTTACAAACCCTTGGGCGCGCCAGAGGTCGTCGTCGGTCTTGGCGAGGATATAAGCCATGCCATAGTCATCACGCCGAATCTCAACATCTTGATCGAGGCTAGCAAAACTCATTTGGCCAGTGATTTGAAAATCATTGGCTTGCTGCAAGTAACCCCAAAATCCCACCCCGACGCTACACAGCATGCCGATTAAAATAACTTGTTTTTTTGTCATCACATATCCTAAAAAATCTGCCGAAAAACACGCTGGTAAAAAAATAGTGAGACCGTGGGATTACTTTTAATAGTCAATAAGCACAGATAAACACGTACAAATAAGTAAGCGTCGTGACATCAAAACTCACATGTTTGAGACATGGGTGCAAGCACCGAAAAGCCATTGGTCTTCAGCAAAAAAAGCATAACACGTGACCCATAGAAGCTGTATAGAAACAGATCTCGGTGAAGCGTGATGGTAAGGTAAACAGGCGGAAGGTATTTGTTTTTGACGATAGCAGACCATCAGCTCATTTGGCACAGCCTGATGCGGTGTCTAGTGCGCGACACTATAGGGCACCACCAAGGTCTATGGGTTAATTGGACCTGTTAAATCGATAGAAAAGCGTAACAAACGAGAACGCCAAGCAAGAAACCGATCGGTCCCAGTGCGGTGATGCCAAGCTTTGAGGCTAACCAACCATCCAGCTTCAGTTGGAGGACTAAAAATTTGTCAAGGCCAACTTTATCGTCCGAGTTAAGATATGCTTGAAGACTGTTGTTGCTCATGATCATTTACCTCTCGTTTGGTGGCTTAAAGGCGTGTTTATGAGATTCTACCTGCTTTAAGGGACGTTCCCGTAGGGTCTTGCTGCCGGGCGAGTCAGTGTACAAGACCTTAATCTAGGCCCTCAGACAGACCTTCAAATGCAGAAGCCTTCAGTCACGGATAATGATGCAGGGGTGAAGAATCTCGAACCACTTAATAGCCGCAGGAGATTCAGCTACTGTGCTACAAAGGGCAGAAGGTCATTTCTACTGTTTCTTTCTTCAGGTCAATTAACGTTTCGCAATAGTTAAGTTCTCCGTCGGATACATCATCTAAAGAATAAAACTGCATGGTGGTGCCGTCTCTTCTGAAAACGCCTTGTCAAGAGCCACCTTCTCTTACGCCTTGACCATCACTATGCCACATTATTTCTGTCTGACGCGATGAACGCGGCGACAATTATCGTCTTTATGTTATCTGCTGTATAGAAATCATGTGCCTGGTCGATCGTCATCGCCATGGCGCCTATGCCGCGAAGAAAATACATGCCGAAGAGCTGATTAGTGCGAGCGTGTTGGGTTGTTAAGTGAGATGGTTTTTGAGTTATCGACCTCGGTGTTGCCTACTCGTTAGTCAAGGACTGACATGAGTGAAGATTGAGCGATGCGACCTATATCGAACATGGACCGACAGAAAAGGAAAATCGAAAAATACTTGGCTTATTAGGGAAAAACTATAACAATACATGGAAAGTCTGAGTGATATGGAGCTTTCAATGCCGTTAACGTTATCAAGTCTGAATGCGATCAATTTAGATTGGGTTGAGCAATGTATGGAAAAGTGTCTTGCTCCCGAGGATCGAGGTATAGAAGGTTACACTTTTCAGCAAATTGGCGAAGGTATCGGACAGCTTGGATCGTTCGGTATTCTCGAAGTTGAAACACAGGCCGGAACCAAACACTCGTTTTTTCTTAAGATTCAAGCGGCAACAAAAGATTTTCATCAATTGTGCCTCGACTACCAGTACTACGCGCGAGAAGTTAACTTTTATCAATATTCTGCCAAAACAGTGGCCTGCCGAACGGCCTATCCATACTACGTGGAGTTCAATCACGAACGCTCAGAAGTGCTTCTTGTGCTGGAATACATGGCTAATTGGCATACACCAGACCAGATCATGGGTGCCAGCCGCCATCAAATTGAAATGGCGATTGAGGCCTTAATCCCGATCAACACACAATATTGGAATAGGACGCAGGAGCTGTCGTGGCTCCCAAATTCGAAAGCGCCATTTATGCTCCAGATAGCTGATGATATGGTTTCGAACCATCAGACTTTCCTAGAGCGCTTTGGGCACCTTTTGAGTGAATCGCAGCTACAGAAGCTTGCGCAAATCATCGCTTATTATCCCCGCTTCGCTGAGATTTTTACGCAAGGCACTCAAACGCTGACGCACTGGGATTTTCGGGTTGAGAATATTTTTTACTCGTCTGATGAGTCAGAGGTTGCTGTGATTGATTGGCAACTCGCGCTTGCTCACAAGCCGGGTTGGGATCTAGCTTATTTGCTAACGACAAATATTGATATCGAACTACGTCGAGAGATATTTGAGTCATCGCTGGCGCAATACCGGCGAGGGTTGTTAGCGGCGGGAATTGAATACAGCGAAGAGAAACTGATGAAAAATATGCGCCAATCGATGTGCGCAATAACTTGTTTTTCTGTGATCGGTGGAGGTAACTGCGACTGGGAAAATGAACGCAGTGTATTGTTGTTTAGGAAAATCACGGAGCGATTGTTTGCAGCAATTGATGATTATGATGCGGTCAAAGCATTGGTCTAGTATGGCTCAAACTCATTGTTTCGTTCGTCTTCGGTCTTACTTGCACTAATCCGAGTTGATGCATGGAAGCGACGACTTTCTAACAAGCACAAAAATTGCTAACGAATATCATTTGC
>CAXRCG010000113.1:0-10615 GCA_964228885.1 Pseudomonadales bacterium | reverse complement strand
TACGACAATCAGGCCGGTAGGGCTTTTTCATTAACGTATCCTTCACTGTTAACCTCTTATTGTAGGTTAAGGTTGATCCTGAGAGGGGGCGGAAAGATAAACTGGAGCGAATATAGGACAAGCGGTCGATAAAATCGCGGGTTTGGCACTATCGTCACCCGTCTAACAACACTTGTTAGAACCCTCTGAAAATAGTGTTTCGAAGCGAATCAGATAGTGATCAACATTTCAGATTTGAATTTTAAGTTACTGCTCGGTCAGCGCTCCGTCCGCATTTACCTGAATAGCAGTTCCGCAAGATTCTCCTATCGCAGGCGCAGCTTGAATGGTGAAGTCCTGTGCTGATACCGATGTTAGAGTGATATCGAATTTTTTTACCCCTTCTGCCGGCGACCTGTTATGGCAGGTACTTGCCGTCGTTGCATCGATAACCGCGCCTAGATAACTAAAGGAGTTACTGTAGTACCTGTCCATTTGCAGCGCGCAAACGCGCAAATCGGCTACAGCCTGTGCTTGATATGTATCACAGGTATAACTCTGATAACTGGGATAAGCTATGGACCCCAAAATACCAATGATAACAACAACCACCATCAACTCGACTAATGTGTAACCTTTGGCAAACAAAATTCTATTCTCCGAGCACTAAAACATAAATGAGCTTCCTCTTAGTCTACAAGAAAAACCGACCATAGGTTAGCGAACTGGCTTTTAGTCATCGCAGGTCAATGCCGTCGGGACTCAGCTACCGCAACGCCTTCGGCAAAGAAAACTCGATGAGCTCTTCCCTCGTTACCAACTGCTCTACTTCAGCGGGTACTTGCTCTTTTATAAACTGAACCACTTCCTGAACAAGATGTTCTGGAGCACTGGCGCCAGATGTTACGCCTATACTCTCGGCCCCGACCAACCATCTAGGCTCTATATCTTCTGCGGTATCAATGAGATAGGCGGCCACACCCAAACGCTCTGCTAACTCTCTCAACCGGTTTGAATTAGAACTATTGGCCGAACCCACGACAAAAATTCGATCGCATTCACCGGCCAGCTGCTTAACAGCATCCTGCCTATTCTGGGTGGCATAACAGATGTCATCCTTCCGTGGTCCTTGAATTTTGGGAAACTTACGTCGCAATTGATCAATCACCCTCGCCGTATCATCAACGGACAAGGTCGTTTGGGTCACATAAGCGACGTTCTCCGGGTCTTTCAACTCAAGAACGTCCACATCACTCTCATCTTCAACGAGGTAAATCAGATTCGGGTCTTCGTATTGACCCATCGTCCCTTCCACTTCAGGATGTCCTGCATGACCAATGAGAACGGCTTCCTGATTCTTTTTAGAAAACACTGAGATTTCATTATGCACCTTAGTAACCAATGGACAGGTTGCATCAAACACCGACACTTTCTTCGCTTCGGCTTCCTGTCTGACCTGCTGCGACACACCATGGGCACTGAAAATAACTGTTGAGCCTTCAGGCACTTCAGCAATCTCATCGACAAAAATAGCGCCTTTACTTCTTAGTTCGTCAACAACCGTGCGATTGTGCACCACCTCGTGCCGGACATATATCGGCGCGCCAAAACGTTCAATCGCTCGGTTCACGATCTCAATCGCCCTATCTACGCCAGCGCAGAACCCCCTCGGTTGCGCGAGTTTAACTTTAACAACCATCAACTTTTCACTCGAAGAATCTCGTTAGACACCTGTGCTACCGAAATAATTTCGACATCAAAAACAATATCCTTTCCTGCAAGTGGATGATTGAAATCAACTTCGATACTTTCCCCCTGGATTTTGGTAATCACGCCTGGCAGCTCAGCATCTTGAGGGTCGGAAAAAGACATCATCAATCCAACTGCGAGCTCCATATTTGCCTGAAATTGACCTCTACGCAGCCGCTGCACATTCTCTTCGTTATGCAGACCGAAGGCGCTTTCTGCCGGAATCAAGAGCTTTCCCTTGTCACCTGACTTCATGCCAAACATTGCATTTTCAAAGCCTGGCAGCAGCTTGCCATCACCCACCGAAAACTCGGCAGGCTTTTGCTCTGTCGAATCAATCCTTTCTCCGGATTCCAATTCTATTGAAAAGAGCAGGGTCACCCGTGTACCCGGCCCCACAGGTGTATTGTTAGTCATCTGCTTCCTCCATTTTAGGTTTAAGGAACATATCTAGGATCAGGAATACGGCTCCCACTGATATAGCCGCGTCCGCAACATTAAATGCAGGAAAATAATGTTCATCCCAATGGACCAGCAAAAAATCAACAACAACCCCCGCAGCGACACGATCTATCAAATTACCCACAGCGCCTCCCAAAATCAGACACAGCGCAAACGCAAGAAGCTTTTCGGTCGCTCTGATTCGAAACAACCAAACGCCAATAATCGCGCTAACAACAGTCGACACCGTAACTAAAAACCATCGTTGCCAACCCCCGGCGTCGTCAAGAAAACTAAAAGCTGCACCGGAGTTATGGAGCAAAATCAGTTTGAAAACAGGCAATATCTCGATGGTTTCGCAGAGTCCTGGGCGACACAAGTCCAATAATTCACTCATATATCGCTTAGACCATTGATCCAGAGCAACGATGATCAGTGCCACAAAATAAAAAATCACTCAATTAATCCTTTTCTTCCTATTACAAGACGCTGCGCTTGTTGCGTTCAGCAAAAAACAACTTGGCCTGAGTTACATCAGCGGCAATCGCCTGTTTTAGTTCTTCCAAGCCATCAAATTTTTTCTCATTGCGTAACTTGGAACAAAAAACCACTTTCACGCAACTGCCATAGAGATCACCGTCAAAATCAAACAGAAAGACTTCGAGAATTGGTTTTGGACTTTCTTCTTCAAGCGTTGGCCTAACACCAACATTCGCAACGCCCTGATAAACCTTTTCATCAGCATCCTCATCAACTGAGACATCTACAGCAAATACGCCATCGATGGGCGCTCTGTATCGATGTAGCTGGACATTTGCTGTTGGCGCATCGAGTGTTCGTCCCAACTGACGCCCATAAACCACCTTACCTTTTATTGAGTATGGGTAACCGAGCAATTCCCTCGCCTGCCTCAAATCCCCCAGTGCTAGGCATTGTCTTATACGACTGCTACTCACTCGTGTTTTACCAAATGTCAGCGTACGTAAATTGGTCACCTCAAAACCAAATTCCTGACCAGCTTCAACAAGCAGCGAGAAGTTACCCGACCTGTCTGCGCCAAATTTAGCATCGTCGCCCACAAACAAAGCTTTCGTATTGAGCTTTTCAACAAGCAGCCGAATGAATTCGCTTGCTGTCATAGACCGGGTCGCTTCGTTAAACCGCAAACAGAGCACCCTGTCGACCCCCTGGGCCGAAAGTAATTCAATCTTTTCTCGGAATCGGGTCAGGCGTGCTGGCGCGTTGAACTCATCGAAATATTCCAAGGGTTGCGGCTCGAAACACACAAGCACGGAGGGCAAGCCAAGCTCCTTCGACTTAGCCCTGACGTTGGCAAGCACAGCCTGATGGCCCTTATGAACACCGTCAAAGTTTCCCAGTGTCACAACGCAACCCTTTGGCTGCGGCCTTAAGTTTACAATTCCCCTCGTAATTTCCACGCTTAACTCACTCTTTAAAAAAAGTTTCAGGCCCAATTACCCTATGACACTTTTTATTTCAGCATTTGTCGAAATCTAAAACCCGTGAGTAAAAGCGAACTGCAGTAGACACCGACACCGACCCCACTCACCAGAAGCATCAATCCCAATCGATGCCAAAAATCCAGTTCAAACCATACACGCAATGATGGAACACAAAAGACCAGCATCATACACAAAATTGTATTTGCAAATGTCACTTGCAAGAAAAACCTAACCCAACCATCATCGGCCAATAAAACACCTGATTTTCTAAGTCCATACCAGAGCAATCCGGCATTAATAAATGCTGACAAGGAAGTAGCCAGCGCAAGGCCGGCATGCTTCAAATACCAGACAAGTATTAAATTCAGCACCATATTGGAGGTTAAGGCAATGATGCCATATTTTACTGGCGTACTGGTGTCTTGCCGGGAAAAGTAACCGGGGGCCATCACCTTAACGATCATATGCCCAAGCAGACCGACACTATAAGCCTTAAGACTGAGAGCCGCCATTTCGACGTCTCTTTCTGTCATCTCACCCATGAAGAACAGCGTCGTGATCAGCTCTTCTGACAAGATAATCAGCGCGATTGACGAAGGCACCCCAATCGCCAGCACCATCCGCAAAGCCCAGTTCAGCGTGCTGGAAAACTCAACCGCGGAACCCGCTGCATGCTCACGAGACAATCCGGGCAAGATGACAGTTGCGATAGTAATGCCAAACAATGCGAGCGGAAGTTCCAACAACCGATCCGAGTAGTAAAGCCAAGATAAGCTTCCAGTTTCCAAAAATGAGGCCAGCACAGTATCCAACAGCAGGTTGATTTGTCCTACCGAGACACCAAACATAGCCGGAATCATCAAAGTCATTATCCGCCTGACGCCTTCATCTTTGAACCCTAGCTGGGGACGGGGAAACAACCCCTCTTTTGCTACGAATGGCAGTAAAAAAAACAACTGTGCGATACCAGCCAGCAGGACTGCCCAAGCGAGTGACATTACAGGCACTTCAAGCAAAGGTCGCAGAAAAATAGCACTGCCGATCAAACAGACGTTTAGTAACACGGGGGTAAATGCTGGCGGTCCAAACTTGCCTGCGCTATTAAGGACAGCACCAACAAAAGCCGTCATGGAGATAAAGAAAAGGTATGGGAATGTCAGCCTCAACATCTCCGTGGCCAGTGCAATCTTCTCTAACTGACCGTTATAGACAAAACCCGCGGCAAACACACTGACAACAACCGAGGCACCAAGCACACCGAGAATCGTAATAAACAGCAGAGTGGTGCCGAGCGTTCCACTGACCTTGTTCACCAGGTCTCTAACATCTGTTGAACTCTTCAGCGCTCGATATTCAGCAAGCACGGGTACAAAAGCTTGTGAAAATGCGCCTTCGGCGAAAAGACGCCGAAAGAAATTCGGGATTTTAAAGGCTAAAAAGAAGACGTCAGCCCCGGCTCCAGCACCAAAAAAGTTCGCAATCACCATATCCCGAACCAAGCCCAGCATCCTCGACAGCATTGTGAGCAACGAGACTAAACCACTTGATCTCAGCAACCCACCTCGACGGGGTTCTTCGGTATCCTGATTCGACATCTTTTCCGGTTGATTTCCTTTATTGTTACCTGTGCCAGTTTCTATACGTCTGGCGAGGCGCGGCCCACTCTGGTACTCCCATCATACGCGGAAATCATACGCTAGACGCCACCTTTTGATTGACTTTAAAGGTATTAATGGGCATAGTGCCGCGTCTAATTTTCGAGACCCTGCAGCTGAAAAACTAAACTTTTCAACTGCTGATCAAAGCTCAAGCTCAAAGTTGTGCTAAAAAAAGGGCCTACAGACAAATATTCATAAATATTCACCCTTAACGGGTAAATGAAAAAGGAACACCGAACGTGGCAAATACACCCCAAGCAAAGAAACGCGCCAGACAATCTGAAGTTCGTCGCAAACACAATGCCAGCCAACGGTCAGCAATGCGAACCGCGATTAAAAAGGCGATAGCCGCAGTTGAAGGCGGCGACCACGCCGCTGCTCAAGCAGCTTATCAAGCTGCGGTGCCTGTACTTGACCGCGCTGTGACTCACGGCATCATTCACAAGAACAAAGCAGCAAGGCATAAGTCTCGCCTAAACAATCACGTTAAGGCACTAGCGGCTTCTTAGGACTTCAATACTAGGATCTGGCGGTCTGCCAGATCTCGACGGGCACTAAACCCTTTCCTCATTTTCTTCCCTTCCACAATACACAGACGCTGGCTTAGTCAGGCAAGCATCACCAAGTTGTCGCGGTGAATAAGCTCATCCTCACCAATATATCCAAGTATTGTCTCGATCTCTGAGCTTGGCTGCCCGCGAAGAACGTCTACTTCCTCAGAACTATAATTAATCAAGCCCCTGCCGAGCTCGATACCAGACTCATCCACGCAGGAAACAACATCTCCACGGGTGAACTTACCGCTCACCGATTTGACCCCAACCGCGAGCACGCTACGTCCGTGCCCTCTGATGACGCGCGCCGCACCTCGATCAAGATACAGAACTCCTAGCGCGGGCAACGCCGCCAACCATTGTTTACGGGCAACGAGCAGGTCACTTTCAGATTTAATCAAAGTGCCTGTTACCAGGCCCTGAGTCAGTTGCGAAATACAACGCGCTTCACGCCCTGAGGCTATCACCGTGTTTGCACCACTTCTGGCTGCCATCCTTGCGGCATTCACCTTGGTGAACATTCCACCCTGACCTAATACACCTGCTTCACCCGCGACTCTATCCAACAACTGATCTGCCGACATCGCTGTAGGAATGAGCTTTGCGTCGGCATCCTTATCGGGATTTGACGTAAACAGTCCTTTTTGATCCGTTAACAATACGACCGTACTGGCGCCAATCAGATTTGCAACCAACGCGGCAAGTGTGTCGTTGTCTCCGAACCTGATTTCATCAGTCACCACCGTGTCATTTTCGTTCACCACCGGTATTACACCCAGGGAAAGCAGATTTTTAAGCGTGTTTCTGGCATTGAGATAACGTTCTCGCGAGCGGAGGTCATCATGGGTCAGCAGAACCTGCGCCGTATGCATATTGTGTCTTTGAAAGTGGGACTCGTACATTTGAATCAATCCCATTTGTCCAACGGCAGCAGCAGCCTGCAGCATATGCAAAGACGCTGGACGAA
Source organism: Pseudomonadales bacterium (assembly GCA_964228885.1). Taxonomy (GTDB): domain Bacteria; phylum Pseudomonadota; class Gammaproteobacteria; order Pseudomonadales; family Azotimanducaceae; genus UBA4582. The sequence goes on along the minus strand of CAXRCG010000113.1, from coordinate 3,804 downwards.
CCTTCAAACCTAATCGCGTCATGCCTTCCGCAACAGCACCAGACGAAACCAGCACGATCTGAACGCCGGATTTCCCGACTTCAACCATTTGGTCAACCAAATCGCCGATGAGCTCTACATCAAGGCCTTTGCCATTGGCCGTCAATATCGAGCTACCTATTTTCACGACCCAAACAGCACCCGGCGAATAATTGTCCGAGGAATCAATGTTGGATCTGCTTTCGCCCTTAGGTACTAATGTCATGGCTCGTAGTGTACTTCCACGTCATCGCCTTCGTCATCCCCCTCTTCATCAGCAACTTCGCGCCCAAGTCTTCTGGCGCGTCGCTTTTCCCTCTGATCGAGAGAATACTGATGCACTTCTTTCACAATCTCGAGTTCGTGTTCGTCTACGCCAGAATTAGCTTCTTCCGCCAAACGGACGTTGAGCGCGGTCAGGTGCATCTGAATATCATTCATCAACTGCCGGGTTCCGTCCCCAGTCACCGCTGAAATTCTGTACTCATGATCATCCAGCTCAGTTTTCTCAAGATCAAACGCCTCAATCGCTAATGCATCTACCTTGAGTGCGGCCTTGATTTCGGCAACACGTGTTTCAAGATCGTCCTTGGGTATCAGGTCAGTTTTCGTCAATACTAGCCAGCGTTCCTTATTCGCAATTCCCTCACTGTACTTTGCTAACTCGCGCTCGATAATTTTGAAATTCTCCACGGGATCACTGCCATCCATGGGGGCCAGATCGATTAGATGTAAAAGCAGACGAGTTCGGGACAGGTGCTTGAGAAACTGAACACCTAGACCAGCACCATCGGCTGCACCTTCGATCAACCCTGGTATATCCGCGATAACAAAACTGTGGTCATCTCCTACTGTCACGACGCCTAGATTCGGTACGAGCGTTGTGAAAGGGTAATCGGCAATCTTGGGTCTAGCTGCAGACACAGCGCTAATTAATGTGGACTTACCTGCGTTGGGCAAGCCAAGCAACCCCACGTCCGCTAGCAGTTTTAGTTCCAGTCTAAGGTTTTTGAGCTCTCCAGGGGAACCAGGCTTGGTCTGTCGAGGCGCCCGGTTTGTGCTGGACTTGAAACGCACATTCCCCAGTCCGTGAAACCCTCCCTGCGCAACTAGGATTTCTTCTTTTTCTTCACTTACATCTCCTAGGTACTCACCGGTCTCATCATCAAAAATACTGGTCCCAAGGGGCACACGCAGATAAATATCTTCACCTTTCGCGCCGGTTTGATCTTTGCCTTTCCCAGACTCCCCACTCTGGGCTCTGTAGCGAGGCTGGAACCGATAGTCTACCAAGGTATTTAAATCGGCGTCGCCAACCAGGTAGATACTGCCGCCATCACCACCATCACCGCCGTCAGGACCTCCTTTGGCGATGTACTTTTCCCGGCGAAAACTCAGACAACCGTTACCCCCTTTACCGGCCTCTACTCTGATACTGGCTTCATCTACAAATTTCATAATCGTATTCTTTGGGATGCTACGCGTGAATTATTTGAATTTTCTGAAGGCAAAAAAAAGCCCCGTCTGTGACAGGGCTTTTTTCAAATCTTGCGACCTTCAAGCCCCTAGGCTTGCGAAGCGGTCTCTGCGGAAACCACATTAATATACTTTCTTTGCTTTGGTCCTTTCACGGTGAATTCTACAACACCCTCCGCTTTTGCGTACAACGTGTGGTCTTTACCACAACCCACGTTCAATCCTGGGTGAAATCTAGTGCCACGCTGTCTAACAAGAATGTTACCAGGGCTTGCAGCCTGACCACCGTATATTTTCACGCCAAGCCGTTTCGATTCCGAATCGCGACCATTACGCGTACTACCGCCTGCTTTTTTATGCGCCATTATCTAGCCTCCAGAAATATCAGTTATCTTAACTTCGGTGAACCACTGGCGATGCCCTGCCTGCCTACGATAATGTTTTCTGCGACGCATCTTGATGATAGTGACCTTCTTGTCACGACCATGGGAGATGACTTCTGCAGAGACTTTTCCACCTTCGACGAATGGCGCTCCAACTTTAACGTCGTCGCCTTCTCCAATCATCATCACTTCGTCAAAGTCGACGGTCTCGCCGGCTTCGACACTCAATTTTTCAAGCTTGAGCACTTCGCCAGGCTCGACGCGATGCTGTTTACCGCCAGTTTTTATTACAGCGTACATTGTTTCTTCACTCTGTCAGATTGACTATTTATATAATTAGAAATGCGCGTTCCTGAAGCGTCGTTTTCCTAAGCGCTTTATACATGATCTTGTGCGAGCAAAAATGCTCGGTGTAGACTAAAGATCGCTGCCGGACCCTGTTTCAGGGTGCGCAATTCTACGGTAAGCCGTCTTGCCAATCAAGCTCGATTTTAGCGTAGCACTTTTCAGGACTGCTGATACCTTGACACCGTTCCTGCACAGCCCTAGCATGCCCAATCTTGGTACACTGCTGGAACGCTTTGCACGTTATCGATTTAACTCGAGTTTTTTCATGGATCATCCATTTTACACTACAGTCAAAGCGGATTTTAGCGCTGTAGACGCGCTCATTAAATCCAGCTTGGTGACCCGAGTCCCTCTTGTAGAGGAAATATCAACCTACCTGATAGAAGCTGGCGGAAAACGTCTACGGCCGCTGCTTGTCCTTCTGGCGGCAAAAGCTTGCAACTACGCGCAGCATCAGCATATCAATCTTGCAACCATTATCGAGTTTCTACACACAGCTATGTTGCTTCACGATGATGTTGTTGATGATTCAGATCTTCGCCGAGGGCGAAAAACAGTCAATGCTGCCTGGGGTAACCCCGCTAGCGTATTAGTCGGTGATTTTCTACACTCTCGCGCTTTTGAGATGATGGTAGAAATTGGTGACTTGAGAGTCATGGAAATTTTGTCCCACGCGACGAATACCATCGCCGAAGGCGAGGTACAACAACTCGGTAACATTAGAAACCCGGACGCAACAGAACAAAGTTATATCGAAGTGATAAATCGCAAAACCGCCATGTTATTCGAGGCCGCATCGCACTCTGGCGCCGTGCTCGCAGGCGCTTCACCCGAGCATGAACTGTCGCTCCAACAATATGGCTGCCACCTTGGTGTGGCATTCCAGCTCATCGACGACATTCTTGACTATGAGGGTTCAACCGAACAACTAGGCAAAAATGTCGGCGATGATTTCGCAGAGGGCAAGGTTACCCTGCCCTTGATCATCGCGATGCGCAACGGCTCTACTGAGCAAGCCTCTGCCGTGAGACAGGCAATTCTCACCGGTGAGGTAGGTGACATCGATAATTTACTGAAAACAGTCAAAGCCACCGGTGGTCTCGAATACACAGAGGCGTTGGCCGTCGCGGAGATAGATAGGGCGACCGCCTGCCTCGAGAAACTACCTTCTTCTATTTACAAAGATGCCATGCATGACCTCGCGTGCCACTCGATTAATCGCGAGTATTAAACCTTAATACTTAATATCCGAGCGCCCAACACTCTTGCCAATGTGGCCAACCTTCTCACCCATCGTATAGAATTCTCCACTCCCAGCAGTCATACCAAAAAAAGGCACATTTTCAACAAGCAACTTTCCGTCTCGATCACACACGCCCTCAAGTACGCGCGTGGCGACCACTTCCGCAAGGAAAATAGTCCGTATCGGCGGCACTTCTATCGTATTGAAGACCTTACACTCGACATGAATTGGAGCCTCTTTGATTGCCGGCGCATCGACGCTGGTTGCCGATTCTCGGGTCAAGCCAGACAATCGGAATTTGTCGTCAACTTTGGTCGAATTCATATCGACTCGATC
>CAXRCG010000112.1:0-13364 GCA_964228885.1 Pseudomonadales bacterium | reverse complement strand
AGCAGACGTTGCTTACATCGGCAAATACTATAATAACCTGCAAGAGCAAGGGCCGAATGCTGGAGGCTACACTACCGTCAATTTGCGTATCGGAGCGGACATCAGCGACGATATATCGATTGACTTATTCGCGCGGAATCTGACCAACAAAGAGGGTTTGACTTGGGTTGAAACAGAAATTGGGGATGGCCGTGCTAATTACATGCGGCCCCGAACAATTGGCATTCAACTGCGCGCGCGCGTCGGTCAATAAGTCAGGCTTGTAAATGAATGTTTTTTTTCGTCATGTGTCATTGATGGTCCAGCGAGCGGGTTTCGAGGAAAGGACTTGTCGGTATATTTGATACTACTGGCAAGTTAGTCTCTGGATCACGGCCGCTAGGCGACATCACGTCTCTTGGATTGTGGAAAGGCTGAGCTTAATAAAGGAATTTCAATGAGAAGCTTATGTTTAATACTAGCCGTTCTGCTGACTCTTTCTATTAGTGCCGTAATTCAGGCTAAAGAACCATTTTCGGCAATGGACGTATTCAAGATCGCTTACGCAGCGAACTCAGTGGTTTCACCTGATGGTCAGATTATCGCGTTTGATCGCTTTTACATGGATGTCATGACTGATACCCGTCGAAGTGATTTGTGGCTTGTTGGCGCTGATGGCAAAAATTTGCGCCAGATATCAACAGGCTTTGATGCTGTTGGTCCGGCAGCTTTCACAGCCTCAGGGGACGCCGTAGCCTTTGCGGCTGTAGAAGGCGAAAAATCTCACATTCACCTGCAAAAACTGGAGACGGGCGAGAGAAAAGAGTTGGGTCAGAATCTGTCAGAGCCAGCCAATCTGTCGTTTTCACCGGATGGACTATGGCTGGCATTTACAATGCCGGTAGCTTATGAAGCAGAGAAAATGGGCGAGATACCTTCTCCCCCAAAAGGTGCCAAGTGGGCTGACGCTATCGTTGTTGAAACGCGCAACCAGTTCCGGCAGGACGGAGTTGGATATTTACCGTTTAGTCATCACCAAGTGTTTTTAATTCCGACGGAAGGCGGTGCCGCTCAACAATTGACGCAAGGGGAGCTAGATTATAATAGCCCGTTAGAATGGTTGCCTGATTCTTCGGGCCTGTTGATGAGCATTAATATTAAAAATGACGTCAATAAGCCCTGGGATACTGATATTGTCAGGCTGGATATTAAGACAAGCGGACTCACTGCGTTGACTAAGCAGTCGGGCCCAGATCTGGCGCCAAAGGTATCTCCTGATGGTAAGCGTGTAGCTTGGTTAGGGCACCAAGACAGGCCTAGCATTTACCATGAACACCAGCTTTATACCGCGAAACTGGACGGATCAGATATCCGCGAATTGACGTCCGGTAACGACTTGAGTGTTATCGATTTCGCGTGGCATCCAAATAATCAGCAATATTACATCCAATATGATGAACGAGGTAAAAATGTCTTGTCGCTACTGTCTGCAGATGGCTCTGTTTCATTGCTGACGGATGAGCTTAGTGGGTGGGAGCTGGACCAACCTTATGTGCAAGGTCAATTTTCGGCTAGCTCCGGTGTTGTGGCTTTTACGCAGGGTAACGCCACAACGCCAACTGAATTGGCGGTGATAGATATTGATGGCAAAGTTAAAACCCTGACTGACCTTAATCAGGCTTTGCATGGGGCTGTTCGTTTTACTGCTACCCAAGAACATAGCGTTAAATCGAGCTTTGATGAACGTGAAATACAGTATTGGGTTATGCTTCCGCCGGATTTCGATGCCGCTAAATCTTACCCTATGATGCTGCAAATACATGGCGGGCCCTGGGCAGCCTACGGGCCCCAATTTGCAGCCAATAACCAGTTATATTCGGCAGCGGGCTATGTTGTGGTCTACGGTAATCCTAGGGGTTCTACCGGATATGGTGCCGAGTTTGCTCATACAATTGATCACAATTTCCCTAGCCGGGATTATGACGATCTTATGGATATGGTTGATGCAACTGTTGCCATGGGGTTTGTTGATGAGGAGCGACTCTATGTTGTTGGGGGTAGTGGTGGTGGGACTCTCACTGCCTGGATCGTGGGTAAAACAGATCGCTTTCGTGCAGCTGTATCCGTTAACCCGGTCATCAATTGGGTCAGTCTAGTCTTAACCTCTGATCTTGATAAGCTCATGGCTAGTGACTGGTTTACTGATCTGCCTTGGGAGGCTCCAGCGGACTATTGGTCTTACTCGCCACTCTCCTTAGTCGGAAATGTGACGACGCCAACCATGTTAATGACTGGTGAGGAGGACTGGCGTACACCGATTTGGGAGGCTGAGCAGTACTTTAATGCTCTCCAGATCAAAGGTGTTGATACGGCTTTAGTTAGAGTCCCGGGTGCGAGCCATCAGATTGAATATCGACCCAGTCATTTAATCGCAAAAGTTAACGCAATTCTGGCTTGGTTTGATCGTCACTCGAAGCCCGCTGCCGGTCCCGCAGACGACTAGAATTTCAGCTGCATAATGCAGATTGAAAAGTTTCTAAATCTACAATGTCGAAATCTAAAGCATCAAGCCTTGAGGAGAAATATGAAAATTTCTATCTATATCCTGCCGCTGTTAATTTTCGGCGCATTACCGGTATCAGCAGAGTATCAGACGGTTTTGAAGTGTGGCAGGCTGATCGATGTAGAGACTCAAACAGTGTTAGTGCGACAACTGGTCACAATTGAAAGGCAGCGCATAAGTTCTGTTCGTTCGGGTTATCAATATGAAGGAGATGCACAGGTTATTGATTTGTCTGAATATACCTGTCTGCCTGGTTTGATAGATATGCACGTTCATTTAATGGTCGTTTTATCAGCTGCCTATGAACTCGAGAAAATCACGCTCGGAGCGCCTGACCTAGCACTTTTGGCTGCATGGAATGCTGAGCTTACGCTAATGGCTGGCTTCACTACCGTGCGAGACCTTGGTGATCGGTCGGGTGTTACAGTCGCGTTGCGTAAAGCGATTGCGAAAGGCATGGTAACAGGGCCACGTGTGTTCACCTCAGGTATGCCTCTATCGAGTACCGGTGGACATGATGACCCGACCAATGGTTATCGTGCCGGCCTACAACGTGATCCTGGCCCTGTCGAAGGCATAATAAACAGTGCGGCAGATGCCCGTAAGGCGGTTCGACAGCGCTATAAAAATGGTGTGGACTTGATCAAAATTTCGTCCACTGGTGGTGTGCTCAGCCAAGCCAAGAGCGGACAAAACTCACAGCTCTTCAAAGATGAATTGGAAGCGATTGTCGCTACCGCGAACGCCTATGGATATAGGGTCGCTGCTCACGCCCATGGCATTGAGGGAATGCAGTTGGCGATACGTGCTGGTGTAGCGAGCATTGAGCACGGCTCGTTAATGGATGCAGACACAATGCGGTTGATGAAAAAGTACGGTACCTATTTGGTGCCGACAATTCTGGCTGGTGAGTTTGTTACTCAAAAAGCTCGGGTCGAGGGATATTTTCCAGAAATTGTAAGACCAAAAGCAGCGGAGATTGGTCCCAAGATGCAGGCTACGTTCGGCCGCGCCTACAAAGCGGGTGTCAAGATCGCTTTTGGCACTGACACCGGTGTATCGGCGCATGGTGACAACGCCCAAGAGTTTGCATTGATGGTGGCGGCGGGTATGCCGCCTGTGGAAGCAATAGTTTCAGCAACCAAGAGTGCTGCGGATCTGCTGGGCGAAAGTGATCGGCTGGGTTCGATAAGTGTAGGCAAATTTGCAGATGTGGTTGCTGTGAAGGGCAACCCGATTGACGATATTACCTTATTGGAAAATATTGGCTTCGTTATGAAAGATGGCAAGATATATAAGGCCGAGTAGTCATGAATCGAACATATCATGTCTATATCGTGCCTGCCGCCGTGTTTATCTCTGTAGTCATGGGTGGTGGTTATGGCACCGGGCGGGAAGTGATTGAATTTTTCACTCGCTATGGGCTTTTCGGGGGGGTGCTTGGAACAGCCGTTGCAGCTTGTGTATTTGCCGTGGTACTCGCCTGTACCTACGAATTCGCCCGGGTCTTTCAGGTTTACGACTACCGGACCTTCTTTAGGAAGCTCATTGGCCCGTTCTGGGTCTGCTTTGAAATCCTTTACCTGCTGTTATTTTTGCTGGTGCTTGGCGTGGTGAGTTCGGCTGCGGGTAACATACTTGAGCAGGAGTTCGGCGTATCTCGCTATATTGGTATTGCCGGCGTACTGGTATTGGTCGTTGCGCTAGTGTTTTTTGGGCGCGAAACCTTGGAGAAAGTGCTCACGCTTTGGTCAATCGGCATGTACCTGGTATTTGGCTACTACTTTATCGAGATCCTGAACAATGGCGAGGTTGAGGTCCTGCAGACGGTGATTGGCGGCACCATAGAGCCAGGCTGGCTGCAGGGGGGAGTGCTTTATGCCATGTATAATCTGGCTATTGCACCGGTATTGCTGTTTTCCACGCGGGCTATTCAGACGCGGCGCGAAGCGGTTATTGCAGGAATTTTCACGGGCGTTGCCGTAATGATTCCCGCAGTGTTGTTTCATGTCAGCTATGCTGCCGGCTATCCAGGAGTGCTGGAGCAACCGGTTCCCAATTACTGGATGATGTCACGGTATACCGCCCCGTTGTTGCTGGGTATTTTCCTGATTGCGCTGTTGGGTACCCTAGTAGAAACGGGCGCTGGCTTGGTGCAAGGGTTGATTGAGCGCATAGAGGCCGTGGTAACGCCGGATGATGGTGATGCTCTGGGCCACCACACTAAGGCTGCTATTGCTTTTGTGACCCTAGTTGTTGGTGGGTTGCTGGGTTCACTTGGCATTGTTGCGCTGGTGGCGCAGGGGTATTCCACGCTCTCGGTAGGTTTTGCGCTAGTTTACATCATTCCTATATGCACTTTAGGTGTGTTCAAAGTATTAAAGTCATCTTAATCGAATTTCGTGAGCTCGATATAGGGCATACCTTTCGGTAGATGCGGTAAACAATATTCTTCAGCGAGAATAGAGTCATGATAATTTATTTGAATGGCGAGTATATGCCCGCCGAAAAAGCAAGGATATCGCCCTTTGACCGGGGATTTCTTTTTGGTGATGGCATTTATGATGCCACGCCCTCCTACGGGGGAAAAGCGGTAGCTTTGCAATTGCACTTGGACCGAATGAACAGAGGATTGAGGACTATTGGTATTGAAAACCCGTTGACTGATGCGCAGTGGCACGAAGTGGCGACAAACCTGAGCGAGAAAAACGGTGGACAGAATCTCGGGATCTATTTCCATGTTAGTCGCGGTAACGAGGGGCGTCGCTTTCATGGCTTTCCTTTAGATATCAAACCAACAGCTTTTGGTATGGTAATCGACATCGATCCTCATCCGGTCGTGCCTGATCGTAGGACAAAAATAGGCTTGAAGGTAGTTTCCACTGAAGATCTGAGGTGGCGGCGCTGCAATATTAAGTCGACAGCCCTGCTGGGAAATGTGCTGCATTTTCAGGAGAGTTACGCCGCTCAGAAGGACGAAACCATTATGTATAACGCCCACGGTGAATTGACAGAGGCCAGTTCCAGTAACGTGTTTATTGTAAAAGACGGTGTAGTAGCCACGCCAATTCTGGATCATCAGATCCTTCCCGGTATTTCTCGGCATATTGTCGTTGAATCCTTACGTGAAGATGGATCGATTCAGGTGGAGGAGCGGGTGGTAACGATGGAGGAAGTTCACCAAGCGGATGAAGTTTGGATCACTAACTCTAGTAAACATATTGGGCCGGTGGTGGAGTTGGATGGTCAACCGGTAGGGGATGGTCTGGTGGGGCCGGCCTGGGAGAAGACGATGACCATCTATGAGGCAGCCAAATACAAGTTCTAGCAAAAGAAATTAGCGTGAATTTTAAAAGGGTTTAGGCTAGTTGTCCGGTAGTCAGTTATCTATTTTGCGGGGATGCTTCCAAGATCTTGCACGCGCTCAGCGTTATTAAAACCTGACGGCGAAAACTCAGTATTAGTGGGACAATGCAAGAACGAGATCCTCGAAATGATAGGATCATAGCCAAAGGCATTCTGAAGCTGTAGCCGGGCGTTTGCTCGATTAGGAGTCGAAGCGCCTAGGCGGGGGCATTGAGCATTAGCCGACGTATGTAGATTTGCAGAGTGGCAAAAAAACTGGCACAGTTTTTCGGCTAATTAAATTCAACTAGATGGAATAACAATATGCATCTCTTTACGAACAGTGGTTCTCCTAACGGCCAGCGCGTCAGCATTTTTATGAATGAAAAAAGTATTGATATTCCCAAGACGGAAATTGATTTGAGAGCGGGTGAGAACCTTAGTGAAGACTACATCGCCAAAAATTTTATTGGCAGGGTGCCCGTGCTAGAGCTAGACGACGGCACTTTCCTGGCCGAAAGCCAGGCGATTTGTCGTTATATTGAAGCGAAACATCCTGAACCCAACCTCTTTGGCACAACCGGTGAAGAGCAGGCCATCATTGAAATGTGGTCTCGCCGAGTCGAGATCAATGTATTGATTCCAGTCGCCCAGGGCTTTCGCAACATCACTGGTTTTTTTAAAGATCGCGAAACTTGCGTCAAAGAGTGGGGCGAAGTGTCGGTTGATCTTGCCAGAGACGCGGTCACACATTTTGACCAGCACCTTGAGAATAACCAGTTTCTGATGGGCGATCGCTACTGTATTGCTGATATGACTTTCGCTATTCTGATCGGGTTTGCAAAAAACGTTGGCCAAGACTTTTTGGATATGCCGTCCATCAAACGCTTTCACGATGAAGTCACCAACCGTGATGCCTTTAAACAATCCTAATGGACAAATCCGGTGACATGCGCATCATTCGTCAGCCCTACAGGTATTGGTTTCGTAAAGCCCAAGGCTAAGTAACAAAATCCTATATCTAGATACCCAGCCCTCTAGGTGCTTCGCTGGTCACTTCGGTGTTAGCGAAAACGCGTCCGATAGTCACTGGGTGCAACCTTGAGCACTCGTTGAAAAGAACGTCTCATTGAATCCGCAGATCTAAACCCGCAACTTGCAGAAATGACCGCAATGGACTCATCGGTTTCTTCAAGTCGTTGCCGAGAGGCATCGATGCGAAGCTGCTCAATGAACACCGCGGGTGTTTGTCCGATTTCATTGTGAAATGCACGCGAAAAATTGCGCGTACTCATGTGGGCTCGCTTCGCGAGTGCTTCAACTGACAGGTCGCTCGACAAATTGTCTGCCGCCCACCCAATTAACTCATTGAAGGCACTGCGGCCAGCATGTTGGAACTTTAGAATATTGCTGAACTGGGACTGTCCACCCGGGCGTCGCATAAATACAACCAGATTTCGGGCACACTCAAGCGCCACGGCTTGGCCTAAATCCTCTTCAACAAGCGCCAGAGCTAAATCTATACCAGCAGTGACGCCAGCAGAGGTATACACGTTCCCATCTTTAACGAATATAGAATCGGCTTGAACGTCAATTTTTGGAAAGCGATCAGCAAGGTCCTTTACAGCGCGCCAATGTGTGGTCGCTCTCTTACCGTCGAGTAGGCCAGCTTCTGCTAGAAAAAACGCGCCAAAACAGACGGAAACGACCCGTCGGGAACGTTTTGCGAGGCGGAGCAGAACGCTAGAATCTCGCGCTGCTGGTTGCCCATTCCACGCCAGTTCGGCCGCTGGTACGATTAAGGTATCGATCGACCCGCGACAATTCTTTGCAGCTTGATGACTTTCCATCAAAATACCGCCGCTCGTTTGAATCTGATTAGTGGAATTTCCGCTGACTAGTTTCAGGTCGTAGGTCGGTGTGGATAGTCCGCTGAGCTTGTTCGCGATCTCGAAGACCTCCCAGGGCCCCGTTAGATCGAGCAACATCACGCCAGGGAAGGCGACGAATATAACGCGACGCGCGCCCCGGGAATTTGTGATCCTGACTTTTTGCATGATTTAACAAATGGCCGATATAGTCGGAACATTGTCATTTACGCCATCCGTGATGTCCACTACTATCTATGTTGGAAACTGTTATTCAAGAAGCAGGAGCAGCGAGTTAATGACCTCATTAGCATGTGGACGTTAGAATTGTTGGCAACCTGTTTTAGCTTGAGGAGACTCCTGTGAGACTAGGAACAATTTTTTATAACGACTTTGAGCTTCTGGACGCCTTTGGACCGCTGGAGATGTTTGGCGCATTGGGTGACAAAATAGAGTTGGTCACTATTGCTGAAAAGGTCGGAAACGTCAGATCTTCTGTAGGTCCAAAGACCGTGGTCGATTACGATTTTAACAACGCACCGGACTTGGATTTGATTTTGATACCCGGGGGGATTGGCACTATTCCCGAACTGGATAATCAGGCGTTGATCAGCTTTTTGCAAGATCGCTGCCCGCAAAGTCAGGTCACTATGAGTGTTTGTACTGGCTCGGCGTTGCTGGCTAAAGCAGGCCTACTCAACGGCTTAGCGGCGACGTCCAACAAGATGTTTTTCGAACTGGCGCGCAGTCAGGGTGCCAATATCGATTGGAGAGAATCTGCTCGCTGGGTTGACGCTGGCCAATACGTCACTTCATCGGGCGTGTCGGCAGGCACGGATATGGCTCTGGGCGTGATTGAGCGTCTCTACGGGGCTGAGCTGGCGGAAATGGTCATGAATTACGCCGAGTACCAGTGGCATCGCGATGCCGATCTTGACCCCTTCGCTCAACTGCTCAACCAAGGTGAACTGCCTGGATAGACCTTGATGGTCAATCTAAAGCCGTCACTAATGTTCTGATGCTAACCAGACAGCAGTTTGGCTTCCCCGTTCATTCTTCGACCATGGGCGTGATTGGTGAAGGTGCTGAACGAACTAAGTCTGGTAAGATTTAGGCCTTTATCTGAGAAAGAAGCCCGAGCGAGTAGCTTGTCGAGGCCATCGTTATAGATGACAGCGTCAAGGTGAATCAGTGACGCGCTTAAAAAGTGAACAAGGAAAAGAAATTGGCGGCACTTCACCTTATTTTACTTAGTAGTCCTAATAATAAGCGCTGACAGGCCAACGCGGCCCCTTTGCTAAGCGCGTTAAGCTTAGCTCGGACCGTGCATCGCGCTAAACAGATAGCAGCTCTGCTATAGATTATCTTGTACCAAAATACGGTCATCCAACTTTTAAATGCAAAAGAGTCTCAATTAGGATACTTTTGCGATTCGAAGTAATTGTAATTCACATTTACTATCTTCAAATGATTTAGGAATATTGAATATCGCGCATGGGACAAAAAACTTCTCTTTTTGAAGAACTTAAACAACGTAACGTATTCCGCGTCGGTGCGATGTATCTGGTTGCTGGCTGGATTTTGCTGCAGTTTGGTGAAGTGATGATTGAAATCATGGCGTTGCCACTCTGGATTGGTCGTGCACTGGTTGTTCTTCTTGCTCTTGGATTCCCCTTTGTTGTATTGCTAGCTTGGGTGTTCGATGTTTCAACAAGAGGACTCATTCGAGCCGACAATGATGATGTATCGGAACTTGATCGCTTCAAGGCATCAAGAATAATAGATACGTCAATCATGGTGGTGCTAGTCGTTGGACTTGGTATTTCGTTTTACTTTCTTCAGCCGAAAATTGCGCAAACCATCGGTCGGGATGAGGCAGTGGAGCTTACGACCCCGCAGCCTAAACAATTGAGGGGCATCACGGGTCAAAACCAATACTTGCTGATAGGCAATCTTGTCGACTTTACCGGAACATCAGCTACAAGTGGGCAATCCTACGGGCAGGCAATCATTGATGCCGCTAATTGGATTAATGAAAACGGTGGTGTCAATGGACAGCTAATAGATCTCGATACGGTAGAGACATCTTATTTGGTCCGACGAGCCATAAACGCCTATCGAAAATGGCAGACTCAAGATGTTTTGGCTATCCAGGGGTGGGGTACACAGATAGGGTTAGCGCTAAAAGATGAGATATCAAAAGATCAAATTCCCTACTTCTCGGCTAGCTATGCCGCCGCTTTCTCAGACCCAACAGGTAAAGCTGGCCGTGAGATTGCGCCGTACAATTTCTTTTATGGGCCCTCTTACTCAGATGCCTGCCGCGGTTTAGTGCAATGGGCCGATACGGATTGGAAAAAAAGAAAAAGTATCAATAATGCACTTACAAGAGCACCGCGTTATGTGCACATGGGAGATAATCATCCTTACGCTGATGCCCCCAAAGATGCTTGCGCTGAATATGCCCTAGAACTCGGCTTTGAAGTCATTAAGCCTATCGTATTCTCTTTGATACCTGGCGACTTCTCCGCGCAGTGTGCTTTATTGAAAAAGTCGTCAGCGGACTATGTGTTTCTTGCAAATCTCGACAGATCCGTCGCTGCGCTGTTGGAACAATGCCACGCAATGGATGTAACGGTTCAGTACATGGCCAATATCTGGGGCTTTGATGAAAGTGTGATGCAATCAGCCGGCGAAGCGGCGAACGGGGTCGTTTGGGTGATGGGTGCCGCCGCCTGGCATGACTCCCCCAAGGGTATGTATACGGTCCGGGAAATTTCAAAAATGTCTGATCCCGAAGAAAAAAAGTACCGGTCGGTTCATTATACGCGTGGTGTGTGCTCGATGTTTTATCTGAAAGAAGCCATGGAGCTTGCGGGTCAAACCGGTCCTATCAATGGCGAGACGATAAAAACAGCGATGTACACGATTGAGAACTGGGTTCCTGAAGGTTTGAATGGGGTTTGTCTGCCTGCAACATGGAAAGCCGACGATCACAGAGGTGTGACGAAAGTATTGGTGTATCAAGCCAGTGTGAGTGGTGACACTGACGGCGCGTCTATATCAGAATTAATGAGAGCCGGGCGAATTTCCATGGACCGAGTGTTTGAAGCTGAGATACCGCGAAGGCCTGAATGGCTTGGTTATTGAGCAAGGTAGCAAAAGACCAACCAGCCTAGTCAAGTCCATCTCTAGAAGCCTTGACTGGATCAACCATCTAACATTTCTAACAAAACTCATCTCAAGATTGAGTATAAGCAGACATGTCTGTGATCGAAAAGCGATACGTTTTCAGTGCTTTAGTTTCTCCAGATAAAACAGGGCATAGTCATTTTCTTGTTGATCGCCGTATGGTGCGCGTAAACAAGCTAGATGACAGTCATAAAAACCATATTTACCCCCAGTTTGAAAAGTAGTTTGGTTAAGAATTTTTGGGTAAAAGGATTTGGATGTGGTTTGCAGACACTGGATGGGTATCGCACCTAGTGCTTCGAGGACGAGGCCTTTTACATTTAGCTCAAGGATCTACTAATCGTGCGTAGCAGCTCCATGTTTTCTTCGTCCTTATTATCTGCTTCGTTTTCTGAGATGCCGTAGCTCGGATTCGCTGATAACTTTACGATTGTGGTTCTGCTGGATGGGTCCACATAAACAAACTGATTGTAAATGCCAATGGCAGAAAACTCGCCCAAATCACCGGATGGAATCCACCACTGATAACCATAGCCAAACGCAAACTTATGGCCTCCTACCGTGACCTGCCCGGGTGCTAAATGAGGTGAAGCAATGTGAGTTGAGGCATTCACCCAGGAGGCTGGCACCAGCTGCTTTTCAGCCACCTTGCCGCCGTTTCTGTATAACTCACCGATCTTGGCAAAATCCCGCGCAGTCATATTCAGGCCCCCCAATACCATTTCGGTGCCCGAGTTATCGGTAATCCAAAATGATGGGTCTTCCATACCCAGAGGTTCAAGCAAGCTGCGTGACATATAGTCTGCCAACGGCTCGCCCGTAGCACCTCGAAGTAACATGCCCAACGCTTGGGTATCCGCAGAATTATATCGGCACAGGGAACCGGGTGCCGACTCAGGTGCGATGCCACACACAAACTCGTCGAAGGTTCCCTCGCCCGCCAATACAACACCTAGTTGATTGACGCTGGATTTAGCGTCGCTGTAATCCTCATTCCAGCGCGCGCCCGAAGACATCTGCAAAACATGTCTGATCGCAACACCTTCGTAGGCAGAGCCTTTCATATCAGGCCAATAATCACTGATCGGGTCTTCAATCGAACGAATCGCGCCCTGTTCAATGGCAATACCGACAAGGGCGCTCACAAAGCTCTTTGCCACTGACCAAGATACCCACCGAACCTCCTTGCCGCCCGTCAAAGAGTAGGATTCAAAGCGCATCTGACCATCGTGTATCACAAGAAGAGCAGAGGTATGGGTGTGTTCGATAAGGTCCGTTATCTCACGCAACTGGCCTTCGAACGAATAGTTCTTTGGCAATGAAATCGGCGCCCCTGCTGGGAAGGGTCTGGGGCAACTCGATGCCTTCATCCCTTTTGAAGGATAAAAGTCTGACATACGACAAAAAGACTCGTACTGTCTGGTGCCGCTAAATAGTGGGGCTGGTGTGTCAGTCATGGCTTGCTCCTGGTAGTTCAGTCATTCCAAGCTGTTGAAACAGAGACAAATGATCGGTAAGACCGCGTTGCTCAACAATTTTGCCCTCTCGTAATTTCAAGATTGTGACGTCTCGAAAGGCAACAGCCTTACCCGTAGGGGCAACGTGGCCGATTGGTCCTGCATGTGTTCCTTTAATGAGCAACTCGACGACTACATACTCCCCATCCTCAATCAAGAGCTTGATCTCCTCGCCATAGTCCGGCAGACCAATTCGAACTTCATTAACTAGCTGACGCACGCCATCAAGCCCTTCACCCCAATTTGTCATTGGATAATCTGCTTTAAAATCCTCGGCGTAATAGTCAGAAACTAGGTCTGCTCGACCTTCTGTCCACACTACATGACACGCTTCTCTCACAATTTCTGCATTACTCGGCATAAGCTTTCTCCTGTTGTGGATTAGGCATTTTAGGTCGACTGTATTATTTAGGTCAACCGTATTGTTTAGCTTCTACAAAATCTAAAAGGTGAGACAGCGATGGGTCTAGCTCGACGAAGCTCCAAGAAGGACCAGCAAACCGCATCACTCGCACTCGCGCGGAATCTGGAGATGACCCCCGAGAACAGCTCAAACATCAGGTCCATGTCATTTTTAGAGATACCAACACCAGCACCACAACACACTTCTTTGCTGAACTTTGGCTTTTATCGAATCATGAGCCCTATGCCACTGAGCTGATGGATGAAATGTACGCTAAGTACAGAGCGGTATTTGTGATAGTCATTCAAGCTCAACCCAATGCTGAAGCCATCGGTGACCGATCGGCTAGCTCTGTTTATGTCTGCTGCTATAGAGGGCCATATGGTGTTTATGGGCATAACAAACCATGGCAGCAAGACACTCAGAAAATACTCTTTGAGCCAGTTTTGGCTAGATTTACTTCTCGCCATTAGACCAGTTTGCTGCGGCTTTTTTAT
>CAXRCG010000111.1:0-7116 GCA_964228885.1 Pseudomonadales bacterium | reverse complement strand
CGCAACGCTACTCGTTGATTCAGCCAAAGAACGCTTGCCCTTTTTAATTGATCAGGGCGACGCCGACGGTTTTCTCGTGGAGCAACTCCACCCAGCGCTATTCGAGGAGGCTTGTCACAGAAACGATCATCCGCTCGAATTAAGAATGCAAGCGGGATACGACCATAGCTATTTTTTTATCGCTACATTCATTGAAGATCATTTGAATTTTCATGCGAAAGCGCTGGGGCTTATAAATTAGGAAAACCCTTAGCCGACAATAAACATTAACAACTTTATTTCGACAAGCTGGTTACCGAGGGCATACTGGTTTCACCTTGAAACACTAAGCGTCATGGCAAAAAGAAATATCTAAACAAAACCGACTGATACTTAATCGAATACCGTGGCGATGATGACGATACCAGCCAGCAAATCGAAAAAGGTATCAACGGGTGTCGCTGAATACACTTGAATAAACGGCCTGCTTATCGAGCGTTGCCCCTACCACTAGCAGATTGCGCCGTAGATTAAGGCAGATGCCTCTATTCCCTCTACAATTAAAGTAGATGCCATTCAGACCTCACTTTCTTCAAATGTCACAACATCCTGAGGCATCACTTCCCAACCAGCTTTCGAACCAACATAAATGTGCCTAGCAATCTCCACTTCTGGATCACCATTAACGCAACCCAGGGTGACACCGTGCACAACGCCTTCTCGAATACCGCAAAGCGTTGAACCACATTTGGAACAAAACTGAATGCCAAAACCGTCATTACCAACGTATGAACTTAGCTGTTCTTCTCCACAGGTCCAATTGAAACCAGCGGATTTGATTAACGCATACGCCGATGCCTGAGCGCTAAAAGCCTTCCGACACCTAGAACAGTGGCAGGAGCGCGCATCTAGCAACTCACCTTCATACTCGTAACGTACATCTCCGCAAAAACATTCCCCGGTATTTTTCATGTAGCCTCCATAAACGGTAAGGATGGTAGATAACCGAGAAGTCGAAAACCGTCAACCAACAAGGTAATTGCAAATAGACACAACACCGCACCCAGAAAGCGCATGGTGTAAATATATGCATGTCCTTGCAAAAAATTTCGGGACCGCCCCACAAGTTTCGCAAGCGCGACTTTAGCGCCAACTAAACAGACATAAAAACTAAACAGAAAAAGCGCAGGCGCGACAATGCTAACGGATAGGGCTTTTGAAATCGTCGGTGCACCCACACTAAACCAAAACAAGTAGGGATGAGGATTGAGCAAATTAGTGACGACCCCTCTAAACAACGACCTCGAAGAATCAGGTGTTAAAACATCCTCATTTATTTTTTTGGTTCGCAGGCTTTCATAACCCATATAAAAAACAAAAAAACCACCGAGGATCGACATACCCCCCAGCAGCACCTGAACTTCCGAAAGCTGGCTAACAAAAAAAACGGCAAAGAGGATAATCGGCAGGTCTGTGAGTAATGGTGACAAAGCAACTCTAATGCCTGCACCAACCCCTCCACTTAATGTCTCGGAAACCACCAGTGTCAGCAAAGGGCCTGGCGCGATACCAGCAGAAAGACCCAGCAAAACACCTACTGTTAAGAAGTAGCTCATGGTTTTATTTTAAACTCATCGATACGAGCACAAAAGCACAGCCTGAGTTGTTGCACATCGACTAGAGTGAATTAGGAAGTATTCCTTTAGTGCAAGGAGGTTATACATATGTCGTTTTTAATCAATAAAAATGTCGACTCATTGCTTAAGTGCCTCATAGCAACGACAAATATCGGGATGATCATTCTCTGAAACACTTCTCCGACCCTTCTTTTTAATTAACCATAGTATACAAGGGATATGTTTGTAGTCATGTTCAGAGTCAGGCAGCGTTAAACCCACTGGCTGATGAGAGGTGGTTGAACCTGTTAAGTACCTGATAGATATTTATGGCCCAATCATTCTTTCTTTGATGACACATCAGGTAATTGCTAACCGCAGACCTGAGTTACCGTCAAACAGGTGAAGCGCGTCCATTTCGTAAGACAGCGGTAATACTTCTCCTATGCGTGGTACTGTATTACCGTCAAGCTTAACGATAAATGTCGCAGAATTCTCTGGCGTTTCAGCTATACGGCCATGCACCAATGTCTCAGACCCTAGGGTTTCAATTGCTTGCACGGCACACTTGAGTTTCGCATGACCCCCTTCGCTGATGACCAAATCATCCGGCCTTATCCCAACCGTCACCTGGTCTGAGCTAGACTTGGCAACGTGCGCGCCGGGTAATCTGAATGTGGCACCCTGATGATGCATAACTGAGACCTCATTTTGGCCGCTGTCAACAACGCGACACTTGAGTAAGTTCATCGGTGGAGTACCGATAAAACTGGCAACATACCTGGAAGCCGGTCGCTGATACACATTCATTGGCGTATCAATCTGTTCAATTGCACCATCATTGAGAATAATGAGCCTGTCTGCCAAGGTCATAGCTTCAACCTGATCATGGGTGACATACAAACTGGTAACACCCAAACGTTGCTGCAAAGCCTTGATTTCCAGCCTCATTCGCACACGCAATTTCGCATCCAGATTAGATAGCGGCTCATCAAACAAAAAGATGGCAGGCTTGCGGACGATGGCTCGCCCCATCGCAACGCGTTGACGCTGTCCACCGGAGAGTACAGCAGGCTTTCTCTCCAGCAAATTTTCCAGACCAAGTAATAACGCGGTTTCGGTCACTCGCGCTTTAATAGCGTCAGCTGATAGCCCTCGTAACTTCAACCCATAAGCCATATTGGCATAGACCGTCATGTGCGGATAAAGCGCATAATTTTGAAAAACCATGGCGATATCTCGATCTTTGGGTTCTACATTGTTCACCATTTGGCCATTTATTATTACCTCCCCTGCGGTAATTGGCTCCAGACCGGCCACCATTCGAAGCAAGCTAGACTTGCCACAACCGGAGGGTCCAACAATAACAATCATCTCGCCATCCGCTACCTCAAAACTGACATCACTCAGTACATTTTCAGCATCGTATGATTTAAAAACATTGTTAAGGGCAAGTGTCGTCATTTACTTTTCCGTTTCAGTCAAACCTTTGACAAAAAGATTCTGCATACACAACACCACAATAACAGGTGGCAACATTGCCATCAGTGCTGTCATCATAATGATATGCCAAGCAGGTTCACCATCGGCAGTTTCGAGCAAGCTTTTTATCCCCATGACAATGGTATACATCGATTTTTCCGTCGTGATTAGCAACGGCCACAGATATTGATTCCAGCCAAAAATGAACAGAATGACAAATAGCGCCGCAATACTGGTACGGGAAATTGGTAACAATATATCAAAGAAGAACCTCATCGGCCCTGCACCATCAATTCTCGCCGCTTCGAGTAACTCGTCAGGTATCGATAGAAACGTTTGCCTAAACATAAACGTCGCCGTTGCACTGGCGATTAAAGGTATTGTTAACCCCCAATAGGTGTTTAACATGCCCAGATCCGCAACGACTTCAAACGTCGGTAATATACGCACCTCAACAGGTAACATCAGCGTGACAAATATCATCCAGAAAAAAAACATTCTGAATCTAAATTTGAAGTAAACAATCGCAAAAGCAGACAAGAGGGATATACAAATCTTTCCTGTTGCAATCATCAAGGCCATGACCAGTGAATTCAGCATCATCATGCCAACGGGTATACCGCCTATCGCCTCCTCACGACTGGCAAACATCGCGTTCAAATTGATGAGGAACTGATCACCAGGTAACAGCGGAAAGGGCACCTGAGTGACGCGCACACTGTCGTGGGTTGCGGCAACGACAGTGATCCAGATAGGAAAAGCAATGACCAATAACCCAATAGCTATGATCAGGTGAGACACCAAACGACCTAATGGCCTATGCTCGATCATGATGAGTAATCTACCTGTCGTTCAACGTAACGAAACTGAATGACCGTCAGCAAAACTACCCCGATCATGAGTATTGTTGACTGCGCAGCAGAACCGCCTAGGTCAAGGCCGATAAAGCCATCACTGTAGGCTTTATAAACAAGTATTTCGGTCGCTTTGGCAGGTCCACCACCTGTAACCACGTGAATGATCCCAAAGGTTTCGAAAAAGGCATAAACAACATTTACAACCAACAGAAAAAAACCCGTCGGCATGATCAATGGGAAGATGATCGTCCGAAATCGACGTAAGGGGCCAGCGCCATCCAGCGCCGCCGCCTCAATTAGCGATTTAGGAATCGCCTGCATCGCCGCAACAAGAAACAGGAAGTTATAACTGATCTGTTTCCATGTGGCGGCAATGATAACCAGCGCCATGGCCTCGCCACCATTCAACCGATGATTCCAAGTCCAGCCAAAACGATCAAGCATTGCTGTCAAAATGCCGAGCGTCGGGTCAAACATAAAGACCCACAATGCACCAGCAATCACAGGCGCAACAGCGTAGGGCCAGATCAACATCGTTCGGTAAAACATCGCACCTCGAATAATGCGGTCTATAAACCCGGCTAGCAATAATGCAATAGACAAAGAGAGAAAGGCCACACTAAAGGAAAAAAACAACGTTCTGAACACCGTGTCAAAGTACAGTGAATCCGTGAGCAGGTAGGTGTAATTTTCAAACCATACAAACTCCGTCGAAAAACCAAAAGCGTCTTCTATTAGAAAAGACTGATAGATTGATTGACCCGCGGGCCAAATGAAGAAAACCAGCGTGATGAGAATTTGCGGGGCAACCAGTGCGTACGGTAGCCACGAGGAACGAAAGTGCACACGCTTTAGCATTGCGCGCAGATACTAGTTAGCACGTTCAAACCTTCTCAACAACCGATTACCTCTGCTCACGGCATCGTCTAGCGCTGACGAAGCTGTTTTCGTACCAGCCCATACTGACTCAAGCTCTTCGTTAATAATGGTCCTTATCTGAACGAAATTGCCGAATCTCAAGCCTTTTGAATTCTCCGTAGGTTTGTTCAGATTTAGCTGTTTAATTGCAACATCATAATCAGGATTGCGCTCATAGAAACCCTGTTCTCTTGAGAGTTCCGCTGCAGCTATGGTGATAGGTACGTAGCCGGTTTCCTGATGCCACCAAGCCTGAACTTCAGCGCCAGACAAATAGGTAAGAAACTCTGCCACACCTCTATAACTTTGTTCGCTGTGACCTTGCAGCACCCAAAGTGTTGCCCCACCGATAATAGAGTTCTGAGGTTCGTTCGCGATCAAGGTATCCAGTGGTAACATTGATTGGCCATAGGCAAATTTTGCCTGATTTGAAAGCGCTGCTGTATTGGCGGAAGAACTCATCCACATGCCGCACTCACCGCTACTGAACAACGGCAAGCTATCGTCTTCCCGACCACCGTAGGAGAAATGTCCTGACGATTGTGAATCAGCGATCGATTGAATCCTTCGCTTTAACTGAGGTGTATTGAAGCTAAGTTCTGTGTCAAACCCGGCGAAACCATTTTGCTGGGTACCAATGGACTGATTATGCCAAGTCGAAAAGTTCTCTATCATTACCCATGACTGCCAGCCAAAAGAAAAGCCACATTTCATACCTGAAGCAACCAGTTTTTTCGAGACATTAAACATCTCTTGCCATGTTGAGGGTGGGTGCTCAATCCCGGCATTGGCAAATGCCTCTCTGTTGTACCAGAGTACTGGCGTTGATGAGTTGAAAGGCATCGATAGCAGATTGCCTTTTGGCGTCTGGTAATAAGAGATGACGCCGGGCAGATAAATCGACTTGTCGAACGCCACACCGGTATCTGCCATTAACTGTTCAACGGGGTATATCGCGCCCTTAGCCGCCATCATGGTCGCTGTACCGACTTCGAAAACCTGAACAATATGTGGCTGCTTGCGGGCTCGGAATGCTGCAACGGCACCGGTCATCGTGTCTGTATAGTTACCTTTGAAACTCGGTACCACACGATAGTTGTTCTGACTGGCGTTAAAGTCAGCAGCTAACTTTTCAACACGCTCGCCATTTTCTGCACCCATTGCATGCCACCAAGATATCTCGACAGGCTCGAAAGCATGCAGCGCCGCAGAAACAGTTAGGGCACTGGCAAAAACGCAGCACCTCAGGGACGGCCGAAGTAGGCTTTCGATATTAATAGCAATCTCTCCACACTTTTCCTCAGGATAACTTATACCCTGCGTCTTGAAAATGTCTGCTGAGCACCGGGCTAATTGGCCTCATTAAATATTGCCCCATTACATATTGCATTATTAGAGCCAAAAGGTGTCACTCAAATGCATCGCACACTGGCATTTGCGCAAAAATCAGGAACACCCAAACTTAGCAACTTGCACGAAGAAAATAACGCCAGTAGAAGGAAGGCAACCGAATCACATCTGCAACAGATTAATCGACGATCACCGTACCTGATATCGCTAATTCCGATAACCCACCAGCGGATGTTGCATCACGCTGATCTGCGCTGATGTTTTAGCCTTTTAGTTTTTGCATAACAGCTTGTTTGTGTTCTGCGTCACGTACAGCAAAATTACTTGCCGTACGATCAACCAAACCATCAAACCGTTGCTTGAACTTATCGACAGCTTCATCGGTTTCGCCGACAACGGCAAATTCATCGAGAATTTCATCTGTGATCATGGTGCCCATTTCGTCCCACAGCCCCTGCTTGGACATCTTATTCAGTTCATACTGCAAATCTCCCCAACCATGAACCTCAAGTACCGGCCGATACGCAGGTGTGGAACCATAGAAAGCTATCTGCTTCGTCACTGCAGTTTTAGTCGCCAAAAACTCCTCTTCGGTATTACCGGTTACCACAAAACACGGATAGGAAACCTCAAAATCACTTCGATCACGTCCGGCTTTCGCCAACCCTTTTTCAATCGCGGGCAGCGTGACTTCTTCTATATATTTACGCGTCGAAAATGAATGAATGATGACACCGTCAGCCACTTCGCCAGCAACCTGAGTCATCAGTGGTCCGACTGCAGCGAGGAATACTTTCGGTGCTCCATACTGGTTATCCTCAGGTGTAAACATAGGCGTCATTAACGAATGAGTGTAGAAATCGCCGCGAAAATCTAGCGGCTCACCGTTATGCCAACAAGCCCAAATCGCGCGC
>CAXRCG010000110.1:0-23692 GCA_964228885.1 Pseudomonadales bacterium | reverse complement strand
CTCTGCCCGCGCTTCATGAACACCAATTATGTCGTTAGCAAGACCGTAAGCTTCCGCCAATAGATACCAAACCTGGGTGTCGTTTGGTCGTTCTGGAACAAGCAGGACAAGAGCGTCGGCAGCTTCCTTAGGTCTGTTTGCTTTCAGAAGCACATCAGCGTAGGCCATCGTGATTGGATAGTTTTTTGTGTTAATGGCCAGCGCTTCCTCCAGAATCGAAAGTGCTTCGTCGTAGCGTTTAGCGCTGCTGTGAATTTTCGCATCGGCGAGAAGGTAGGCGATCTTGCTGGGTTTCGCAGCGAGCAATGGTCGTAGATGCGTTCTCGCGGCTTCCGGGTCGAAGTTCGCAATGTGTGCCATTACCAGTCCGTATTGTCCTGCACTTTTTAATACCGGATCACTGCGCTTTGACCAGCCGGTCATCATATCGATTGCTGCATCGCGGGAGTCTGCCGCTAGCACTGTCACCCTTGCTTTCATCAGATGATAATCAAGATTCAATGGAAAGGTCTTGTTTTCGTATCGACGTGTCTGGTTGTAGGAATCCGAAATTCGATCTTTTGTAACCGGGTGGGTGAGTAGGAATTCAGGAATACGAGTCTTATTGAATCTATTTGCGCGTTCAAGCCGTTCAAATATGTACGCGACAGCCCGTGGATCCATATCGGCATCCGCAAGGGTAAGGATGCCGATTCGGTCCGCCTCTGCTTCACGGGCTCTACTGTTTCTGAGCAGCTCACTCTGGGCCGCTCCTTGCCCAGCTGTAATGGCTGCAAGTCCTGCATCGCTCCCGGTTGTTGCGATCAGAATGATGCCGGCGAGCAGTCCTGCGAGATTTTTCACGCTAGCAGCTCTGCCGGATTGAATGCCTCTGGCAAAATGCCTTTGGCTCAAGTGCGCAAGTTCATGCGCGAGAATGGCAGAAATCTCGTGTTCCGTTTCGCCATAGAGAAATAACCCAAGGTTCACTCCGACAATACCTCCCGGTGCGGCGAATGCATTGATCGTGAAGTTGTTAATCATCACCAGATCTAGCCGGCGGTCCTGCAACTGGCTATGGGATGCTAGTTTGTAGATCAGATGTTCGAGATATGATTGGAGTAGCGGATCGTCAACGGCAGGTGCCTGTGATCTCAGAGATCTGAGAAAGTCTTGGCCGAGCGCGCGTTCCTGTTCAAGTGAAACGATCCCCGATGTCGTGTCTCCAAGGCTTGGTAGGTTCTGTTGCTGGGCAGCTTTCGAAAATTGAATCATCATCAGCAACAAAAAGAAGCTAATGGGTTTGATGATCAACTTAAAAGACAAGCCATTGGAGACGGGTTTGAGTGACAAAATCTGGATAAATTGCTGCCTGAAATGATCTAACTGTAACGCTTATAGACCTCGCTAACCATAAACAGGTTCCGAGAAAATGAATCAATCCCGGTTATTTTGAAGAAAATTGGAAAAATCCGATGGATAAGCCGCTGTTGTGGGTAAAGTTTAGGATAATCAGGTACAGGGTTAGGTGCGCAATCATATATAATCTTACGTTTTCGGGTGAAGCTATGATATCTAAAAGTTTATGTCTGAAATTGATCAAGAGGCAAGTCTCAATCCGACTTGAAACAAAAAATGGAACTGGAAATTAATCAGACACTGGATGCAAGTGGTCTAACCTGTCCTTTGCCTTTATTAAAGGCAAAGCAGGCGCTCAATAAACTCAATTCTGGCGAGATTCTGTCTGTCACCAGTACTGATCCAGGGTCTGTGCGCGACTTTAAAGTGTTTTGTGATCAGAGTGGGCACGAATTGCTAGTGTCTGATACGAGTGAGTCAGAGACGTGTTTCCATTACCTACTGAGGAAATCTTGATCCATGTATGAGGTGATGCGTGGCTGGGTAAATCGGTTTCTCTCGGATGAAGAGGGTGTGCTGCTAGCTGCGCTTTTGATTGTCTCGGTGCTTATCATCGTGACTATGGGTACCGTACTCGCCCCATTATTGACCGGTATCGTTTTAGCTTATGTCATGCAGGGGGCAATAAAAGCGATGGAGCGTTTTCAGATCCCTAAGGGTGTCGCTGTTTCGATCACTTTTGTTATCTTCATGGGATTTTTCTTAAGCCTGCTGTTTTTTGTCATTCCTCTGGTCTGGCGTCAGTTGCAATCGCTTTTTCAGAATATTCCCTCGATGGTAGAACGAACCCGGGATTTACTGGGTCAGTTACCTCTTAATTATCCAGAGTTGGTTAGTGAGCAACAGGTCACAAGTTGGATAGAATTGCTTAACGGCGAGTCAGCAGAGCTAGGGCAATGGTTGTTATCTTTTTCTCTTTCTCAGTTGCCATTACTGGCTGCGGTTGCGGTTTACATTATGTTGGTGCCGTTGCTCGTGTTTTTTATTCTAAAAGACCAGCAACAGATTCTCGCGTGGTGTAGTTCGTATCTTCCTAGTGAAAAACCGCTGCTCGACAGAATTGGTCGCGAAATGGATGAGCAAATGGCGAACTACATCCGGGGCAAGGTGCTTGAAATTATTATGGTCGGCGGTGCGAGTTTTGTTTTCTTCCAATTGATGGGGCTTGAATACGCTGCGCTACTGGGATTTCTTGTCGGCCTTTCAGTCATAGTACCGTACGTTGGATTTGTCGCCGTGACTTTCCCTGTGCTGATTATTGCTTACTTGCAGTTTGGCTGGGGTACTGAATTTATAACGATCTTGATCGGTTACAGCATTATTCAGGGCATTGATGGTTTTTTTATTGTGCCGTTACTGTTTTCAGAAGCGGTCAATCTTCATCCCATAGCTATCATCACAGCCGTGCTTGTCTTTGGGGCATGGTGGGGCGTTTGGGGGGTGTTTTTCGCAATCCCTTTAGCGACCTTGATTAAAGCAATCATGAGTGCGTGGCCACAGACGGGGCACCGGATTGAGAGAAATACAGCCTTCCCAGCATCAGAAAAAGTATAAAGAGAGAAATAAAAATGATTACAGGTAGTATCGTTGCCTTGGTAACGCCCATGCATAAAGATGGTTCACTTGATTGGGAGCGCATGGATGAGTTGGTTGAATGGCATATTGAATCAGGCACTAATGCGATCGTGCCTGTCGGTACCACCGGTGAGTCTGCCACCGTAGATATTCCGGAGCACTGCGAGATCGTTAAACGCGTTGTGAATGCTGCCAAAGGTCGAGTGCCCGTGATAGCCGGAACAGGTGCGAACGCTACCAGTGAAGCCATTGAGTTGTCGCTTGCTGCCCAAAATGCGGGGGCAGATGCCTGTTTGCTTGTGACGCCCTATTATAACAAACCAACACAGGAAGGTTTGTATTTACACTACAAAAAGATCGCAGCGGCCTTAAGCATTCCGCAAATTCTTTATAATGTACCGGGTCGAACTGCTTGTGACATGTTGCCCGATACCGTCGCCCGACAGGCTGAGGTTGACGGGATAATCGGTATCAAGGAGGCCACAGGTATCATAGATCGCTGTGCTGAAATTTTGGAACTTTGTGGTGATAAAATGGTCGTTTATTCCGGCGATGATTTAACGTCGCTTGATCTCATCCTAAAGGGTGCACAAGGCTCTATCAGTGTAACGGCCAATGTGGCACCGGCCAAGTTGAGTCAGCTTTGTGAGTTAGGCAGGTCTGCTTTTGCAGCAAGCAAGGTGCCGGGTCAGGAAAGTCAAGCGCAGAAGTTGATATCCGCCGCGAAATCTCTTGACGCTGAATTGGTCGGACTTCACAAGAACCTGTTTCTTGAGTCGAATCCTATCCCGGTTAAATGGGCTGTGGAAAAAATGGGTAAAATAGGTGATGGCATCAGGTTACCAATGACTAGACTATCCACAAAATTTCAGGAACCGGTGTTGTCGGCGATGAAACAAGCAGGAGTAGATGTTTGAATACGCAATTTCGTCAATCAATCATGATGCCCTTCAGGGGACTAACTATCATTGTACTGGTTTCAGTATTTACTCAAGGCTGTAGCTGGCTTGGTGTGGATGACGACGCCTATCTCCAAGCTGGTTCTGTGCCTAGAACAACGATACCTGAATCGCTTGATCAACCCATTTATGATGATGCTATGAGCATACCCGCTGTCGATGATGCTCGGGGAATTGGCGGTCAAAAACTCGAGCTTGGGTTGCCAGAGCCATTGAGCACCGCCTTCGGTGTAGAACAAATTGTAATTAAGCGTATTGGAGACAACCGCTGGGTATTTATTGATACACCGCCGGCTGCAGTTTGGCCTAGAATTCGCCAGTTTTGGGAGGCGAACAACCTAGAAGTACAAACGGCTGATCCGCGGAGAGGCATCATAGAGTCAACATGGCTTGCATCCAGAAAGGGTGATGCAGATACGACTTATGCAAGTTTGGTAAGCGGTGTTGCTTGGGCCGACCCAGGTTCAACTGTACAAAATAAGTTCAGGCTGACGATTGAGCCCGGAATTCGAAATGGTAGCTGCGAGGTCTTTATTGAGCACAAGCAGGTTCCCCTTGGGGCGCCCGTTAGGCAAGATACAGCCAACTGGAATGGAGGCTCTGACGACGAACTGCTGGAGAATAAGGTCTTAAGTGAAATGGCTTACTATCTGGGCGAAAATATTAACCAGTCCATTGCTGTTTCCCGGGAAGCGATGAACATTCGCGGTAAGAGAGCTGAAATTATTCCCGATAAGGAAAAACCAGTGCTCAAGTATAAACTGAGTTTCGACAGAGCCTGGGCAACGGTGAATGATGCGCTCGATAATGCGCGTATCAATGTGGACGATTTGGATCGCGATACTGCGGTTTTTTACGTGTTTTATGATGATACGATTCAGCAAGAGCCTGGCTTCTTTGGCAGGATGTTTGGCAGTGATGATGACAATAGAGAGCCCGGGTTTTTCGGCAAACTGTTCTCAAGCGACGAAACCTCAGCAGTGCCGGCAAACAAGTACTGGTTGTTTTTAGAGGAACACGAGCGGGAGGTTTATGTCACCGTTAAAAAAGATGCTGATACCCTAGCCGATCCCTTCATCGCAGAGCGTTTACTAAAGATTATTAAAGAGTATTCGAGCTAACAGGTTGGTATTTGATCTGAACCGGAGCAACCATTTTGCGAATAGCCTCCTTGGGCAGTGGCAGTAAAGGCAATGCAACCCTTATCGATGACGGCGAGACCTGTATTATCATCGACCTTGGTTTTACCCTGAAGGAAACTGTAAGGCGCTTAAAGCGTCTTGGTAAATCACCGGAAGATATTGATGCGATCCTTGTGACTCACGAGCATGCAGATCACATTCAAGGTGTCTCGGTTTTCGCTCGCAAGTACAAGACGCCTGTATATCTCACACCTGGCACTCACAACCCTGAGCGCATGGGTACTGTGCCCAATCTCAACTACATTAACTGTCACCGAAATTTCAACGTAGGTAGCCTGGGTGTTGAGCCTGTCCCTGTTCCCCATGACGCGAGGGAACCTTGCCAGTACGTTGTGTCATCAAGCGGGTTTAAGGTTGGCGTGTTAACCGACCTTGGTCACATAACACCTTTCGTAGAGCAACAATATCACCGCTGCGATGCGCTGCTGCTCGAGTGCAATCATGATATTCAAATGCTCGATAGCGGTCCTTATCCTTGGCAGTTAAAAAAACGTGTCGGTGGAATGCAGGGGCATCTCAATAATGAGCAAGCGGCTCAATTGCTGCTTAAGATCGATTTGTCAAAGCTCCAACATCTGGTCATTTCTCATATCAGCGAGAAGAACAATTCAGTCGAATTGGCGTTGGGGGCTATGAATAGTGCTTTGGACCCTCTAGCTGTCTTTAGTGGCAATCTCGTTGTTGCTCGTCAGGATGAGGGTTTTGGCTGGCTTGAAGTAAAGTAAAGATAGTAGTAGTTGGTAAAAAACTCAGTGCAGTCGTAATTTTCACTTTTCTCTTGAATGCTGTTAAAACATACAGTACTGTATGAGTGTACAGTTTGTTGGGTGCTGCTGAACAGCGCTCTCCCAGTCAAGAGGATTAAACTATGAAAATTCGACACATCAGGGGTAATTCATCAAAAGATAGCTCGAATGAAATTTCAGAAGGACTTTGGTTACTCAGCAAAGGCAATAAAGTACTTTACCGTGGTAGCTTGAGTCCATGGGAGTCGCCGAAGATCATTGCTTCGGTGTTGAAACGAGAAGGAAAGTTGTGCCGACAGGTTGCCTGAGAGAAGCTTGTCAGGCGCGTTAACTCGTGGACCGAGCAGCTTTAGTGGAGAAAAGTAAACATCTTCCGCCTATATGCTGTTGCCATTGTGTCGCCTTTACCCAACAGCTCAAATACCTTGATCATTGTCTTTCGAGCTAGCTCATCATCAAAGGACTTGTCTTTTTTTAGCATGATTAGCAGTCCCTCGAGCGCTGCTTCTATCTGATCATCGGCAATCAACCGAACTGCAGTGTCATATTGCAATTGCAGGTCGTCTCCATTTGCTTCCCGTGCGTTCATTAATTCGGCAAGCGGGGGCAGTTCACTAGCTAGCTCAATAAAGGCGATTCTGTTTTGTGGCTTACTGATGCCCTCGGCATCGGTTGGTAGACTCGCCAGAATCTGTTTTGCCTCATCGATACGATTTTCCATGATCAGCAGGTCTGAAAGTTCTGTTTGTAGGGCGTGATTATGAGGTTCTTCCGAAATTACCTGTTGCAGCAGTTCGATGGCTTCGGCGCGTAAGCCCTGTGATAGATAGACTTTTATTTGCTCTCGGATTCGCTCCACCGAGCTCATTGTCAACTGTTCGATTATCTCTCGTAGCGTGGTTTCTTCCTGGGGTCCTTCAAGATCCTGGGCCATTTGTCCCTGAAAAATCACTTTAATAGTTGGCAGGGTTCGAACGGCAAGCTGCTGGACAATCTGCGGGTTTTGTTGGACATTCACTCTGGCGAGGATAATTTTTTCGCTGAATTCGTTGGCTAGTCTGTTAAGAATAGGCGCGAGCTGCTCGCTGGGCTCTGCGCCGTCAGCATAGAATTCAAGAAACACTGGTATCTGTTGCGACTTTTCGATGACCTCACTCTGAAAGTTCTGGACAGAGACTTCTATGATGTTGGGTGACGCGTTCATGTTGACTACCTTGCAACGAAATGGATGAGTTAGAAAAAAGCGTAGGGTACCTTTTTACGCACTAAAACTCGATAGCTCTTTGCAAAGCGGTTTGAGCTGTCTCGGGTTGATCGCTGTATGTCGTGCGAAGGTCCATGTAGACTACGAGTATATCTCCCGGTTTAGAATTTCTATGAGCATCGATTCCCTTCAGCCCTATATCCCGCATCTAGTCATTGCGATATTGCTTGTAGTGCCTGTTATTACAGGTGTTGTTGTATTTCTGATTGTAAGGGGTAGTGCTAAAGCCAAGATTGAAGCGCAGTCGCATGAAATGGCTCTGTCTCGAGCCGCACTGAATCATGATCTCTCTACCAAGTCGGATGCAGTAGAGGGCCTGCAGGCGAGGCTAGAAGAGTTTCGGGGCGAGGCTGGAGAAACAACGGCGGCGCTTGAAAAGGCAAGGTTCGCAGAAGTAGGTTTGCAAACTCGGGTAGCTGAACTAGAGGATCAAAGAAGGATACTGACTGAAAACTATGAAAGTTTGCAGCGCGAATGTCGCGATTTGCGAGCTGCGAATGGCGAGCAACGTGAACAGGTCGCTCATCTGCAAACAACCTTAAATGAGCAGCAAAAGCAGAATGAAGAGAAGCTGGCATTGTTGAATGAAGCGAGAACCTCGTTGAATACAGAATTTAAGAACCTTGCTCACGAAATTTTTGAGTCCAAACAAAAAAGCTTCAAGGAACAGAGCCAGGTTCAGTTGGACAGCGTGCTTAAACCGCTCGGCGAAAGGATCAAGGACTTCGAGAAGCGAGTCGCTGACAGCTATAATCAGGAGAGCAAAGATCGATTCTCGTTAATCAAGGAAGTTAAGAATCTTCAGGAACTTAACTCTAGGATCAGTCAAGATGCGATCAATCTGACGAATGCACTGAAAGGTGAAAGTAAAACCCAAGGAACCTGGGGTGAGGTTATTCTTGAGCGAGTACTCGAGAAATCAGGTCTGGAAAAAGGCCGGGAATACGAAGTTCAAATTAGCATGAAGTCGGAGGAAGGTAAGCGTTATCAACCTGATGTCATTGTTCATTTACCTGAAGGTAAAGACATCATCATCGACTCGAAGGTTTCACTCACGGCTTATGAACGATACTGCTCTGCAGATGAGGATGCTGTCGCCGAGCGCTCTGAAGCACTTAAACTGCATATCCAGTCGCTTAGACAGCATATTAAACAGTTGAGCGAGAAGGATTATCAGAAGCTTGATGGCGTTAGAACGCTCGACTTTGTTTTTCTTTTTGTGCCTATTGAAGCGGCATTCTCCCTAGGGGTGCAACAAGATAGTGATCTCTATCTCGAGGCTTTTGACAAGAATATCGTGATGGTTGCACCTTCGACCTTACTTGCAACGCTACGTACTATCCAGAACATCTGGCGATATGAACAGCAAAACAAAAACGCGCAGGAGATCGCTAACAAGGCGGGTGCTCTTTACGACAAGTTTGTAAATTTTGTGGGAGATCTTGAGGAGGTTGGCACTCGATTGAGCACGCTCCAGAAGAGTTACGACAACGCGCATAACAAGCTTATCTCCGGTCGTGGTAGTTTGGTAGGCAGGGCAGAAGCAGTAAAAGCTCTTGGCGCTAAGGTAAGCAAAGCGCTGCCGCAGGGTGTCGTTGATCGAGCGCTCGATTCATCGATTGATGCCCCCGAAAATTGAGCCCTCAGATTATTAAACTTTAATATTTGTGCATAACAAGAACGTAATTCGATCGCCCGATTTTTAAGCTGAAGGCGTCAGGCCTTGCGTCTCCAGTTGGTGTCCACTTACAGCAAATGTTGATTTATTCACAACCTGACCCATTTTTGCATTTTGCGACTTACGTGAGTTACTCACCATTTGCCATTAATATGGTGACGTAAAGCATTGAAAAATATAGATATATTCAAAATGTACAAAAAATGTACACCGCCGTTTTGTTGCAATATGGCTTTACACTGAACATTTCTGTTTATTATCCCCAGAGTTATCCACAGATATTGTGGACAGTTTTGGTTAATTTCTCTGCTGGCTATGTTCCCGCTGAATTATGTCAGGATAGCGTTGATTGATTGACACGAGACGTCGGCTCCGTGATCCTATCGGATCAGTGCTCTGTCACGGTTTTTCCTTGATGCCAGCATCCGTTGTATCCAACGTAAACTAATAATAAGGATCAAGAATTCGTTATGTCCGATAAAGAAAATGCCTACTGGCGCGCGAATATTCGCCTGATGTTGTCTTTGCTGTTTGTTTGGTTCGTTGTCTCATTCGGCTGTGGGATTCTGCTCCTTGATTTTTTAAATCAATTTCAGCTATTTGGCTTCAAGCTAGGTTTCTGGTTTTCCCAGCAGGGATCGATTTTTGTTTTTGTCTGTCTGATTTTCGTTTACACCTGGCGAATGAACCATTTAGATAAGGTTTTTGGTGTTGAAGAATCAGACAACGGGCCACCTCAATTAGAGGCCGCTGATTCAATAGATGGGGAGTCCTGATTGATGGATGCCCAACTGCTTACTTATATTTTCGTTGGCCTCTCGTTTTCTTTATATATCGGCATTGCTATATGGAGCCGATCTGCTTCAACCCAGGAATTCTATGTTGCAGGCGGCCACGTGCATCCTGTTGCAAATGGTGCGGCGACTGCTGCAGACTGGATGTCAGCAGCTTCGTTCCTATCAATGGCGGGCATTATCGCATTCGAGGGAGCAGATGGTGCTCGGTATCTGATGGGCTGGACCGGTGGTTATGTGTTACTTGCCCTCCTACTTGCTCCTTACCTCAGGAAATTCGCAAAGTTCACGGTGCCTGACTTTGTCGGTGACCGTTACTACTCCAGCACGGCGCGTTTGGTCGCGGTGATCTGTGTCATCTTCATTTCGTTCACCTACGTTGCGGGGCAGATGCGAGGTGTTGGCGTTGTTTTTTCGCGGTTTCTTGAGGTGGATATCAACTCAGGCGTGGTTATCGGTATGGCGATCGTATTCTTTTATGCTGTTCTGGGCGGTATGAAGGGTATTACCTACACGCAGGTTGCACAATATTGTGTGCTGATATTTGCCTACATGGTGCCAGCGATCTATATCTCCATCGCGTTGACGAACAACCCGTTTCCTATGTTTGGTCTGGGAAGTGAAATGATAGAAGGGGGTTATTTGCTGGAGAAACTGGATGGACTGAGTGCGGAGCTGGGCATGACGGCATTTACGTCGGGTACCAAATCAACCATTGATATGTTCTTTATTACCGCTGCCCTAATGGCAGGAACGGCGGGCCTGCCTCATGTGATCGTGCGGTTTTTCACAGTGCCTAGCGTTAAAGATGCAAGAATTTCTGCAGGTTACGCTCTGATATTTATTGCGCTTCTGTACACAACCGCACCTGCTGTAGCTGCATTTGCCCGTATCAACCTCATCGATCAAATAGATGGTATGAAATACACACAGGCGCCGGACTGGTTTACTAAGTGGGAAGATTCAGGCCTTATCGCCTGGTTTGATAAAAACGAAGATGGTGTCGTGCAATATCGCGGTGGCAGTGCGATGAAGCCTGCAGCGCCGAGTTTTATCGACAACGAGGGAAGTTCTGGGCAAAGAGCTGTTTCCAACATGCCGACAAAGAACGAAAATGAGTTGTACATTGATAGGGATATCATCGTACTTGCTCACCCTGAAATTGCCCAGCTGCCTAATTGGGTCATCGCGCTTGTCGCCGCTGGTGGGTTAGCGGCGGCGCTATCTACAGCAGCCGGGCTTTTATTGGTCATATCTACCGCAGTTTCCCACGATTTAATGAAGAAAACGTTCAGGCCAAACATTACGGAAAGGCAAGAATTGTTTTATGCGCGGGTTGCTGCTGCAGTGGCAATTGGCATCGCTGGCTTATTTGGTATCTACCCTCCAGGGTTTGTTGCCCAAGTTGTAGCTTTTGCTTTTGGGCTCGCCGCTGCCAGTTTTTTTCCGGTGATCTTGTTGGGTATATTTTCAAAACGTATGAACAAGGAGGCGGCGATCGCGGGAATGATAACGGGGCTGACGTTTACGTTCTGCTATATCGCCTATTTCAAGTTTGTGAGCCCAGAGACCAATAATGCTATGCACTGGTGGTTTGGTATTTCGCCAGAAGGCATTGGCACGCTTGGTATGCTAATGAACTTTGCGGTTTCTGCCGTTGTGATGCGGTTGACGCCGCCACCGCCGGCGGAAATCCAACAGTTGGTCGCAAATATCCGGGTGCCGGGCAGAGCATCCAGCCTCAATTAGCTCGAAGGGGGTTAGGTTATGGTTCCTATAGAAGAGAAGATAAGTCAGTATCGCGAAAGTGGTATCCAGCGAGTCAAGTTAGGGGTGACAGATATTGACGGTGTGTTACGAGGAAAATATATTAGCCTGGAGAAGTTTGCCACGATTGCCGATGTTACCCCTGGATTTTGTGATTGCGTTTTGGGATGGGATGTCGATGACCAACTTTATGATAATGCGACATACACTGGTTGGCACACCGCATATCCAGACGTCTTATATCGGATAGACCTCGGTAGTGAACGCAGGTTACAGGATGAAAATGGCACACCATATTTTATTGGCGAGTTTGTCGACGCAGATGGTGATAGTCTGCACCCAATCTGTCCCCGGTCGCTGCTTAAATCGGTGCTTGCTGAAGCCGAAAAAATGGGATTTGGGGTCAATCTGGCTTTTGAGTACGAGTTTTTTGTCTTTGATGAGACGCCCCATTCAATACGGGAAAAAAACTATCAGAACCTGAAACCATTGAGTCCCGGGAACTTTGGCTATTCGGTTCTAAGAACCAATACGCACTCTGATTTGTTTCACGCGCTCATGGATTACTGTATTGCACACGATTTTCCACTTGAAGGGCTGCATTGTGAAACGGGTCCTGGAGTTTGGGAGGGTGCGCTAGCTGTAGATTCAGCGATGAATGCCGCGGATAAAGCCGCGCTATTCAAAACCTTCGTAAAGGGGTTCTTTCAAAAGAGAGACCTTATCGCCACGTTTATGGCGAAGTGGTCGATGGATTTTCCCGGGCAGAGCGGTCACTGTCATCAGTCACTGGTTGATCTCACGTCTGGTGCGAACTCCTTCTATGATGATACGGACAAATGGCACATGAGTGATGTTCAGAAGCAATATATCGCTGGGCAACAGAAGTATATGCAGTCTTTCCTCGCGATGACGTCTCCCACAATAAATAGTTATGCTCGTCTGGTGAAAGGCGCCTGGGCACCTACAGCAGCAACATGGGGAGTCGAAAATAGAACAGCAGCGCTGCGAGTGATACCAGGGTCAGACAAATCACAGCGCGTAGAGTTTCGTGTAGGTTCAGCTGATGCAAATCCCTACCTCGTTGCCAGTGCGATTGTTGCTGCAGGGCTGCAAGGGATAAGAGATAAATTGATACTGGGCGATCCGGTAAAAGGAAATGCCTACGCAGTGCAAGACGAACAGCCAGAAGCTTGGCAGTTACCAGGGAATCTTCGTGACGCCAACAGGTTTTTTACCCGGAGTGAAACGGCGAGAGATTGGTTCGGCAATGCTTTTGTCGATCACTTTTCAGCATCGCGAGATTGGGAAGTCCGAGAGTATGAGAAGACGGTAACTGATTGGCAACTTAAGCGGTATTTTGAGGTTATATGAAAATAGGTATTTTACAGGCCGATTCGGTTCGCCCTGAATTTCGTGAGGAATTTGGTAATTATCCAGACATGATCCAATTGCTGCTCGAAGCCTCCAGTGATGAGGAAGAGGATCTGACTTTTACGACTTATGACGTTGTTCAGGGAAAGTATCCGGATGAACTCACAGCCTGTGATGGCTATGTCATCACAGGCAGCGCTGCGAGTGTTTATGACGATGATCCTTGGATTCATGAACTTCGAAAGTTCGTCTTGCGATTACATAAAACGCGAACAAAAACCGTTGGTATTTGCTTTGGTCACCAGATGATTGCGCTTGCTTTAGAAGGTGTCGCCGACGCTGCAGAGCAAGGTTGGGAAGTTGGCATTCACGAAAGCAAGGTTGTAGCGGCAAAGCCCTTTATGTCGCCGGTACTTGATAAGGTGTCTTTGCTTTATAGTCATCGTGATCAAGTCTCAAAACTACCGCCCGGTGCTGAACTACTTGCTAGTCATGATTTTTGCCCTGTGTCGATGTATGTTATTGACTCTCACATGTTTGCATTTCAGGGACACCCGGAATTCGTCAAGGGGTACTCAGAAGCATTGATGAATTTTCGTCGTCAAACGCTGGGTGAGGAGACTTATTTGGCAGGAATCGATTCCCTCCAGCGGGCGCTTGATAGCCGAACAATAGGGCGATGGATGCTTAATTTTCTGGCGAACTAGTGGACACTTGTGACAAATTTTTCACGCCCGCAGTCATACTAGGTTAGCTCAGAGAGGTTCTCAGATGTGGCCTAAACGATACCCGATGGCCATAGCCATGCTGCACCTCTAACTCCGCTGGAATCACCATAGTCTGCTTTGACCAGTTTTGTGCTAACGATGTCCGAAAAAACATATCTCGGCAGGAACTTAGTGACCTCAGGATAAATCTTCTCGATATTTGACATGCCACCCCCGAGGACGATGATATGCGGGTCAAGGGTGTTGATAACAGTAGAAAGCGCCAGCGCGAGCAAATTACAATACTGTTGTAATACCTGGTTTGCTAGCGCGGCAAGGTTCGCATCGGTGCTTTCAAGCAGATCCGCTATCTCCTCACCAGTCAACGACTGTCCAGATGCTTGCCTAAAACTGTTTTCAAAGCCTGTGCCCGAAACCCAGGTTTCCACACAGTCGGTTCTGCCACAGTAGCAAAGGCGTTGGCCACTTTGGGGCAAAGGTAGCACTTCATCTTGGTCTGCCTGATATGCATCTATCG
Source organism: Pseudomonadales bacterium (assembly GCA_964228885.1). Lineage (GTDB taxonomy): Bacteria > Pseudomonadota > Gammaproteobacteria > Pseudomonadales > Azotimanducaceae > UBA4582. The sequence continues at coordinate 9,690 of CAXRCG010000110.1, read as the reverse complement.
GCAGAGTGTAATGTCCCCACTCTCCGCTGATACCATTAGCCCCCTGGAGAAGTTTGTGATCGTGAACGATACCGCCACCGGTGCCGGTGCCCAATATGACCCCAAACACGAGAGAGGCACCCTGACCAGCGCCATCGGTGGCTTCTGAAAGCGCGAAGCAGTCAGCATCGTTAGCTAAACGAACAGGGCGTGCGAGTTGTTCTGTCAATCTTTCTTGTAACGCCTGATCATTAAGGCCCGTGCTATTGCTATTGCGCATTTTACCGGTGACGGGCGATATTGAGCCAGGTGTGCCAATGCCGATGGGAATTCTTTTAATATCGTAGCCTTTCAGATAGCCTTTTGTTTCAATTTCGTGATCTAGAATCTTTACCAAATGAGCGATGGCATCCGTTGTGGCGGAAAAGTCGTTTTTTGGTGTCTTAACTCTTTCTCTCAACACAATGTTTCCGAGATCGTCAAGAATAACGCCCTCGATTTTTGTGCCACCTAAATCAATGCCTATCCGAGGCTGTCCCATCATTAGTATCCGTCGTTAGGTTCAATTGATATTTAAGCTTGCAGCACCGGCGAGCAGCGATGACTTAAAGTAGAAAATATATCACAGCGTTGCGGCGTAGGCAGTCGTGGCTGATTTCATGTCGTTTAATGTAAGTCTTGGCGCTACCAAGGCAGTTTACCTGAAAGCCTCTCGTCTATAGCGTAGCATCTTGCCTGCACCCGCGCCGCTGTGTTGACCATTCTGTAGCGCAATTTTTCCATTGACGACAACCAAGCTGATACCTGTTGGCTCCTGCTGCGGATTATCATAAGTCGCAGTGTCAATAATTGTCGCTGGATCAAATAAAACGAGATCTGCCCAGTACCCAGGTTGAATCTTTCCTCGATCTTGCAGACCGAATGTTTCCGCTGACAGAGAGGTCATACGACGAACCGCTTCAGGTAGGGACAGGATGCCGCGCTCTCGTACATATTTACCTAACACTCGTGGAAAGGTGCCAAAAAGCCTCGGATGAGGTCGGCCGCTCAGATCTGGAATACCATCGGAGCCCACCATCATATCTGCATGAGCAAGGTTGGTTTCAATGTCCTTTTCATCAATGATAAAGTGAACGCAAATTGTTTTTTCACCCCCTGGTGCGGTAAGAATTTTCTTTACCAAGTCTGCTATATCAATCTCCTCTTCCTTCGCGATATCGATCAACATCCTGCCTTCATAGTGACGAAAAGCCGCGCAGCTGGCTAGCTGGATAACCTCGGCAAAGGTTCGATTGATCTTCTCTAGGTTAAAGTACTCAATCATGCGCCCGCTTCCGGCTGTGTAGGGGTATACATCCAGAGTAACCCTTTGCCCTGCCTTTAGCGCCTCGTCAACGCGTTCGAGTGATGCTCGTACTTTGCCCCAGTTAGGTTGTCCCGCAGACTTGTGGTGGGAAATGTGAACGTGGACATCACTTTCCTGACCGATTGTTAGTGTCTCCTCGACTGCCTCAAGCAGACGATCTCCCTCATTGCGCATGTGCGTTGTATACAATGCGTTGTGTTGATTTGCTGCACTTGCCAGTTCGACAATTTCCTCGGTTTTGCTCCATTTTCCAGGCGTGTAGATAAGTCCTGTTGAAAAGCCACAGGATCCTTGTTCAAGTTGCTGCTCGACTAGCGCACGCATCTTTCGTAATTCCTCCCGTGTAGGAGCGCGTTTCTCATGGCCAACAACAATTGATCGCACCGTATTATGTCCGGTTAACATCATGTTGTTGATGGCAGGCTTGTTTTGTAAGACAGCCTGAAAGTAACCCTCAAGGTCAGTGAAACCCGCTTGAATACCAGCGAGGATGCCTCCACTCGCTTTTGTTGAATCCATGTGCGCGCTGGCGGGTACCGCACTAAAACCACAGTTGCCAGTGACAACGCTTGTGACACCCTGCGCGAGCTTAAACTCCATACCTGGGTGGCGAAAAAATTCACCATCATCGTGAGAGTGGGTATCGATGAAGCCCGGTGTAAGACAAAGCCCGTCACCGTCAATCTCTGTTGTGTTATTCGTGACAAGTCCGGCGGCATCTCCCACGCTTGCTATCCGCCCATCTTCAATAGTGACATCACCATAAAACGCCTCGGTACCGGTGCCATCGAGAATGTTGACGTTTCTGATTGTCAGGTGTGACATATGATTTTCCTCCTTGTGTAAATACCAGACGTTGTATTGGGTTTTTTGATGAAGCGTTACAACCCGTAGTGCCCAGGGGTGGTCCTGATCCATTCACCGACCATTTCACCAATCATGATGCAGCTAAGGTTTGTGTTGGCCCTTGGCACATAGGGCATGATCGACGCGTCAGCAATGACAAGCTGGTCAATACTATGGCAGCAACCGTGTTGGTCCACCACGCTAAATGGATCGGTATTCGGACCCATTTTCAGCGTACCGCATGGATGGTAACCACTACCTGAAAATCGCTTGCAGAGTGCAGCAAGTGTTTCATCATCCGTGCCTCTTGCCGGGTCAGGGAAAATGACTGATTCGATCATATCTGCAATCGCTCCGGACTCAGTGAATCGAAGTGTATCTTTCATGCATTGAACAAGACGGTTGCAATCTCTTTCATCTTCACAAAATCGGTTATAGATGTTCGGCTGTACCTGCGGATCTGTGGATTGCAGGGTAATTTCGCCTCTGCCGTATTGGTACTCCAACACCGCAGCAATTGAAAATGATGGTGGAGATTTGTCCGTGCCAGCGAAACTTATTTGTTCAATTTGAAGGTCGTTTCTTTTGTCAGATCCCTCGGCTGTATACCGCAGAATAGTCTGGATTATTGGATCGTCCCGATTGATTTTGACGCCGGCTTTTACGCGTGCAACCACTGCTAGGGCTGGATGGTCGCAGAGATTTTTCCCAATGCCGGGCACATCCTCGACCACTGCGATACCGAGCGCTTCTAACTCTTCTTTGGGTCCGATTCCTGACCGTAACATAATTGCCGGTGACATGATGGCGCCGGCACATAGTACGGTAGTCTGAGCTTCATAGCGCTTTGTTACGCCTGTATTGGTGACAACTTCTGCACCGATACACTTCTTTTTTTTAAACAGGAGTCTGGTCACAGTCGAGTGGCTGTGGATTTTTAGATTGGGTCTTAATCTGATGGGCGCAAGATATGCCGCGGCAGAAGAAACCCGTAATCGGCCGATTTTGTTCATTGGCTGCGGACCCGCCCCCCAGCCTTGTGGGTCATTTTGATCCTCACACAGCGGATAACCTAATTGCTCTGCGGCATCGAGAAAGGCTTCTTGCTGGGGTACACGTTCTTCCCGGGGATAACGCCTTATACTGATTGGGCCAGCGTCGCCGTGATAGGAAAGATGGCCGAAATCTAGGTCACGCTCGAGTCGGTTAAAAGCCGGAAGAACATTTTCCCAGCACCAAGCGCTATTGCCGAGATCAGCCCAGCCATTGTAGTCCTCTGGAACGCCCCTTAGTGCGATTGTTGTGTTAACCGAGCTGGACCCACCGGTCACTCTTCCCCTAGGAAATGGCACACTGCGGCCTTGAGTGGGAGTATATCTGAGTCCCCAGTCATGATCAGTATAGGAGTTATTGTGACTATTGATAATGTCTGCCGGCGTCTCGGTTAACATAGGGTAATCAGGTCCGGCTTCTAGTAATAGAACGCTCAGATTTGGATTTTCCGTCGCTCGTGCAGCAATAGCAGAACCGCTGCTGCCAGCGCCGATGATGAGTAGATCGTGCATAGTCTATCCAATTTGGTGTTCTCTCTCAGGATACGCCAGGATAGCGGGCGATTGAAGTGTCTTCAGTCGGTGATTTCCACGAGGCCAAGATCTGATGGACGATTATCTTCGGGCTTGGATCTAGGGGCGGTAGTTGCCCAGCTTGCGAGGATTTTATGTAGATTTTGTAAGTTATAAGCATACCCTCTATTGCACTGGTTTTACTGGAGCTTGCCGGCGCTGCAATTAACCCTTGGATTGAATCCTATGCTTCAGATCCTTCAACTCGTCATCGAGCTTGTTATCTAGTGCGAGAGCTTCTAGTTGTGCGCCAAGGCCGGCGTCACTTGACCCATTATGAACTTTGGCGCCAAGTTTCCATGACTCGACCCAACCCTCAAGTTCGTCTATTTTTTGCTCAAATGCTTCGAACCGGGTCAGCGCATCGTGGCAGAAAGTGTCTTGCAACTGCCGCCTGACCTTGATTCTTGATTTGACACTATTACCTCTTAGCACGAGGGCTTTTTGTCTTGCTTTGGTGAATTTAAGTTTTTCTGTGAGTTGGTTGGCATCGTTGGAAAGATTGGTGACAAGGCCATCAATATGTTTGATTTCAAGCGAACACTGGTCGATAGCGTTTTGATGGAGGTTCTTTTCCTTTAGGGCTGCTTTGGCCAGATCATCACGTGCTTTTTCGATCGCCAGTTCAGCGTGTTGTTGCCATTGATCGGATTCCGCCACCAGTTGATTGCGTTTGTTGACGAGTCGTTTACGTATTGCCAGAAATCTGGTCGACTCGCCTCGGATTGTGATGAGTGTCTGTTCCATTTCACGCGCGATGAAGCTAATCATTTTCTGTGGGTCTTCAGCCTGATCCAGCATGGAATTTACATTTGAATTTACGATGTCTGAAAATCGTTTAAGAATGCTCATGTTGTTGACTCCGGCAAAAAACAGTTTTGTATCCTGAATATCTGAACGATTGGCTTGTTTAATCTAATCGTCCAATTTCGGTGGGCATCCGGTTTAGTTGTAGAGAATTTCACCGGTCGCTTCGAGCAGTGATTCTTTCGTGGCATTTGCGCAAATAACGTTAAATGACTGAGTGCAAAGAATGCAGTTGTCTGGTGCAGTAGAGGTTGACGATGTATTGATATTGAGCGGTGGGAGTTCGTTTGCCTGCACTCGAGCGTCAGCGAATAGGCCAAAACTCCCGATGACAAGTATCAAAACAGATGCCGTGATCCAATTCGTTGTGCGTCCTGCGGCTCTCATTCTTCCTGTGGTCATTTTTCTTACTCTCTTTTTAGTGTGTGCCTGTGGGTGTTAGTCCTACAGGATGTAATCTGATTTTCAACCTGCCAATCAGACTAATACACAAACTGTGCCAAGATATTAAATTACTTATAAGCCATTGTTTATATTGAACTAATTATGAGCGCTCGGTTTCTGTTTCTTAAATTTTGTTTGTCAGAATGATTAATCGACCTTGATTTGGTGAAATTCACCAAGTCAGAGTAGAGATTTTGACCATGTGGTCCGGATAGCTATGGTAAACAGTTAAAAGCGGTGCGTGGTCCCGTGGTCCCTCAACGAGCGAGCAATGGGTTATACTCTCGACCCAATTTGCCGGAGAAAATTTATGAACGGAGCAGAAAGTCTTCTTGAAACACTCATCAATAATGGTGTCGAAGTGTGTTTCTCTAATCCAGGAACTTCAGAGATGCATATGGTTGCTGCTATTGGTAAAACTCAGGGTATGCGATCAATCCTGAGTTTGTTTGAGGGTGTATGCTCCGGCGCCGCTGATGGATATGGAAGAATGGCGGGAAAACCTGCCTGCACGTTGTTGCATCTCGGTCCTGGTTTGTCCAACGCTTCTGCTAACCTGCACAACGCAAAAAAGGCAAACACGCCGGTTCTAAATTTGATTGGTGATCATGCTGTTTATCATAAAAAATATGATGCGCCACTGACATCAGACATTATTTCATTAGCTCAGGGTGTTTCCGATTGGGTACACACAAGTGATACGGCCGAAAACCTACCAAGAGATGCCGCAGAGGCGGTTGCGATTGCAAACCAAGGGGCGGGAAAAATATCCACATTAATCGTGCCCGCGGATTGCGCATGGAATGAATCTGTTGATCCTGCACCGCTAAAACCCGCGGTTCCTCCCGTGAGGGTTGGTGTTGACGCAGTAGACCATGCAGCAAAGCTTTTGCAAAACGGCAAAACAACAATGATATTGTTGGGTAATATGGGATTAAGTGAAGAAGCTTTGTCTTTGGCTGATAAGATTGCTCAGGCGAGCGGCGCTCGAATTTTCACTGACACATTTTTCACCCGGATGCCCAGAGGTGAAGGTCGTTGCCAGGTAGAGCGATTGCAATATTTCGCGGAAATGGGCGTCGAGCAGATAAAAGACATGGAACAGCTCATTATGGTGGGTACAAAAGCACCGGTTGCTTTTTTTGCCTATCCCGGAAAGCCAAGTGAGTTCTACGCACCGGGCAGTGAACTGCACATACTGGCAAACGTGGACGAGGATGCCGAAGATGCCCTTTTGAGGTTAGTGGCAGCTATTGGCGCTGAATCAGAAAAGCCAAGATATACGAAGCTTGTGAAAGCTGGACCAGGCAAAGATGGGCTCTCTCCCGGAACCATTGGTATGACGTTTGCCGAATATTTACCTGTCGACGCGATTGTTGTTGATGAGGGTGCCACCGCGGGGGGCGCGTGTTATCCCTGTAGCGCCAATGCAGAACCACATGACTGGTTGACGCTCACCGGCGGCTCAATAGGCTATGGTTTACCAACAGCCATCGGCGCTGCGGTAGCCTGTCCCGATAGAAAAGTTGTCTGCAACCACGGTGATGGCGGGGCGATGTATACTATCCAATCCCTCTGGACGATGGCGCGGGAAAATCTGGACATTTGTGTGTTGATTTTTGCTAATCGTAAATACCAGATTCTTCAGATTGAGCTTGCTCGGGTAGGCGCGCAGACGATGAACAAAAAAACGTTAGATATGCTGGACATTAGTAATCCGGATATCGATTTTGTGAAGCTTTCCGAGGGTATGGGCGTTCCAGCAACAAGAGCAACGACGATTGAAGAGTTTAACGAGCAGTACATCACGGCGATGAATACTCATGGACCTCGACTAATTGAAATTATGCTGGCATAACTGTCTGTCAGTTGAGTTGGCTAAATGCTGTTAACAATAATAATAAAGGGAGAAACCTGGTTCCCGCCAGGTTCTGCGCCATAGAGGATATCCAGAATTTTGGGAGCACCGCATTAATAATCCAGATTTAACAAAACGTACCCTGATAGCTTATTCTGGCGTGACGATACCTATGGCTGCGATGGGAATGCCCGTCGCGGTGTATCTGCCCCGGTTTTATACCGAGGGCATGGGTTTGTCTTTGGTTACTGTAGGCACTATTTTCACGCTAGCCCGAATCTGGGACGTGATTACAGATCCGGTGATGGGCATTGTCATCGACAAGTTTGATACTCGGTGGGGTAGACGTAAACACTGGATTGCAATCTCAATACCGATATTGGTGCTTTCTGTCTGGATGGTGTTTATGCCCAACAGAGAGAGTGTCTCACCCGGTTATCTGCTGTTCTGGCTAATCGCGTTATATGTTGGCTACACTATGTTAGCGATTGCGCACCAATCTTGGGGAGCAGAACTAGCATTAACCTACGACGATCGTTCTCGCTTGTTTGGCTGGCGTGAAATATTTGTCATCGCTGGAATGACTGTGGTTTTAGGTATTCCAGCTACACTTGAGCTGACGGGTGATAGTAGCGAGTCTGCGAAAGTGGCAAGTATGGGTTGGTTTTGTCTCATCCTGTTTCCTTTGCTCGTTGTGCCAACCTTGACGATGGTGCCAGACACCCATAGCAAACCGCAGTCAAGTGTTCCATGGGCTGAGGCGATAAAAGTACTTGCATCAAATAATCTTCTGTGGAGATTGTTAGCGGCAGATCTTGCCGCGGGATTCGGTACTGCCGTATCAGGTGCGCTTTACATTTTTGTTGCAGCGACCTATTTCAAGTTGCCTGAGCATGCAAGCATTGCCCTATTGTTTTATTTTCTAGCGAGTTTTTTGGCAATGCCAATGTGGCTAAAGTTGGCATATAAAGTCGGCAAAGATGTCGCACTAAAAATCGCTCTTTTGTATGCGGTAGGTATCAATCTGGGATTAATACCGATAGCCCAAGAGGGTAGCGTCGTTGTTCTCTGGGGGTTCACGATTGCGTTTGGCGTCGCTTTTGGTGCAGCGCCAACTTTGCTGCGCTCAATGATGGCTGATCTAACCGATGAGGATGAATTGCGTTCCGGGCAAAAACGACCCGGTTTATTTTTTGCCTTGCTGACAACAACAAACAAGTTGGGTGCCGCATTCGCTGTGGGTGCCAGTTTCGCTATTCTGGAAGTTGCGTTTGGATTCGTTCCCGGAGGAGATAATTCTAGTGAGGCTTTGGATGGATTGCTAGTGACCTATTGTGTTGGCACGGCCTTTGGTCTTTTTCTGGCTTTTCTGTCAATGTTAAAATATCCATTGAATCGCACTGCGCACGATGAAATAAGGCGTGAACTGGAGCGACGACATATGGCGGCATGAGAAGCCGCTCGGTTCCATTCGTACCAGAGGCATAGTATCTTCCCTCTTCCTCGAGCAATACAAATTGATCCAACTTTAATACCACAACGGAAAGCGACCATGAAAGACGAGACAAAACTAATTCATTCAGGTTATACCACTGATCCCACCACCCACTCTGTAGCAGTGCCAATATATCAAAATGTTGCGTATGAGTTTGACAACGCACAACACGGCGCTGACCTTTTTGATCTCGCTGTACCGGGAAATATTTATACGCGAATCATGAATCCGACCACTGATGTGCTTGAGCAACGTGTTGCCGATCTTGAGGGCGGTATTGGTGCATTGGCGGTAAGCGCAGGCAGTGCGGCAATTACCTATGCCATTCAGAACATTACGGAGGTTGGCACCAATATTGTGACAACGCCGCAATTATATGGTGGCACCTATACGCTATTTGCTCACATGTTTCCCAAGCAGGGCGTTGAAGTCCGGTTTGCAGCCGATGATAAACCGGAAAGTATTGCCGCGCTCATCGATGACAAAACCCGGGCAGTGTTCAGCGAAACAATCGGTAATCCGGCGGGTAACATTGTTGATATTGAAGCGCTGGCCAAAGTTGCGCATGATCACGGTGTACCACTTGTCGTCGACAACACTGTTGCCACTCCGATGCTTATAAAGCCGATTGCCTATGGCGCCGACATCGTTGTTCACTCGCTCACAAAATATATGGGCGGCCATGGAACATCTCTAGGTGGGATCATTGTTGATTCCGGTAACTTCCCCTGGGCCGACCATGCTGACAAGTTTGCAATGATGACAACGCCTGAAGCTTCTTATCATGGCGTTGTATATACTGAAGCCATGGGGCCTGCAGCTTATATCGGTCGAGCGCGTACAGTGCCACTTCGAAATACTGGCTCAACTATTTCTCCCTTTAATGCGTTTTTAATTCTTCAGGGACTGGAGACGCTTGCGCTACGTATGGAACGCCATTGTAGCAATGCACTCGCTGTTGCCAACTACCTAAATGAACATGAGGCTGTTGCAACGGTCAGTTTCGCGGGTCTGCCTGATAGCCCCTATTATGGTCTCGCACAGAAATACACGAACGGCAGCCCAGCGAGTCTGCTGACTTTCGAGGTTAATGGTGGTTATGAGGCAGCGGTCAAATTCTATGATCAGTTAGGGCTATTCAAGCGTCTTGTCAATATCGGTGACGCAAAATCTTTGGCATGTCACCCATCATCAACAACTCATCGTCAAATGACACCCGAGGAGCAGGCGAGTGCCGGAGTGACAGCCGGTATGATTCGACTGTGTGTTG
>CAXRCG010000109.1:0-7448 GCA_964228885.1 Pseudomonadales bacterium | reverse complement strand
CTCGCATCCATGCCCTTCGGGAGAATGACCGATGGAATTTTCAACTCGGGAAATTGCAGATGTTTACGCTGAAATTTCTCCCCATATCGTCAATACGCCGATCATTCACTCTGCAACGTTTTCTGATATCTGCCACTGCCGCACACTCTTTAAACTTGAAAACCTGCAGATGACTGGGTCTTTCAAGGAACGTGGTGCCTTAAACCGACTCAATCAACTGACGGATGACGAGCGTCAAAGGGGCGTGATAGCCGCGAGCGCTGGAAACCATGCTCAAGCTGTCGCGTATCATGCTAATCGGCTGGGTATTTCCGCGAAGATTGTAATGCCGAAACAAAGTCCTTTGGTCAAAGTTCGTTCGACTGAGCATTGGGGTGCAGAGGTGATACTCAAGGGAGATACCTTTAGCGAGGCGTTTAATCATTCTCAGGCTCTGACCGAAAAAGAGAATCGCGTCTATCTCCACCCATTTGATGACATCCATGTCATTAAAGGTCAGGCAACACTGGGCATTGAAATTCTCGAACACCCGATAGCGCAGAATTTAGATGCCATATTGGTGCCTATAGGCGGTGGTGGTCTCGTAGCAGGCATCGCGACCTATGTAAAACAGATCAACCCCTCGATCAAAGTGATTGGCGTTGAAGAGGCAAGTTATAGCGCCATGAGACTATCGAAAGATGCCGGTAAGGTCGTTTCCCTCGGATCCAAACCGATGATCGCTGACGGTATCGCCGTAGGACAGGTAGCAATGAGAAACCTTCGATCAGTAGAGGCATACGTCGATGATATTGTCGCTGTCAGCAGTGATGAGATTGCAAACGCTATTCTTTTGATGATGGAAGTCGAAAAGGTCGTTATTGAAGGTACCGCCGCGGTCACTCTTGCTGCTCTATTGAATCATCGAATACCGCAAGTACAACACCAGCAGTCGAACAGCAACAACAGAAAGACAGCGCTTTGCGTCATTTCCGGCGGCAACATTGATGTAAATCTACTGTCGCGGATCATCAACCGTGGATTGGCATTCGACGGCCGAGTCGTAAAACTTGATACCACCATTAGTGATCATCCTGGAGGGTTGGAAAAATTGCTGGGAGTATTTCGATCTTCTGGCGCAAATGTGCTTGAAGTACATCATCATCGATTTGGCAGCGAAGCGCCCATTGGACAAATTGGGGTCTCGGTCACCCTAGAAACAAAAGACCGGAGACATATCCATGCACTCAAACAATTGCTTCTGGAAGAAGGCTTTCAAACGACGCTTGGGGGAGCGACCCAGAGGCCCACGAGTTAAAATGAGGCTCTGGCACTGAGAATTCACATTTAAAGGCACTGTTTGCTTTCCTTTTATGTTTTACATTTTTGGGTCCAACCCTTTCACACGCTATCTTTTGGAATCTCATTACGTAGGGCTTTATTTTGGCGCGCGATTGCGTCAAAGTTGTAAACAACTCTGAGCGTATACAGACCTAAAACAACAGAGTAGCTTGACATGCAGAAAGATGCTGAAAACTCGCGAGACAAGACGCTTTGGGAAGAATGGCGATCTTTGATCTTCTTCGTCGTTATTATGGTGATTTTCCGATCCGCTATCGCGGACTGGAACGGGGTCCCAACCGGGTCAATGAAACCGACCATCCTCGAAGGAGACCGCATCGTTGTTAACAAGGTTGCCTATGACCTCAAGGTGCCTTTCACCAGTTGGCATCTCGCAAAATGGGACAGCCCGAAGCCAGGCGAAATCGTTACCTTTTATTCGCCCGACGATGAGACGCTACTGATAAAACGCGTCATAGGCGTACCGGGTGACACTATCAGCATGCATGACAATCAGTTGTTTGTTAACGGTAAAGCCGCGACTTACTCTCGCCTTGACGATGAAGTTGTCAAACAAATAGATGACCTGCAGCGCCGTCATCACGCATTCTTTTACGAAGCTTTTGCTGACATGGCCCCGCATGCAGTTATGCTCAGATCAACTTCGGGTAATGAATACAGCAGTTTTAAACCCATTAAGATACCTAAAGACAAGTACCTAATGCTGGGTGACAATAGAGACAATAGCAAAGACTTCAGGCGTATCGGGTTGGTGGACCGCGCGAGGATAACCGGAAGAGCGCACACAGTCGCTTTTTCGTACAACGAATCGTATATACCGCGAATGGATCGGTTTATTCGTCCTCTTGACTAGTCATCATCAGCCGTTGACACAACGTCTCGAGCATCCATTTCTTTCGAAACCTTATCTGCCTTCACCTCTGACTCTATCAAATCGATCTTGTCGAGCATGCCGCCATTTGAACGCCTGAAAAACTTCACGACAAAAGAGAAGATAAAGGCTGTGCCTATGAGTAGCAGCACCAGCAAGCCGGACATGATAGCAAGTACCCGGAGCACCTCGGTTTCCACATCAAAGAAATAGATCGCTAACCAGATAAATGCTGCAGCAAACAAAGTGCCGGATAAAAATCGACGTATCAAAGGATCGGTCAAAATCTTAAACAAAGGTCTTTCCACTTGGTATTTGCTTGCCGCGTAGCTTACACTCGATAGCCAGTAAAAATGACTAAATCTGAAAAATACTTTTCCTGAATATGGATTCAAGCATTCTCGTGGGGTTAAGCACACCAAAGCAGTCGGTAAAACTGAGACTCGCACCAGCGATTCTAAACGAATACAAAAACTGAGGGATTTCAGATGTCACAAATATCGATCCTGACAGCCATTCTGGCTCAAAAAACTGAAGTTAATTCCTCATTTGTGCACGAAGGTTTGCCTGAGACAAGGTGCACCAACTATCGCGCAATGAATGCAGAATATCCCAGAAAAGCCGTAATCAGAATATGCGACCAAGCGGGAGATCGTGTTCTCGAAACCTACGACTATATCTCTCGTAAGCCAGCAAATGTAGCAGGTTTTGTCGTTATCACTAAAGAATACAGACTCGCATCGGAACATGCTTTCCCTACCCCGTTGGATGATTGCTATACGGCTTTAAACTGGGTCACAAAACAGGCGACACAACTCACCGTGTCTTTTAACGCAGCTTAATCACCCTCATGACGCGCTTTATTGATCCTACGGATACTCGTCTCCATCACTCGGAAACCGACTTCAGAGACGATGAATTTAGCGGCTTCATCTGGGACTTTGACAGTACGGGTCTGACTTTTCACAATTGTAAATTTGAGCAAATGCAGTTCATGGAGCGAGCAATTGAGCTGTCAGAATTTCTACATTGCCAATTTGTTGACTGCCGATTTGATAGCGCCCAAATACGAGATTGCCAATTTGAAGATTGCCAATTTTACGAGCGTGAAACGGAACGGACGTGCAGTTTCAAATTTACTGACTTAACAGCAACGCGATTCGCCCGCTGCGACATATCGATGTGCAATTTTTCCAGATCGAAAATTTACAGGACTGAATTCATTCAATGTCAGGCCCAGGGTATAGACTGCTCTCAGGCTCAGGCAGCAAACGTAGTCGGCAACACTGTTGTCCTTCAAGGAGCAAAAATGCATGACTGTAACTTCGCCTATGCGGATTTTAGCGGCGCTGAGCTTGCGGAATCTGAGTTCTCTAACAACCGCATGTCCCATTGCCTGCTTCACAGGGCTGACCTATCAGGCACCCAACTAGTTGATTGCGAACTTCACGGAATTGACGCGACTGGGATTACGCTTCGCCGGGCTGACCTTCGGGGATCCGACTTAACCGGTCTGGATGTTCGAGAAGTCGATATGACAGAAGTCATAATCAACAGTTTTCAGCAAACGATGTTGCTGGAAACGCTGGGTATGATTATCGACGATACCTGACTCAGATATCGCCGAATCTCAGCTACTTAATGCTCAACAACTCAACATCAAAGATAAGTACAGCGTTTGGCGGAATACCTCGCGTGCCGCCAGAACCGTAACCCAACTCGGCAGGAATGAAAAGACGCGTCTTGCCACCGACCCGCATCAACTGAAGCCCTTCCGTCCAGCCTGGTATCACTTGACCAAGCCCAAAGCTTGCGGGCGTGCCTCGCTTAACCGAGGAGTCAAACTCGGTCCCGTCCAGCAGCATCCCGGTGTAATGCACTTCGACGGTATCTGCGATACTAGGCACGCCACCGCTACCTTCAACTTGATGCATGTACTGCAGACCCGAAGCCGTTGTTTTGACACCCGGTTTCTTTGCATTCTCGATGAGAAAAGCTTCACCCTGCACTTTTTGTTGACTTGAAATTTGGTTTTGCATCTCTGCACGCATTCTTTGAACTTCTTCTTGCTTGGCACGCACAGCAACAGCAACTGCGGCCTGCGCCTCTGGCGACATATCCGGCGCTGTACCTGAGAGTGAATCAGCCATGCCTTTATTCAAAGCTTCAACATCGACTTCATTAGTGCCACCTTCCTTCAGCATGTTGCCGAACGAATAACCGAAGAAATAGCCCATTTCCGCCGCTGTTGCGGGACGCGCCTGATCCTCAGGCATCGACTGGGTGCCTTCGGCGGCTTCAGCCAGTGTATTTGACGAAAAAAATATGGTCGATATTACTAGAAGTAATGTCATTAAGATATTGATATAAATGGTTTTATTCATAATTCCTCAAGAGTTCGACAACAGATACATTTACAGTCCGTATTATTACATAGATACGGGCTAACTACCGAGACCGTTCGGCAACACAATTGCATTGTCCAATCACTTTCTACAATCCAACCCTTCAAATGAACCGTATATATCTTGGGTATTGCTCGGGATAGATACCAAGCACTAAACTGAACTCGGCTATAATGCTGTTTTTGCAAACTTGAGACCAGCGCCGTCAACACTTAATCTGTGCCTGGATTATCAAACTGCTACTATACAAATTACCTTCTTTATGGGAACTTTGATGGGTAGTGGACTTACAAATTAGTAATTGTCATCGGTTAAGATTCTACGTTGACACAACGACACTCCGACCAATAGCTATACTTAAAGACTAATTATGACAAATCGATTCGATATTTTTTCCAGCACCGCTGCTCGCCAGTCGCGCACGTCAATTGCATTATTTGCTGCACTGGTATTTACGTTATTTTCAGGCACCGCACTTGCACTAGTGAGTGCGGAAAATAAAGCAGAAGCTAATGAAATCAAGGCACTTGCCCCTCTCCCTGTTCACTCAAACACCACCCGAAATATCGTTGACGCGCTGTCGAGTCGCCACTACGTCACCGCTGAACTGAACGATTTGCTCTCTGAGCAAATTTATCACGGGTTTCTCGAAGACCTTGATCCGAGCAAAAGCTATTTACTGGCATCTGACATCGCTGAGTTCGCCAGTCTCAAGTATCAATTGGATGACTCGCTGCTGCGCGGTGACGCACAGCCCGCTTTTCTTATCTTTAATCGCTACCACCAGCGTGTGCTGGCACGTTTTGAATCGATTCTAGCGCAGCTTGAAAAAGGCACAGATGTCTTTGACTTTGAACGAGACGAATCTCTTGAGCTTGATCGCGAGGAAGCCCCTTGGGCCACCAGCAACGCGGAGCTTGATGACCTTTGGCGAAAGCGGTTAAAAAACGCAGTTCTGAATTTGCGTCTTGCTGACAAAGAACCGGAGAAAATTCAGGAATTGTTACTAAAACGGTATAAAAATCGACTGACCCGCACTCGCCAAACCAATAGTGAAGACGTTTATCAGCTATATATGAATGCTTTTACGCGTACTTATGATCCGCACACCCAGTATTTCTCACCAAGAACTTCTGAGAACTTTAATATCAATATGAGTCTCTCGCTTGAAGGCATAGGTGCGGTACTGCAACAGGAAGATGAATATACTCGAGTGGTATCTCTAGTACCGGCAGGACCAGCTGACAAATCGAAACAAGTTTTCCCTGATGACAAAATTGTCGCGGTAGCGCAGGGCCTTGAAGGTGAAATGGTCGACGTGATCGGTTGGCGCCTCGATGAAGTTGTGCAACTCATTCGTGGTAAAAAAGACACCATCGTCAGGCTTGATCTCATTCCAGCCAGTTCTACCGACAATTCTGAGTCAAAAATTGTGAAAATTGTCAGGAACACGGTAAAACTTGAAGAACA
Source organism: Pseudomonadales bacterium (assembly GCA_964228885.1). GTDB lineage: Bacteria > Pseudomonadota > Gammaproteobacteria > Pseudomonadales > Azotimanducaceae > UBA4582. Next base: position 1,361 of record CAXRCG010000109.1, on the reverse strand, counting down.
ATCGGCGAAATCCGAGATTATTGAAGTTGAGCAATTTGGTGATAAACGTAAGATTGGCGTTATCGACATTCCAGCCTTCTACATTGATTTTCAGGCCTTACAGAAAGGTGAGAAAGACTTTAAGAGCACGACAAGAGATGTCAAAGTGCTGCTGGCAGACCTTATGGCTGAAGGCGTCGAAGGCGTCGTAATTGATTTGCGCAACAATGGCGGTGGCTCCCTCCAGGAAGCCCGAACGCTGACTGGATTGTTTATCGACCGTGGACCCACGGTTCAAATCAGAAGCAAAAGTAATCGCGTCGACATTCTCAATGACAGGGATATAAGAACCATCTATGACGGTCCACTTGCAGTACTTGTAAATCGCCTAAGTGCCTCAGCTTCGGAAATTTTTGCTGGCGCGATGCAAGACTACGAACGCGGACTCATTATTGGTAGTCAAACCTTCGGCAAAGGCACTGTGCAATCTCTTTTACCCTTGAATCGTGGACAGTTAAAACTGACCCAAGCCAAGTTCTACCGGATTTCGGGTGAAAGCACACAACACAAAGGCATTATTCCCGACATCTCATTCCCATCAAATTTTGATCTCGATTCCATCGGTGAAAGCACGCTTGATGGGCCCCTACCTTGGGATCAGATTTCCGCAACAAGCTTCCGTACAAAACAGATGATAGGCCCATTAGTTTCGGAACTGGGTCGACTTCACAAAGCGCGTGTGACAGAAGATCCTGAGTTCTCCTACATGGCCGATGCTGCTGCCTATCGCAAAGTCAGAGCCCAGCAAACCGCCATCACGCTTAATGAGAGTAAACGTCTTCAAGAAAAAGAAGATTCAGATAACTTCTGGTTAGCGCTTGAAAACACCAAACGACTTCAACAAGGGTTGCCTGAAATAGGCTCCCTCGATGAACTCCAAGATGACAAGGGACCCACCGTTGCGGCAATTGATAGCAGCAATGCGACAGGCATCACGACAGATGCTGACAATGGAGCGCTAAGAGATGGAGATGCGGAACTTAGCAAAGCACAAGATTTGGTCGGTAACGAACTCGCTGGCGTTGTAGAGTTGCCCAACTCAACTGAACCCGCTCCTGCTCTCAAGCGAGAAAACCCTGAGAAAGAAGGTGCTGAACCCGCCATTGAGGACGCAACCGAAGACGAAGAACCTGACGCCTTTCTGGTTGAGACAACCAATATACTGTTGGATCTCATTAGCCTAGCAAAGCAATCCACCGCTGAAAAGCAGGCAGAACGGCAAATATAAGCGACAGGCTTGCTGCAAATTAGCTTTCTTCGTCTTTTAACTGCCTAGCGATTCACGACTAGTGGAATGAAACAATTTCATCCAGTTGCTTTTT
>CAXRCG010000108.1:0-23862 GCA_964228885.1 Pseudomonadales bacterium | reverse complement strand
AGTCTACTCGGAGAGTTTTTAAAGTTTTATAGCAACGCAGGGCAGGAGCTTGAGGACTTCATCATGAACACTGGTCAACAAGAAAAGGCCGTAAGACTGGCACACAATTTAGCCAGTGTCGCAGGTAGCTTTGGCGCGATAGATCTGCTCGGTTTCTCTCGGGAGCTGGAAAAATGTTTGCTGGCACATGATCCTAAAGCAATTGATCACTTGGCAGAACTGAAAGAAGCGTTGAAAATATTCATCGAGGACATTCACCAGTTTCGGTCAAAACACCGGATCAATTCTGCAAATTTATAACGTCCAGGTACTCCGTCGATTCAACTCTTTTCAAATTTTCAAAGTCGTGATGGCGTGAGTCCAACATGTGGGATGGCACAATATCGGTCATTGAACGGAAAATGCTTTCAGCTCTGCCTGGGTGACTTATTTGCCATTCAGCTAGCATTTCCTTCACCTTTTTACGCTGTAAATTGTCCTGCGAACCACATAGGTTACATGGAATAATAGGCATGTTAGCCAACTCTGCGTAGGCTGCAATATCCGCTTCCTTACAATATGCAAGCGGTCTTATTACTATATTGGCGCCATCATCGCTCAATAGTTTAGGCGGCATGGTCTTCATTTTACCGCCATGGAACATATTCAGAAACAATGTCTCAATCATGTCGTCTCGGTGGTGACCTAGGGCTATTTTGGTAAACCCCTTACGCTTTGCGTAACTGTAAAATATTCCCCGACGAAACCTTGAGCACCAGCCACAATAGGTTTTTCCCTCAGCTACCATATCTGTTACCAACGAATAGGTGTCTTCTTCTAATACTTCCCACTCAACTTTTAGCGTTCTAAAATGGTCTGGTAACACTTGAGTAGGGAACCCTGGTTGCTTCTGGTCCAAATTGACTGCAACGAGTTCAAAATCGATTGGTGCTCGTTTTTGAAGGTCCATCAGAATGTCCAACATGGTTAACGAATCTTTTCCACCGGAAATACAGACCATGACCTTATCGCCGTCTTCGATCATGTTAAAGTCTGCGATTGCGCGACCGGTATCCCCTCGCAGGCGCTTGTACAGTTTTTTCATGTCCTGCTGTTTGTTGTGGTGTACATCTGAAGTCATCGTGACACTGGTATTTAACTGAGTTATGGAATTTTACCGCAAAAATGCAGCCCTGACAGCCTTGGCCTTGAAAGTACCCTTTCGAGATCGATCAATTCGAACTAAAATTCCAAGCCTGCTATTTTGCTGCCTGCTGCAAATAGCACCCTCGGCGCTCAAAGGAGAGACTGGGGCCGTCATATTGCAATATCATCATGTTTCGACGGAGACTCCAGCAGTTACCAGCACTTCACCTGAAAAATTTAAAGCACATATCGAAACCATCATCACACAGAGATACCAGGTCTTGCCATTGACGACGATCGTTGATGGACTCAGAAAAGGAAAAAAGCTACCCGACAAAACCGTGGCGATCACCTTTGACGACGCCTACAAGAACATATACACCAATGCTTATCCCATCCTGAAGAAATACAGACTGCCATTTACCGTGTTTGTTGCCACAGACTACATTGCCGAATCCTCCACTCAATTTTTGAGCTGGAATGAACTGAGAGAAATGAGCATGAACGGTGCTTTTATCGCGAATCATACAGCCTCTCACTCTCATCTTCTGAGGCGGCAGCAGGATGAGACTCAAACACAATGGCTGGACAGAATTGAGCAGGAAGTCCTTATTGCAGAGGAAGCGCTTTACAAAAACATTCCTACAAACATCAAGCTGGGTCCTGCGGAGAAGCTGCTGGCATACCCCTATGGTGAATACGACACAAACATTCAACGAGTAATAAAAAAACTCGGTTACGTGGCCTTTGGTCAACAAAGTGGTGCTGCGGGATCAAAATCCGACTTTTCAGCGCTGCCGCGATTTCCTCTCTCCGGAATATATAGCGACCATGAATCGTTTACTATCAAACTCAACACCTTACCTTTGCCCATCAAGAATGAACCGCGTAATCCGCTATTGCGGGCGGACAACCCGATGCCGCGATTAGAGATGTCATTCGAGGAAACTGATATTAATCTACGCAACTTAAGATGTTTTGGCCCTGAAGGCGCGCTAGAAATACAGACACTTGATAAGCATCGCGCGTCCACCCGCGCAATCACTCCTTTACCGATAGGGCGATCGAGGTATAACTGCACAATGCCTGTACCCGGTTCTGATCCAGAACGATTTTACTGGTTTTCTCAGCTGTGGATTCGGAAGAACATTGATGGCAGTTGGTATCCTGAACTCTAACGACTAAACATTTTCCCGCAGAACAATATTGGGCGGTGTATTCACCACTTTCCTTGTAGCTATTGTCCCTAAGCAACCGATTAACACAAACCCTACCAGAGGGCCTAGTACCCAAATTTCAGGATTGAGTTTGTACTCTAGATCAAATATCTGGGTTTCTAGTCCGTAAACTATTAGCTCTGACCCAAAGGTAGCCAAAAGCCCAGCCATTGCACCAAGCGCACAAAATTCTATCAATAAACTTCCCAGCACCAGCTTTCTGCTGGCGCCTAACGTTCGGAGGATGGCATGCTGTTTGAAGCGCTCGTCCATACTCGCTTGAATGCTTGCCAGCAAGACCATCGCGCCCGAGACTACAATAAGCACAAGCACCAGTTCCACCGCCAGCGTCACCTGACTAATGATAATCTGAATCTGCTCTATCACGGCATCGACTTCGATAACCGTCATTGTGGGAAACTCACGTATCAATTCATTAAGAAGCAGCTTTTGTTCTTTATCAAGATGAAAGCTAGTCATGAATGTTGAGGGGAAGTCAGCCAAAGCGCCGGGAGAAAATATAATGTAGAAATTAGGTTTCATATTGTCCCAACTCACGGCCCTAATGCTGGCAATGCGAGCAGGTAACTCCCGACCCTGAATATTAAAGACAAGCGCATCACCTACTTTGAGACCATTGCTTTGAGCCAGATCTTCTTCGATAGAAACCAGAGGCTCACCACTGTACTCTTCGGTCCACCATTCACCGCTCACAAGCGTGTTATCAACTGGTAACGTCCCCGACCAGGTTAGATTTCTACCCGAATTAGAACCCGGGCCACGACGCTCATCGTTACCCTGCTGGCGCCTGCGTTGATCGTCCCTTTCCGATGCTGCTTCACCATTTATAAGACTTATCCTGCCGCGGATCATCGGATAAACGGGTTGAAGTACTAGATCCCTAGCCTGCATCAATGTTTCAATGGGTGCTACGTCTTCAGGCGCAATATTGATTGCAAAGTGATTAGGCGCATCCTCAGGGATTTGCGCTTGCCAATCGTCAAGTAATGCTGTTCGCACCAAAAACAAGATGAGCAAAAGCATAATGGCGAGACCAAACACCATTATTTGCAGGGTGTTTTCCTTCGCTCGGCGCTGCATACCACCTAGAGCCAAACGCCATGCGCTACCAGCTTGAATTCCAAGCACGCGACCGCTTTGCAGCAATGTCATAGAGATCAGCGCTAAAACAGCTAAAGCACAAGTTGCACCCGCGAAAATCATTAAAGTCAGCTCAATGTTTTTGCTATACCACCACATCAATCCTAAGGTACCTATGATGGCAGCACTGTAACTCAGGAGGTTAGAAGTGGCGCCACTTTCAAGGTCGCGCCGAATCACCCTTATTGGCTCAATACCTCGTAATTTTACTAGCGGAGGCAGAGCAAAACTCAACAGACAGACAAAACCCGTCACCATACCCAGAAGAATAGGTGCAAATGTCGGTTGTGGCAGTGTTACTGGAATATAGGGGCTGAGAATCGTCACTGCCGCCTCTTGGAACACGTAACCAAGTAACGTGCCAATCAACGTTGCCACTGTACCTAATACTAAAAAGATGATCGAAAACAGACTATCTACAGCTAATGGGGATGCCCCTAACGTTTTTAGTATTGCCACGTGATCATAATGGCGAAGGGAATAACGCTGCGCAGAAAGCGCAATCGCAACACCCGCCAAAATAACACCCAACAGCCCGCCCAGCAGAAGAAATCGCTCCGCGCGATCTAGGGCATTACCAATCCCCTGAGTGCCCTGTTTAACCCCTATTAGACGGGCGTTTTCATCCAGCCTAGGTTTTACCCAGACACTAAAACTCTCAATCTGTTCGGGCGCTCCCGCAAACAAGTAACGATAGGTTAGTCTACTGCCGGGCTGAACCACTTCGGTTCCCGCTACGTCCCGTAGGTTCATCAAAACCCGAGGCCCGGTCGCATCAAACCCACCCCCCCTGTCCGGCTCCTTAATGAGCACACGACTTGCAGTTAAACTTCTGACACCAACATCTAGTAGCTCACCCTGTTTCAAATCAAGCGAAGGAAACAGTCGGCTCTCAAGCCAAACCTGTCCGGGTCCCGGACCTTTATCTGCGACAACACCACCCACAAAAGGCTCATCGGAGGCGATCAATTTTCCACGCAGGGGGTATTTGCCATCCACGGCTTTCACTGAAGAAAACTGGGCCCGATCTGAGGAGAAAACCATCGACAAGAAACTTAATGTTTCTGCTTTCTCCAAGCCCAGTTTTGCAGCATGATCCAGTAGCTCCGGACGAATCGGATCAGAACTAGATATCACTACATCGGCTGCCAGAAAGCTTGCCGACTCTAAGAGCAACGCTTGTTGCAGTCGGTCAACGAAAAGCGTGATCGTCGTTACAGTGCTTATAGCGATAATCAGAGATACCAGCAGGAGCGTCAATTCACCGGAACGCCAGTCCCTCCAGAGCAGTTTTAGCGCTAGACCAATTTGAATCACTCGATTTCTTCCTCAGTAACAATGATGCCAGAAGCAAGATGGATAGCCCTATCGCAACGGTCTGCGAGACGGGAATCATGTGTAACCAGCACAAGCGTGGTGCCGAACTCCGCATTGAGCTCAAAAATCAAATCTATGATCTTGGCGCCGGTTTTTGAGTCAAGATTACCTGTTGGTTCGTCAGCAAATAAAATACTTGCCGAGGATGCGAATGCGCGCGCAATCGCCACTCTCTGCTGTTCACCTCCTGAAAGCTGCCTAGGATAATGGTGACAGCGATGATCAAGTCCGACTCTTTGTAACAGTCTCAGCGCCTTTTGCGCCGCCTCAGAATCTTTTTTCAGTTCCGCAGGTAGCATGACATTCTCCAGCGCAGTGAGACTGCTCAACAGTTGAAAAGTCTGAAACACAAAACCTACCTTTTCCCCCCTGGTATGCGCGCGTTGCTCCTCGTCCATCGCTGTAATTTTATCCCCACCGAGAAAAATCTCGCCCTGACTCGGGTTATCAAGACCTGCCAACAAACTCAGCACTGTGGTTTTTCCAGATCCTGAGGCGCCCACTATAGCAACTGACTCGGACTTCTTGATTTCAAGGTTAATCCCTTTCAAGATGGTCAATTGACCTTCAGATGTACCCACAACTTTACAGAGATCAACAGCCTTGACCATCACTTCATTTTCAGAATTTTCTATCACTGGTACTTCACTCACTCGATTCTTTTCCATATTGATTCAGAGAGGGACGTTTCTCTGGATGTTAATACTTGGGGGTTCATTTCAATTAACTACATTTGCTTCAGAGCTTGATCCAGCTAAACCTGTGGAACAAAAGCATCGACAGGATGGCGTGATTCTCGTTTTTGGAGACAGTATCAGCGCTGCTTACGGCATGGATCAAGAACAGGGTTGGGTGCATCTACTTTCCGAACAATTTGAACAAAATAACATACCCTACCGACTCGTCAACGCTAGTGTCAGCGGTGAGACTACGGGGGGCGGTTTAGTAAGATTACCTAAAACGCTCGATATTCACCAACCCGATATTGTGATCATAGAACTCGGTGGAAATGACGGCCTCAGAGGTTACCCGATTAGTAAAATCCAAGACAACCTGCTTGAGTTGACGAGTATATCAAAGGCGACGGGGGCACGTGTATTACTCGTAGGCATGGTGCTTCCACCAAACTATGGCCGTCGCTACACGAGTGCTTTTGAGAAGGTATTTACCGATATCGCCGCCAGTCAGGACGTTCCAATCTTGCCGTTTTTGCTTGATGGCGTCTCAACCTCCCGTAATCTCCTTCAAAAAGACGGCATTCATCCTACCGTGGAGGCACAACCACTATTGCGCGATGAAATCTGGCCTCTACTCAAACCGTTGCTTTCGCAAGGCAATCAGCATTGATCATAGCGCCAAGGGTAACTAGTCAACTGAACCACCATCGAGCCTTTTTTCTCTTTCCTTCCAGTCAGGGAGTACATGATCTAACAGTTTGTAGAACGCACTATTGTGGTTGAAATGCCGCAAGTGGCACAGTTCATGTATTATCACCAGGTCAATCAGCGCTTCATCTTTTTGCATCAACAAACTATTAAAGCACAGCTCGCCTTGACTTGAGCAGCTTCCCCAGCGCGCTTTCATCTTTCTGATATGAAATTTCGCGGGCACATGGAAAACATCTTTAATCCGAGCGACCATATTGGCAGGATCGTCTATCGAGCTATCGGCTATCGCGTTATCAATACCAGCAAATTTTCGCCGACACTCACTTATGCGGTCGGGGAAATAACCATAAGCTTTTGACTTCAAAAAGCCTTGGAACAAGCGCTCAATTTCACCTTTTTTATCTGGATTTTTCGCACGTACAACGATCTTTTCACCAAGGGTAAACACCAGCGCAGGCGTTCCCCGGCAAACCTCGAGCTGATAATCTTTGCCGAGAAATTTGTGATGCTCCCCATGGACAAAATCCGGTAAGGGGCTGACTGGCCTTTCCTTCAAATTGGCAATCGACTCTCGTATCCAGGCCTCTTTCAGATATACAAATTCATCAATCAACGACCAAGCACACTTGAGTGGCGCTCTTATTTCAACTTCGTTTGGAGAGAGGATATGTAATGCCAGAGATTTACGTCGCTGCCTTTTAACAACAATTTCTAGGGTGCCACTCTCAAGTGGATAGGTACGGGTATGCTGCTCGGCCACAACGCAACTTTACCGCGGATGGAGACAGAAGCGCAATCTACGCATCAAAGGTTATCGCCACGCAGTAAGGACGCAATCTCAGGTAGTTTTAATGTGCTGCGAATCCTGTAATCAGATCCGTAATACGCTAGCGCTCTATCGCCCTCCGCCGAGGCAGGGAGGAGACATAGGCACATCTGCGTGACGTACCTGCCAATCTGACAATGTATAGGTGTGCAGTGCAAGCGCGTGAATGAGCTTGAGTTCCTTAACAAGAATCTGATTGACCAGACGGTGGCGAGCAAGCAAACGTAGCCCTTCAAATTCATCTGCCACGGCCGTAACCTTAAAGTGAGATTCAGACCCAGGGGGAACATTATGATTGCCACTTTCGTTCACGACTTCGAGGTGACTTAGCGTTAATTCATCAGCCAATCGAGCCTCGATTGTCTCCATCATTGTCATCTAGGGTTTCCTTATATCTGGCGCTGCCAATACAGCTTCGCTACCCAATTTGCCGTAGTAAATTAGTTAGCCCTTTTCAGTAAGCGTGAAGACACCATCCCAATCTTGCGGCGGTGGAGAGGCGATATAGGATTCGCATCGGTTCAGAAAAACCCGACTAGGTCCGTCATCGGGCACCAGCTCAAGGCATTTTTTGTACCCCATGATCGCCTGTTCAAAATCAAGCGCTCGGTATCTTACATGTGCTTTCTCAAACTCAACCATCATATCTGCTAGAGCTCCAGCGGTTTGGCCTTTACGGTCTATTAATTGATAAACGTGAATCACTTCCTGCTTACCCACGACGCGCAGATAATCAAGGTCTCTAACCTCTACGTGGTCCTCACAGGCTCGATAAGTCGCATCTGTGATCATGATATCTGAGCCGTAAGCCTTGTTTGCACCTTCAAGGCGGGCTGCAAGGTTTACTGCGTCGCCCATCATGGTGTAATCCATACGCTGCACTGAGCCCATATTACCGACAACCATGGGCCCGGAATTAACGCCCATGCGCACTGATATTGCCGGTCGACCCTCCTTTACGAACCTTTCGCTGATGACCTTAATCTCCCGCTGCATGTCGATGCTCCCAAAACACGACAGTTTTGCATGTTCAGCTTGAACAGCCGGAGCACCCCAAAAGGCGATCACAGCATCTCCCTCAAACTTATCAATCGTTCCTTCAAGATCAACGATAATGCTACACATCGATGTGAGATAATCATTCAGCGCGTTTACCAGTTCCGTTGGGGTCATTTTTTCAGAAAACGAAGAGAATCCAGCAATATCAGAAAAGAAAGCCGTCATCTCACGCTCTTCTCCGCCTAGCACCAGCTTCTCAGGATCTTTCACCAAATCAGCGACGACCTTGGGTGAGAGATATTGTCCAAATGCATCGCGGATCAACGCTTTTTGCCCCATCTCATTCAGATAATACTTGCCGTTGATGACGATAATCGCCATCAGCGAAGCCAGAAGTGTATAACTGATAGAAAGAACCAGACCGATATTGATATATGCCAGACAAGCAACAGTAATGAACAACAGTACGGCTGCAAAACTAAGCAAATTCCGCGGCAAGGGATTGTCAATACCCCGTGAGACAATCATTACCAACAGCATCAAGAAGGCGACTAGTCCCTCAGTCCAAAACGAGGCCGCACGAAGGGGTGCACTTCGTAGTATGGTTGAAATTGTATCCGCGATAATTTCCACCCCGTAGACATTGCCTACCGGTGTTTCAAACTCATCGTGTGCCACTTCGGCGACCTCCCCGATCAGCACAATTTTATCTTCCACGAGAAAGCTAAGTTCTTCGAGCTCCTCCTCATCTTCAGCGAACAGCACGTCTGCTGCTGACAATCCGATAACATCGTGCAGTCTGACTGTGCCTCCGTCTCCATTTGATGGCAACAGCGGGTAGTCGATATACAAGTCATTAAAAGGATCGAGGGGAACCTCGATATCACCAATAGCTAAATTTCGACCGACCAGTTCGGGTTCTACGCCGAGATGTTGCGAAACCGCTTCTACGGCAAAGGGCCATTGCCCTGATTCGGCGACTTCAGGATAAACCCTGAGACGAACAATGCTCTGAGAAACAGCGCTATTCGAGGAGATATTTGAGTAACCGTTACTGGTATGTTTGCTGAATCTGTCAATGGCATAATTGACACCTACGAACTCTTCATTTTCAAACTGCGCCTGAGAAACAAGCAGGACGTTACCAGCTTCAATGAACGCATCCTCAAGAGACGGATCTTCACCATAGGCACTTTTAAAATCCAACAACATGTCGACTGCAATCACCGATGCGCCCATCTCTTTGAGTCGAATCAGAATTGTCGACAAATCTACACGTCGAAGCGGGTACTTATCATATTCTTCATAGAATTCCTCATCGGTATATACAATGACGACATCGGCAGCAGGACTCGTTAAGTTAGTATCGGCGTTGTAGGTACGCAGTAGCTGTCGATACGAAAGGGTTTCATCTTCGATGAGTGAGAAAGCCTCGCGATATTCAAAAAACAACGCCACCAAGAAGACGACCACGATGACAAAAAGATCATTGTGCTTACCAATTTTTCCCATGACTCCTCACTTTTTACTTATCATTCTTTCGAAATAGAGGTATTGGCAGTCAGCCAAAAAAAAGCCTGCAGTTATCTTATAAGATACCTGCAGGCTTTAATAGTTACCTGTTTAATAAAGCGACTTCAACTCGCGTTGAGTTAACGTGATCAAAAATCCTCTTCTAAAGAGGCATTGTACAATCTAGCTTCGCTCTCTTTCAGGTTGCTTAGTTTCAAATCATTGTAAGAACCAATCAGCAATGGCCTCATATCGTTATCATCTGGGTTCTCTTGAAAATACTCGCGATAGGCATCCATAGCCGCAACTGTCATATTATTTTCTTCAAGCACATCGGCCGCAACAAAGACATCATCGCCCGCTTTTTTCAACTCGGAAAGGATCGCCATTTCTTCTTTCTGCCCCACCCATGTAAAAACTGAGTCTCTACGTGGAATATAGACCGTACCATCTTTATCAAGCACTTCGACTCGATAGCTGTGCTCACCTTCCTCTACATCGCTCACCTTGTAACGAATCATTTCAGAAGTGGACTCTGCAGCAATCTCTACGGCTTGGCCATCGATAATGAGTTTGTAAGAAAGTTCAGGGCAGGCATTTCTCCATACAAGATCGGGATGAGACGCTGACAATGAGACAGACCGAATCGTGCGAACTTTGCTGTCGCATGAATTATTAGAGTTTGAACCAACGCTGCGGCGAACCGTCGTGTAACGTTGAACTTTGGCGAATTTGTTAGATAAACCCTCAAAAATAGTACCGGATTCTTGCTTAGGTTCTGAAAGATTCCCTGAAATAAGCTCAATGCCTGCCTCGCCAACTTTGATCAAACTATTGGCGTCCAAATCTTGAGACGCACCCGTCAGTTGATTAATCAGTTTACCTGAGCTGTCGTCACCCGTTCGGATTTGATATCCGGTAAACAAATATTTTGTTCTTCTAATAAGGCGCCAAGTCGTACCATTTCGACTGTACTCAACATTTCCATTCACTTGCACCAGTTTGGCAACTGGTGGCTCTTTGGCTAAGGCTGCGCCGCTAAACCCAAGCAGGACAAACATCGCTATTATGACGACACCTATTATATTCAGTCTCATTGCACTTTCTCCTTTAGAAAATTTCCAGACCACGGTTATCACCCTCAGTCTGGATAGTATTTCTGTTATCAATCTCTGACACTTTTGGTCAAATTATAGTTTACCGCCGAATAGCGAGAACCGAACAACCTTTCGTCGGTCAAACCCATCAGACTATACCACTACAAACAAACGTCTCTTAAAAAACGTGAAGCGTCGCTAGGCAGCAAACAAAACCTTAGCGTTACTTTCATCGCTGATGCCCTGTGTTGATCGCCAGAGTTTGTTACCTTACTTGTCCATGCTGATATTCCATGATAATGCACGCAATATCAATTTTGTTACCATTTTCGAGCATCTGCTATTTAAAACCTATAGGTTTGCCGTTGCCACATGAGTGGACACCCTGTCCCAATTCGTTTTTAACTATTGCAACAAAGACCAACAAAAATCTGTCAACCTAGATAATTATCGCTACGGTGGGTTTTTACTGGCCAAAGACGCTTTGAAACCAACGAAAATCAGAACCGATAATTGAAGCTCCAAAACCAGTATGGTTAGAACCATCGTCTCAGATTTTAGTGCCTGCCTCAGGAATCGCCTCCCCTACCGTGCGTATCTGAGCGAGCAACACGACTTTAAAGTTCGCCTCAATTTTGCCTGATGGGATCATTTAAGTCGAAGACCTAACCAAAAGAGGACCACTCGACATATCACACAGCGAGCTCGCTCATTCCTCGCCCTGATTTCACATATCTTCATGGAAACCGATCTCTGCTTTCTTTCACCACTAGAGCGATATAATATCTCCTTTCCCTATTAACAGAAAAACTGACCCAATGCTCACCGTTATCTCTCCCGCGAAAACTCTGGATTTTGAATCCCCTGCAAAAACACGCACCGCCACTGATCCTGCCTTCTTGGCAAAATCTTCGGAGCTTGTAAAAATCATGCGTGAATTCAGCGCAAAAGATTTGTCGAAACTGATGCGCATCAGTCCAAAACTCGGGGAGCTTAACCAGCAGCGATTTGAAACCTGGCAGCTGCCTTTTACTCAAGACAATGCTAAACAGGCACTTCTTGCCTTCAAAGGAGATGTCTATCTCGGACTGGCTGCGGAGGAATATTCATCCCGAGATTTCACCTTTGCTCAAAAAAACATTCGCATCCTCTCAGGTCTCTACGGACTGCTGCGTCCACTTGATTTGATCCAGCCTTATCGCCTTGAAATGGGCACTAAGGTCAAGAACACCAAAGGCAAAGACCTATACGATTATTGGGGGTCTTGCATCGCGGAATTAATTGAACAAGAGATATCGAGTCATAGGAGCAAGACGCTCATTAATCTCGCATCGAACGAGTACTTTAAATCAATACAACCAAAGCATTTTCAATTACCAGTGATTACACCGGTATTCAAAGATTTTAGTGGCGGAACCTATAAGGTCCTTAGCTTTTTCGCTAAAAAAGCCCGAGGTTCTATGACCTCTTTTATCGTCAAAAACAGAATCAGTAGACCCGAAGATATTAAGTCTTTTGACGTCGACGGCTATGTTTTTAACCCTGCATTCTCAACCGAAGACCAGTGGGTGTTCACTAGAAAAACCTAGACATTTCTGCGGCATTCACAACATTTGAGAAGAGCCATGCACCCGTTAGGCATTATCGTAAATCCCATGTCAGGCCGTGACGTTCGCAGAGTCGCCGCCAAAGCAAGCATCAGCGCACACCATGATAAACAACAACAAGTTACTCGCCTCGTCCTTGGGGCGCTACAGAACGGCGCAAGGGAAATTTACCTAGCGAAGGAACCGTTTCGAATCAGCGAGCGGGCGGTTGAAAATATCGCAAAAAAAAGTCAAATCAAGTTGCTTGAATTCAAACTCAAACACAATGCCCATGACACTATCACTGCAGCAAAACTCATGTGGGCCGCAGGTTGCCGCACGTTTATCGTGTTGGGCGGTGACGGAACTAACCGAATCGTTGCAAGAACTTGTCCGGATGCAGTGTTGCTACCTCTATCAACTGGGACGAATAACGTTTTTCCACAGATGGTAGAGGCTTCGGTTTCTGGCGCGGCTGCAGGACTGGTCTGCTCTGGACAGGTACCGATTGAAGAAAACTGTTATCGGTGTAAACAGGTGCATGTCGAGTGTGATGATGGCACAACAGACCTTGCGCTTGTCGACGCCATACTGCTAAAAAATGATCAATTAGGCAGCTTACTGCCCTTTTCTGCATCAAACATTTCAGAAATTTTTCTAGCAAGATCAGAAGCAGCTTCGGTCGGTATTTCACCCATCGGCGGTTTTATTTTGCCCTGCGGGCCAGAAGACACTTTCGGTGTCAAACTCCAGTGTAAAGAGGATGCTGACCTGCAACTTGAGGTCCCGATCTCACCTGGGCTCTATAACACGATTGGCATTGATAGCTGTCATCGGGTAAATCTAGGCGAGCAAACGAGAGTGATGGGGCCCGGTATACTCGCATTCGATGGGGATCGGGAGATTCAGCTTGATGAGAAACAATCCGTGACAGTATCGATTCGAGCAGATGGTCCCTGGATAATCGAACCCAAACGCGTGATGACCGCAGCGGTTTCACTCAAGGTTTTTCAGCGCCGAATGCAATGAGTCGTTTTAATTTTTCCTGAGTTGCCTCTGCTCACGGGTTGTTTAGTTTTTGCGACCGCAAGGTGGTACTATTTGTTCTCCCCGAACAGCTCAACAATATCTGCGCAATGAGAATCGCCCGTCACTTAATACTTATCATTTTTATCCTTGGCGGCCCAGCCTTTGCTGAAGAGCCACCGCTGGCAACATCGGAACCTGCTACCAAAACACTCATGTGGTCCGATGGCACCCGCTATGTGGGCGGCGTAGTAGATGGCAAACGCACCGGGAAGGGAACTATTTTCTGGCAAGACGGCACACGTTTTGTCGGCAATTTCAAAAATGATGGGCGTAACGGTCCCGGCACGATGATTTTGCCAGATGGCACCGTCTATAATGGCATTTTCAAAGACGATGAGCTGATAAGCACGACCACTACTGCTGAAATACAAGTAATTCCGGACACGGGTACCCGACCGGCAGAGCTATCCGAACCCGTCGCAGAGATCTCTGCCGCATCTCTAGAAGCCGATACTTCAAAAGTTACCCGCATAGAAAAAGAGCCAAGACAAGCGACGACCCTACCACCGCAAGACCTGTCGCGATCTGCACCAATCACCCGCATGAGTGAATCGACACGAGAATCGCTTGAATCAATGGTTGATCAATGGGCTGCGGACTGGTCGAACCAGGATGTGGATCGCTATCTTGCGCATTATTCCGATCAGTTCCGGGTGCCAGGAAGACAATCCCGTAATAAATGGCAAACACTCCGCCGTTCACGTCTGGAGCGACCCGCTTTTATTAACGTGTCGATTTTGTTCGAGAAATTGGAGATCGTAGGAACCGACCTTGCTGAAGTGACTTTCAGACAAACTTACGAATCAGACCGTTATGGAGATGTCACAAGAAAGCGGCTGGACTTGGTGCGCGAAAGCGAAAAATGGCTTATAAAAAGAGAGCGGAGTATCTGATATGTCTACTGAAAAAATAAATACCCCCCCAACACCAGTCCCAGCATCAACGATTTTACTGGTACGAAAATCAGCTTCCGGAGGCCAGCTGGAAGTATTCATGGTTGTTCGTCACCATCAAATCGACTTCGCTTCCGGAGCACTCGTGTTTCCCGGCGGAAAAATTGACCCAGGAGACCGACGCGTACGCGAACGGTGCCCTAATACAGATGATCTTGGTGAGGAATTGCTTGCACTTCAGGTAGGTGCGATCAGAGAAGTATTTGAGGAATGTGGCGTTTTACTTGCACGTGCACCCGGTGAAGAACAACTCATCAATGGAGAAAGACTCCAGAGTCTCGAGCGATACCGTGAACAGCTAAATTCTAATGAGATTTCGATAGCTGACTTTCTTGAACAGGAAGACCTTTATCTAGCCTGCGATTTGTTAATCCCATTTGCACACTGGACTACCCCAACCATGATGCCCAAGCGATTCGATACATGGTTTTATATTGTGGAAGCACCTGAGGACCATGCCGCAATCCACGACGGTCACGAATCTGTCGACTCTATATGGATCTCTCCAGACGCTGCTTTGGAGGGCGGGGCAAGCGGCAAATATACCATTATATTTCCAACGCGTCTGAATATAGAAATGCTAGCAAAGAGCAACACGGTTGAAGAAGCGATCTCTGCGAGCAAGCATCGAAACATTATCGAGGTACTACCTTGGACCGAAAAACGGGAAGATGGCACTTATCTTTGCATTCAACCGGAAGCTGGCTATGCCGTTAGTGAAGAAAAAATGCCGGATCGTAAGCCAGCCTGACGCGCTGAGAATTTAAGCAACATCCGAGGGTAAATATCACGGTCTGCTTTTGATGATTACCCTCTGGATAAACCTTACTCGCCTAACCACCAAAGTCATCCAAGAAAATGTTAGATCTTTCGACCCCCAGATCTTCTAACATCTGAATCACTGCTGAATTCATCATTGGTGGCCCGCACATATAGAATTCACAGTCTTCTGGCGCCGGATGATCCTTAAGATAGTTTTCAAACAGCACATTGTGAATGAACCCTGTATATCCCGTCCAACCCTCTATGCCCTGGTCAGATAAGGCCACATGCCAATCAAAATTATCATGATCGGCTGCGAGCTTGTCGTATTCATCTACGTAGAATAGTTCTCGTTCGTTCCGCCCGCCGTACCAGAAAGTCATCTTTCGGTCTGTATTCAATCTAAGTAACTGATCGAAGATATGCGCTCGCATAGGTGCCATACCCGCACCACCACCAACGAAGACCATTTCAGCCTTTGTCTCTTTAGCAAAGAATTCGCCAAATGGTCCAAAAATCGTCACCTTGTCTCCAGGCTTCAAGGTAAAAAGGTAAGAAGACATTTTACCTGGTTCAAAGTCCGTGCCCGGTGGTGGAGAAGCGATGCGAATGTTGAATTTCATGATCCCTTTTTCTTCGGGATAGTTTGCCATCGAATAAGCTCTAATGGTCGTCTCATCTACCCTGGACTTGTTCTCAAATACGCCGAACTTCTCCCAATCACCTCTGTACTCTTCGTCAACATCAATGTCCTTATAATCAATATCATATGGATCAATTTCAAATTGAACGAACCCCCCGGCTCGAAAATCAACTTCTTCACCCTCTGGTAATTTCAATACCAGCTCTTTAATGAACGTGGCAACATTGTCATTGGAAACGACTTCACATTCCCAGCGTTTTACACCAAAGATTTCTGCAGGTACCTCGATTTTCATGTCCTGCTTCACTGCCGTTTGGCAGCTAAGACGCCACCCATCGCGCGCCTCACCACGAGTGAAATGACTCGCTTCAGTAGATAACATTGAGCCACCACCATCAAGCACCCGGCATCGACACTGGCCACATGTACCGCCGCCGCCACAAGCTGACGAGAGGAAGATACCCGCATCAGACAGTGTTGTTAGCAGTTTACCGCCAGCTGCAGTCTCAAGTGACTGATCAGGATTACCGTTTATCTCTATCGAGACGTCGCCGGTACTCACCAGTTGCTTGCGTGCTGCAAGAATTACGAACACCACCATCATAATAATGATGGTGAACATGGACACACCTAAAATTATTTCTGTACTCATATCAACTTCGAACTATAGTGAAATTCCACCAAATGACATGAAGCCCAACGACATCAAGCCAACCGTAATAAATGTGATACCAAGACCGCGCAGCCCTTCAGGAACATCGCTGTACTTCATTTTCTCCCTGATAGAGGCAAGCACAACGATAGCGATCGCCCAGCCAACCCCTGCGCCAATACCGTAAACCACGCTCTCAGAGAAATTGTAATCACGATTTACCATAAATATCGATGCACCCAGAATGGCGCAATTCACTGTTATCAACGGAAGAAAAACACCCAGCGCGTTGTATAGGGCTGGGACATATTTATCGAGAAACATCTCCAGAATTTGTACGATGGCGGCAATGACACCGATGTAGCTAAGGTAGCCAAGAAAGCTTAAGTCAACATCAGGCAATCCCGCCCAGGCCAAAGCACCGTCAGCAAGTAGGTAAGCATAAATCAGATTGTTTACAGGCACAGTGATCGCCTGAACAACAACCACCGCGATGCCCAAACCAATGGCTGTTTCTATCTTTTTCGAGATCGCAATAAAAGTACACATCCCCAAGAAGAAAACGAGCGCCATGTTTTCTATGAAAATTGCCTTTACAAAAAGACTTAAGTAGTACTCAAACATTTCCAATTCCTGCTTAATTTCAACGTCGTAACCCGAGCTATATCACTCTGGCACGCTAACCTAACGTGGTCTCAATCACATTGCCCGTGTCAGTGCAGTGTGACCACCGATTTCATAATCGGCATCCTCTACTTGCTCGGGGCGAGAAGCTCTTAACGCCCATATAAACAGACCAATAATAAAAAACGCACTCGGAGGAAGCAGCATCATGCCCATTGGGTTGTACCATCCACCATTTGTAACCAACGGAAGGATTTCAAATCCAAACAAACTACCCGAACCAAAGAACTCCCTGATGACCGCGACAGCCATTAGAACTGCGCTGTATCCCAGACCATTGCCTACACCGTCTATAAAACTGATACCAGGAGGATTTTGCATGGCAAAAGCTTCGGCACGCCCCATTACAATACAGTTGGTGATAATAAGACCGACAAACACCGTCAATTGTTTGCTGGTGTCATAAGCCACTGCACCAAGCACCTGATCCACAACTATTACCAGAGAGGCAATAATGGTCATCTGAACGATTATTCGAATACTGCTGGGTATACTGTTTCGGATTAACGAAATAAATAGATTAGAGAAAGCCGTGACGACCGTAAGAGCAATACACATTACTAGTGCCACACTCATTTTGCTCGTCACAGCAAGAGCAGAACATATACCTAGTATCTGAAGCCCTATCGGATTGTTCTGCAATATAGGCGCAAACAACACCTCTTTCACATTTTGAGACACTTACTCACTCCCAATAATTTCTATTGTTAAGTTGTTTTATAAGTCGATTAATCCCTGACCAATTAACTCTTAAGGTCTGGAAGCAAAGGCCCAAAACCTTCATCGCCCATCCAATAGGCAATCAAATTTTCTACACCCTTACTGGTTAATGTGGCCCCAGCAAGACCATCAACTTGATATTTCGCATCGGGCGCTGACTTGTCGACTGCACCTTTAATTACCTTTAAGGCAACCGCACCATTTTGGTAGATTTCTTTTCCAACCCAAAGATTCTTCCAACTCGGATTGTCTACTTCGCCGCCTAGACCGGCTGTTTCTTTTTGTTCGTAGAATGTGATGCCAGCAACCGTATTACCATCGCCCTGCAGGGCAAGAAAGCCATAGAGCGTAGACCATAGACCATATCCGTGAACGGGCAGCACTATTCGTTCAATCTCGCCATCCTTAACCAGAAGATAGGCAACGCTATAATTTGCTCGTCGGCTAATTGAAGCGATATCTTGCTCGTTAGTAAGCTCAATCGACATTTCAGGTATCTTTGCAGCCTTACGCTGATCGTACTTGCTGATATCTAGGTTTGCCGCAGCGATTTGATCTTCTGTCAAAACCTTCTTGTTCTGAAGGTCAACAACCCGGACCGTAAATTGCTCAAACAATCCATCAATCTCCGACTCTTGGGTTTCGCCCTCCGTGAACAGCCCGGCGGCTATCAATATGTTTTTGTTTCGGTCGAGGTCTTTGTTAGCTTTAATCGTAGGCTTCAAAGAGACTGCCGAACCAGCAACAATCACTGCACAAACAAAGCAGACACCTAGTGCGACGGTGAGTATATTAGCCAAGGAGTCCTTATTTTTTGTTACGGGTTCTTTAGACACCGAATTCTCTTGTGACTCAGACACTTCGCGCGAGCCTCCTCTTAACGTTCGATTGAACAACAGACCAGTCGATAAGCGATGCGAACAGATTCGCAAAAAGTATCGCCAGCATCATTCCTTCAGGAAAAGCCGGATTGATCACCCTTATAAGCACGACCATCACTCCGATTAAACCACCGTAAAACCATCTTCCGGTATTCGTCATCGCGGCCGATACAGGATCTGTGGCCATATATACCATGCCAAAGGCAAAGCCTCCCAGCACAAGGTGCCAGTGCCAAGGTAAGCTGAACA
The DNA here is from genome assembly GCA_964228885.1 of Pseudomonadales bacterium. Lineage (GTDB taxonomy): Bacteria > Pseudomonadota > Gammaproteobacteria > Pseudomonadales > Azotimanducaceae > UBA4582. The sequence continues at coordinate 4,941 of CAXRCG010000108.1, read as the reverse complement.
TTGGATTGCTGGAGTCAATCTGATTAAGCAATGTAGAGAGTGTTACCATTCCTATCATGACGCCTGCCATGATTCGCCACGACGCGATACGGGTATACAACAATATTGCGCCGCCTATAAAAATCGCCAGTGTCGAGGTTTCTCCCACAGACCCTTGCATCTTGCCAAGGAAGGCATCCATCCAACTGATCTCAGTCATCAAGCCCTCTACCCCACTGGCAGCTGCAATGCTAAGCGCTGTAGCACCACTAAATCCATCTACAGCAGTCCATACTGAATCGCCTGACAATTCTGCTGGATAAGCAAAGAAGATAAATGCACGGCCAGTGAGCGCTGGATTAAGAAAGTTTTTACCCACACCACCAAAAATTTCCTTACCAATTACAACACCGAAACTGATGCCGATAGCGACCTGCCAGAGCGGGATGGTCGCAGGTAGGATGAGGGAAAACAAAATACTGGTAACAAAGAAGCCTTCGTTGATCTCGTGCCCTCTTTTAACGGCAAACAGGACTTCCCAAAAAGCGCCCACTACAAATGTAACCACATAAATAGGCACGTAAAATGAGGCGCCGTAAATCAAGCAATGCCACCAGTTATCAGCGTCATAGCCAGCGAGTAGCTCTATAAGCCAACCACGCCAACCGACCACGCCTTCAATACCCATGTTGTCCATAGCAAGATTAGCTTGAAGTCCCACATGGTACATACCAGCGAGCATCGGGAAAAAAGCACACCACCAAACAGTGGTCATCACACGTTTCATGTCAACCGCGTCACGCACGTGCGAGGCGCCGGCAGTAACCTTGCCAGGGGTGTATAAAATGGTGTCTATGGCTTCAAACAGTGCATAAAAATTTTCGTATTTACCGCCCTTGCTAAAATGAGGTTCAAGATCGTCTAAAGTATTTCTAAGTGACATCTGTTTCTTATCCCTCCGCCTCAATCAGCGTTAACATTTGGCGCAAATATGGGCCATATTCATACTTACCCGGGCATGCAAAAGTACACAATGCCAGGTCTTCTTCATCCAGCTCTAGACAGCCCAGTTGCATCGCCACCTCAACATCATTAACTAACAATGCGCGTAACAACTGTGTAGGCAGGATATCCAGCGGCATCATTTTTTCGTAGGTACCTATCGGCACCATCGCTCTGTTACTGCCACCAGTACTAGTCGTAAAGTCATGGTTTTTCAAACCCAACAGGGAGGACATAAACAAGCCAGTGACTGAAAACTTCTTGGTGCCAGGGGCTACGAATCCGAAAAGCTCTCGTTCAGTGCCTTCAGCCAGAACTGATACCTGATTGTGAAACCGTCCTAGATAGGCGAGTGCGCCCTGAGCGGTACGGCCGTCGAAGACAGAGCCAGATAGGACTCTGTGGTTTCCTGCCTTGTATTCACCTGCTCCCAATTCTTCTAACGAACACCCACGGACGGTACGAACCAATCGAGGTAATTCAACCCCTGGCCCCGCAAGCGAAACAACGCGTTCCGCGTATATCTTTCCTGTCGCAAACAAATGGCCAATAGCAATAACATCCTGATAACCGAGATGCCAGACAATCTTCTCAGCAGAGACAGGAGAGAGAAAGTGAATGTGTGTCCCAACCAAACCAGCGGGATGAGGGCCTGAAAAAGTTTCGACTCTTACCTGAGGAGTGCTGGAAGAATAATCCATTTCAGCAGACTTACATACAAAGACAGAGCCATCGGTCAGCTTTGAAAGCGCCGACAATCCATTGTCGAATGCTTCTCGTTGCTCACCTATATACACACTTGGGTCGGCCGCTAGTGGACGCGTGTCTATTGCCGTCACAAAAATATCTGCAGGCGTCGTATCAGCTGCGGGCACTTTGTTGAAAGGCCTCGTTCGTATGGCCGTCCACTCGCCGGACTCCAAAAGCAGGTCTGTAACCTCTGCTCGCGAGCGTGCGCTTACATCTCCGGCGCGATAGCTCGCAAAGCTAATGGTGTCGCCTTCATCGCCATCTTCCATGTCAATAACTATCGACTGGAAAGCTCTTTTAGCCCCCCGATGAATAGCTGACACAGTACCACTGGCTGGGGCCGTATAGCTGATACCTTCCGATTTTTTATCGGTGAAGAGCAGTTGCCCTGCAACAACCTTGTCACCTTCAGCAACAGCCATCGTTGGCTTCAAGCCGGGAAAATCATATCCAACCACAGCGCAACTTCGCGCGGGCCGTCCTTGGTTGATTTTTTGTTCGGGACTGCCCGATATAGGTAAATCCAAACCTCGCTTAGTCTTTATCATCCGTTACCTAGCTATGTGTCATTAGAAAGGGCATTACACTCACGCAAACAAACACAAAAGGTTTCGTGAGTTAAACCCTCTCAGAATCGACGAAAGATCTAAAATTTAAGAAATAAAGTGTAATCCGTAACTCGGTCCTGCATCTTTGCCTATCGTGCTTTCCCTATAAACCACGGATAATTTGCTTGATAGCGATTCGCAATGATGAGCCCTGCTAAAATCGCGGCCCATTATAGTTGGCGGAATGACATTAATCTATAGAAAAGAGACCCACTTTAGCCCATGGGTCTCTCAATTTTCCGCGTTGTGTCTAAAAGCGACGCGAAAGTAATTCTAGGACGCCGATTTGAGCCGGACAGGGGCTTCCAGATTCTGAGCAGGATCAGTGGAGGGTTGACGAGGCACAACAGGATATTTTACACCAGCCATTTTTTGAGCAACCCGCAGCACCTGACATGTGTAGCCAAACTCGTTGTCGTACCAGACATAAAGTACAGCCTGCTTACCGTCAACGATGGTCGCATCGGAGTCAATGACGCCCGCATGTCTATCACTATTGAAATCAGAGGATACAGCCTCGTTTGACACGGTGTAACCGATCTGCCGCTGCATTGAAGAGTTCAAAGATATGTCTCGCAGATACTCATTGACAATTTCTTTTGTCACCTCTTTGCTCAGGCTGAGGTTCAAAATCGCCATTGAGACATTGGGCACAGGCACACGTATTGAATTACCTGTTAACTTTCCATCTAGTTCCGGCAGGAGTTTACCGACCGAACTAGTCGCATTAGACTCCGTCAAAACCATGTTCAATGCAGCGCTACGACCCCTTCGCTCCTTCGAGTGAATGTTGTCATGAAGATTCTGGTCGTCCGTGTATGCGTGCACGGTTTCCATATGCCCGTGAACGATACCAAATCCATCGTTCATCGACTTCAATACAGGAACTATCGCATTAGTTGTGCAAGAACCTGCCCCAATAATCTTGTCATCTGGTTCTATTAAGGCGGAATTAACCCCGGAAACGATGTTCTTAATTTGCCCTTTGCCCGATGTTGTGAGTAACACCTTAGAAACACCACTTGATTCAAGGTGCTGAGACAAACCGGCCTCATCACGCCAGACACCAGAGCTGTCGATAACCAGTGCCTTATTAATGCCGTATTGCGTGTAGTCAATTGTCGCAGGATCATTCGCGTAAATGAAACGGATCACGTTACCGTTGCAGACCAGTACGTGGTTTTCTTCATCAACACGGATCGTACCTCTGAAACTTCCGTGGATTGAATCTCGTCTCAGCAAACTTGCTCTACGATTCAAATCCTTTATCGGGTCTTTAGGTGGCCGAAGCACCACAGCGCGTTGCACCAAGTTGTGCCCCCCACCCGTTTTTTCAACCAACAACCTTGTCACGAGACGGCCAATTCTTCCAAAACCATAGACAATCACATCAACTGGTTCGTGCGTAATGGTGTCCTGCCGGCCTAAAATGTCACGGCACTGCATCTCGACATAAGCCTTGATAGATAGCCCTCTGGAATCATCCATGTATTGAGATGCTAGCTTACCAATGTCGACATGCGCAGGACCAAGATCAAGACTACTCAGGATTTCGAGCATTGGATGCGTTTCAAACTCGGACATCTCATTCATCTCTAACTGGCGAACGAAACGATGAGCCTTCATCAGGTCTATGACAGATTGGTTATATAAAGGCACGCCATGAATATAAATCACCACATTTCTGCGATACAACCCGCCTATCAACGGGATCATTGCTTCCGCTAATGCTTCGCGCTCTTTCCAGTCTGCGAATACCCCTTCTAACCCTGGCTTTGCCATTAGCGACTCCTTTGAACGAATGTCAATTATCTGTTTGAAATTTGGGAGTTTTTCCAATTCGGCGCGCCCAAGTGTTCGGGCCAGCTCCGGATTTTCGCGTATTATCGAGTTTCCTCATGATCAAATCAACACCCTAGCAGGGAATATAAACAAGCGGTTATATTGGGCGACGAAAAACCTCTTATTACTACAAAACAAATGCTTTAGTCTGCTCGTCGCTGGAGTTCAAGCTTTCGAGAATCCTGATTCAAACGAAATTTGAAGTGCCGAAGAAAATTCATGCCGAGCAAACCATCAACATTCTTTTGCGCGTCGAAATTCAGAGCCCCGATCGTCAGCTTGTTGACTGAGCTTTCACCAATCGAGAGTGCGCCGAGTGTAACAACCGGGGCTTGCACAACGCCATTTGCGGTTGCGAAATACTCCGATCGCTCGTTCAGATTATAACCCAGTCGAGACAACAACGAGGCATCTATAGCCGTTATTGCAGCACCGGTATCCACCAATAGCCGTACTGTTGCCTCCCTGCCATTTCTATCCGGATCGACCGTCGCTTCAACGGCATACTGCCCTCCCCTTAACCTAAGGGGTATTTCTTCGACCCAGGTTGCCGCGACGGTCTGGCTTTCTTCAAGCTGGATCAACAGTCGCCTTGCGTGAGCACCATATTGACTATGATTTTGAATCTGCGCCAATGGCGGAAAAGCAGCGGGTTCATTACCCATTCGAATCCTCAGTAGCCCTAACTTTAAGAAGTATTCAGCATATTCGGGTAACTCAAGAGTGAGACGCTCGTATAGTTGATCTAGTACCGCGTATC
>CAXRCG010000107.1:0-6501 GCA_964228885.1 Pseudomonadales bacterium | reverse complement strand
GATCTCAGTCTGCTCGAGCTTTGACTGCGGCTGAAGTATTCGCATAAACTACCACTTTACGATCCGGGTGTTGGTCACAAAAAGCCGAAAAGTCCTCGATAGGACAGCCAAGGTCAAGAGAACACGTCGCCTCAAGGGTCGGCATCAAAATGCGCTTTTCCGGGTTCAAAATTTTTGCTGTCTCACCCATGAACTTAACGCCGGCGACTATCAGGGTTTCAGCATCAACGCTGTTTCCAAATCGCGCCATTTCTAGCGAGTCCGAGACGCAACCACCGGTTTCCTCGGCTAACTCCTGAATCGCTTCGTCGGTATAGTAGTGGGCCACTAAAACCGCGTTTTGCTCTTTCAGTAGTTGCTTGATTTTTTCACGGTAGCTCTTTACTTCGTCATCACTAAGCGTATGACTCTGGTGTAATGGAACTTCAAACGCACTCATGGCCATTTGTAGACAGGTATCTCTAGAATATTCGCGTATTATAACCAGATTAATGATGCATCCGAAAAGTACATACAGCAACTTTCGGTAATCGTCCCTTGAATTGACCAAAGTGGCAAGAAATCCCCATGACAAACATCGTGTTCTTGGTTAGCGAAACCGACACTATCATCGAAGCTAATTACTTGAAATTTGCCAATGAAATGCTTGCTCGCGGCGCCAATAGCCACATTGCAGTAGTGGACTCTCTCGCACTAGCAAAATCATCGATTGTTATTCAGGGTTTTCGACTCACAACCCCGCTGCTTGCAAACGAACCTTTTCCAAAACACTTATCTACGTTTGAATTAGCAAAATTTGACATTGTATGGATCATGTCGCTGGGTTATCGAGGGAGTTTCTTGGACAAAGTGCAAATGCTCTATGGCCTACCCGGCAGCTGTCGTATCGTCAATTCACTCGAAGCACTGATGCACTTCAAGAGCAAGTACTTCCTCGCTAGCCACGCGGAAACATTTGCACACCCTGAGACCTATGCTTCAACTCGTCCAGAACAACTTCTCGCTATTGTCCAGTCCGGTGGCAAATGGATAGCGAAACCACCTGCAGGAAGCTTCGGTAAAGAAGTCTATTTGCTCACTCAGAATGATCCTAATGTCGCTGTTATCCTCGATTCATTAACGGGGCTAGCGCAAAACAAATATTGCCTTCTACAGCGATATGTTGAGGAGATAGAGGCAGGCGAGAAGCGCGTCATCTTTGCCGGCGGCGAAGTGGTTGGCCAATACACCCGAACGCCAACTAAAGACCACCGCACCAACATCATGCAAGGTGCTGCAGCCACCCTATGCGAGCTAACCGATGAAGAATCGACATATTGCGAGAAAATCGGGCGGTTAATGAAGTCCTACGACGCTGAGTTTGTTGGCATGGACCTCGCGTACCCTTGGGTGATTGAATTCAATGTCATTAACCCAGGAGGTATCGATACGATATCCCAATTAGGTGGGCCAGACCTTACAAAAAACGTGCTCGATAAGATTCTTTGAAATTGCACCAATCCAGTCTTGAGTTTTATCTTCAAACAGGTATTATACCGGCCTTCCCTTTTTGGGCCGTTAGCTCAGTCGGTAGAGCAGCTGGCTTTTAACTAGTTGGTCCCGCGTTCGAGTCGCGGACGGCCCACCAAATTGGCGTTTTGTAACATGTCTTTTGCAAAGCAAAAGACATGTTACAAGACCGAAACACTCCCCCGCGGCTTTCAAAGGCGTCTCCAATATTAGGCTTGTCAGCTTAGTGGCTTAGTCGACAACTATCTTTGTGAAAACCAATCAGTAAAAGCTTTATGCTGACTCGCCTATTGTTGTCGAGCATTTTACCCGCATGTTCGGGTCGGCAAACCTTCTCCACCGGTGACACGACTACGTCGCTCTAGAAGCATCACATCATGCCAAATGCCATCGACATGGCCATATCGCTCTCTGTAACCCACTTCACGAAAACCAGCTTTTTTGTGCAAAATGATACTAGGCATGTTCTCGACGATGACGTGTGCTTGGAGCGTCCAGTATCCGGCCACCTCCGAGCCGACCACCAACGCGCCTAACAGAGCGGCAGCCACTCCTTTACGTTGCGCTTTTTCATCGACATAGACGCTGACCTCAGCGACGCCTGCGCTGCCTCAGTTGTCAGCTACCGGTGCAAGCGCTGACCATCCCAACACCATACCAGAATCATCCCGAGCAACATTTCGACAAATTTCTAGGTGACCTGCGTTCCAATCTTTCCACCGCGAAGGTGTTGTCATAAAAGCGGCAATTCCGGTCGCTAAACCCTGACCGTAAATTGTACGCACCTGCACCCAGTCCTTTTTTAACATTGCCTCGATGTGGATTTTCATATCCTTAACCTAAGACCAGCTCAATACGTCACCTAAATGTTAACCCGAAATTTAGATGGGGAACCAACGGTTTTGCAACGAAATGATTAAAATCCGCCTGAATCAACGTCAAGCAAATCAAACACCCCTTCCTCACGCAGCAGGCGCATACCCAGCCGTTGCTTCGAGACACCCGGACGCAGCAAATAGTCAAAACTGAGTCTACCTCCGGATTCATCCGCTTCAAAATTACGACAATCGATCTGAAGGGAGACACTCAGACTCTCAACAAGCTATATCAAATGTGACGAAAACATAAACAGACAATCTACTTTAGATGCAAAACGTTTCAAAATAGCCAACGAAGCATCGAGAGCATCTTTAACGTTAGTTCCTTTAAATGGCTCATCCATAATCGCCACAACGCGATAACCTTCTGCTATCGCCTTCGCCACGGCCTTGGCCCTCAGAGCCTCAGCTCGAAAATAGCTCACGCCACCACGCAGGTCGTCGTTGAGAGATATTGCGCTGAACAGCTTTTGTGCAGGGACGAAGCTGAAACTTGTAGCTGGCACACCCATGCCAAGGTGCGCCATGTAGTAAGCGATAGCAAACGCGCGCAGGTAAGTTGTCTTTCCCGCCATATTGGGGCCGGTTAGAAACAGCACCCGATGTTCCTGGTCAATTTCTACCGGATTGGCTACTGGTCTTTCCAAGAATGGGTGTACCACATTTTCCGCACTCACCCGAAGCGGACCTTCTTTCAAATTGGGCATGACGAATTTGTTGTCACGTGTCACATCTGCCATGGCCACCAGCACGTCAATTTCATAGACGAGCACTAACAAACGCGCTAAAGCTTGCTTCTCTCGCAATCGAAAGACCTGATCAAGCCGGAGAATTTTCCATGCCCAGCTTCCCACCTCTTCAACCGGCACCGTCGTAAATTCGGTTTCATTTACCAACACCCGCATTTCTTCAATCAATGGCGCTATTTCTCCTGGCGCTGACGCTAATTCATTGCACAACAGAAATGTACGGAGAGAGCGAATGAATCTACTAGCAAGTTGGACGCCTCGCAAAATACTGAGATAGTGACTGTCATGATTGGCCCATAGCGCAAATGCACCAACCGTGAATTCAATGGGATTTTCTTCAATTACCATTGGCATCACTTCATGGGCATAGTGATCGGTACGGCCGGCGGTATAAGCTGAGGGCAGCTTTGTAAAGGCTTCCCGATTTGCCAGAATAAACGAGATGGCGTCTTGGGTTGCACGAATTCGTTCAGGGTTTGACCAAGGTAATTCCATGCGCTGCTTAAGTAGCCTGGCACCACCCTCGGTACGTGTCCGATTACAAAATTGAAAAAGCGTGGCATCGCCCTCTTCAGAGCTAAAAATTTCAAGATCTTTCAACGTATGCACATCAAGAATTAGACACTCGTCAGCCGTATTTTGAGAGGATGCGATACTCGAAGAAGAATCTTCCATTGCTCCAGAACCCTGAATCTACCCTGCCATTTTAGGCCTCAGGGGTATGATAGGTTTATTTCGCCGGGTTGTAACCATACATTGTTTAGCGCCATTGAAGGTTGATAGGAGCTTCGGCTTAGCCTATAAAGATAACTTCGAACTCGCCTTCAGGGACCCGTAATGAACAAAGTAGACGGACTACATCACCTCGCGATAACGACCGCAGATATGAAATCTCAGATCGCGTTTTTCACAGAGATACTTGGCATGGAACTCGTAGCTCTATACTGGATGCACGGCGTAGAAAACACGTGGCACGGCTTTTTGCGCCTGAACGATGAAAGCGCGATAGCCTTTGTCTGCAACCCTGATATCTCAAAAATACCTATTCGAATAGGAGAGACCCACGCCGGTAATCCAGGTGCCAACTGCGCTGCCGGTACAATGCAGCATGTTGCGCTCAGGGTAAAAGATCATGATGAGTTACTCGCTATGCGCGATCGATTGCGCGCACATGGTATACCTGTGATGGGTCCGATGAACCATGGTATGTGTGTGTCGATGTACTTTGCTGGCCCCGAGAACTTGTCTCTGGAACTCTCTTATTCCGATGAACCTATTAATCAGGCAGCGTGGATAGATCCAGAAGTTGTAGAACTCGCGGGTATTAGTGCAGAGGAGCTTGCGCGGTTCAAAAAGCCTACTGATTTTGTCGACAGTAAAGGAGAGGTACCCCAGCCAGATATCGCAACAACTCCTGGGCCTCATCTGACCAACTACCCACCCGGAGCCTACGAAGCTAGCATGAGACTTCCTGACAAAGTCATCTGGTCAGCAGTAGAAAGCGAGCCGCCGGTAGACGTAAACGCCTGAAAAAACCTGCCACTTCCTGTGATGACAGGGTAATTGACTGGCCAATATAAAGTTGATTAGACATGCATTTCGCGATGCACAAATTGAAAGCTACAGCTTCTACTAAAATTACCATGTTTTTCACTTAAGTTCGGATGCGCTTTTTAGACGAAAATCGCGAGGGTTCTCTCAACGAACCAGTATCCGGCAACAGTACCTGCAAAATATAGCGGCATCCTAACAATACTCGTCAAGACCTGCGATCCTGCTGCACCACTAGGCTTAGTACCCAGCAGGGGACCTAACACAGCTACAAGCCCCAGCGCCGCTATAACGACAAGCAACTGCCCCACTTCGATACCAATATTAAAAAACAATAAAGCAACTACAACATTATCTTGCGGCAAGCCGATTTCAGCCAGGGCCCCGGCAAAACCCAAACCGTGAAGCAAACCGAACAGCGCTGAAACAACCCAAGGCGACCGGGTCATGTAACCTTTATTTCCTCGCAACGCCTCCGCCGCGAGAAACACAATACTTAGACCAATGAGCGCTTCCACTGGCGCTTGCGCCAACGTCAGCAGCTCAAGCGACGACAGACCTAGAGTGACCGAATGCGCCACAGTAAAACTGGTGATAACCTTAAATAGATTTTTCCATCCATGCACAACGTAAAGCAGCACAAGTACAAACAGTACATGATCAATGCCAAATATCAGGTGCTCAACGCCTAGAACAATATACGCAGGCACCGCAGGCACACTTTCTCCGACATCCACCACAGGACTCGACGATGAAACAAGGTGATTTTTTTCTTCACCGTCAACCCCCCTTATCGTGATCATGGTATCAACTAGCGTCTTTTCAAGCCCCTCAATTTCAACTGTCGTCAGCCCATCAGAATCACAGATGAGATGAAATTTTTCCTGAAACGCGGCTCTGTTCACCAACCGCGTGATCTCGCCGGCGGTGCAATTAGTTTTGAGTGCTAGATTGGGATAACGCCCATTGACCTGGGGCTGCTTAAAAGAAACCGACCAACTCTGATCGTCGAGTTTGGTCAACTTCACAACAGAGGGGCGCATTTCGTCAGCGACTGAAAAATCGCTTACAAGCATCAGCACGAAGAAAAAAAATCTTCCCAAGCAATCCAAAACCGGCTTGCCCCTGATCTTATCGGTGCTCAATATTTGTCTGCTCGAGTAAGGATTCAAAATAGTCCTTTAGCTTCTGGCGTTTCTGATTTTCTTGATAATCAGCCAATACTTTCATTTCTATTGCTGCAATCGGCACAGACGCGGGCTCATCAACCCGTTCAAGTCGAACAATGTGATATCCAAAGCTGCTCTTAAAAGGGCCCGCCCATTCACCAAGCAAAAACTCATCGACGACACCCGCGAATTCTCCTCCTAAGATATTGCTAATGTCACGCTTGCTTCGAGCGAAATACTGACGGTTCAGCATGGTCACTTCACCCAAACCTTCCCAGTCACTCAGCGAATCTAAGGTGAGCAGTTGTTCTATAGCAGGGGCTTGTTCAGAAAAGTATATCTGTGAGAAGGAGTACCGGCGAGGCTCCGAATATTTCGCAATATTGAGCTGGTAAAAACCATCTAGCGTCTCCTTATCGGGGATTTCTTCATTGATATCTTCAGCGAGAAACTCGAGTTTTTGCACAAGACGTCTACGAATAATTGTATCATCACGATCAAGATTGAGGCGCAGCGCTTCGCGCAACATCACTTCTTCTCTTACCCATGAATCGATGAGGGAATTCAGTTGCTGCTTTGTTGCGGGACGACCCATTTGGGCTTGCCATAGACTAGCAAGGCGGTGGCGGACCCCGTCGTCAATGA
>CAXRCG010000106.1:0-58049 GCA_964228885.1 Pseudomonadales bacterium | reverse complement strand
GGTGACGGTAACAGGTCTCGTGCGCGGAAGAGGAGGTGTTACAACAGTCTTCCTTTTTCAGACAGTGCGCGCCAGTTGGGTCAGCATCGGTAATATGCTGTTCTGGTAATCCATGGTAGCTGAACAAAACGTGATCATAACTTCCGTGTTTGCTGATCCAAGGCTCAGCGCTATTCACCAGTGCTTCAATATATTCTGGTCGATCATAGAATGGTTTTAGGATTTTCAGTTCAATTGACAGTGCGTGTTTTTTCAACACGCGTTCGGTTTCGGCAATCGTTGTTGCTATCGTACTTTCGGCATAATGTGGATAGAGTGGTACCAACAGTATTTCATCAATGTTTGGGAGGCGACTGAGCTCTAGCACCTGCGACTCGATGCTAGGGTTGCCGTATCGCATTGCCATGCCAATTGGGACATTGTTGGTTGCTTTAAGTGCCGCGAGTAATTTCATTGAAAGCACGATAAGGGGCGAGCCTTCGCTGGTCCATATGCTTTGGTAAGCGTGCGCGGAAGCTTTAGGCCGAAACGGTAGAATAAATAGACCAACGATCAGGCGTCTCAGTATCCAGGGCAATTGAATGACATAGGGATCCATCAAAAATTCATTCAGGTAGCGTCTTACTGACGATACATCTGAGCCACTGGGGGACCCTAGATTTACTAGTAATACGGCCCTATTATTTCTTGTATCCATTACTTCGTAGGTTAGCCTTTCATACGCTCGTTTTGGAGATCATAAAAACCGCCTAGCCTGACCTCAATGGGGTATCTCTCGCAGGCAACTTCTATCTCGAAATCTCTGCTTGCAAGGAATTGTCCGTTGATGCCATCTGAGTGTTCTAGCGAAGCGATACCTAGACTCTTGTTGACACGAAAGCCCCAAGCGCCAGATGTTGTTAATCCGATTATCTTGCCGTTACAAAATATAGGTTCATCGTGTAAAAGCAAAGGCGCATCATCGCTTGTCAGCGCAATCGTGACAAGCCTTTTTGATTGTTTGCCTTTTTTTCCAACCAGCGCCGCTTTACCGATGAATTCATCTTTTTCCATATCAACGGCAAATCCAAGACCGGATTGGTAAGGATTAATTGAATCATGGATGTCGTGACCCCAGTGTTTGTATGATTTCTCAATCCTGCATGCGTTCATTGCGTGGAAACCGGCATTAGCCAAACCAAGGTCCTGCCCCTCTTGTTCGATACGACTGAATATTTTTTTCGCACCCACTCGATCGAAGTAGAGCTCGTAACCAAGCTCACCGACATAGCTCAGCCGATTTGCGCGAAAGCTTATGCCGTCTTCCTCGAATAAAAGTGACTTGTAGTAAGGAAGTATACTGTCATCTACATCCATTCGAGCAATCCGTGACAACAAACTTCGTGACTTTGGCCCCATGATGCCAAGCATGAAGGTCTGCTCGGTTCTGTTTTCGATGGTCACGTGATAATTTGCAGCATGTTTTTGTAGCCAATAAAAGTCTCTGAGCTCTGAGGCGCAGGCGCTGACCACCATGAACTCATCTTCGGCGATGCGTGTAACAGTCACATCAGCTTCAATCCCACCCCTTGTATTAAGCCACTGTGTGTAAACAATTTGCCCCGGCAGGACGTCCAAGTTGTTCGCTGAAATATAGTTCAGCAAGGTAAGAGCATGGGGTCCCTTGACGTTGTATACGGGATAGGACGCCTGGTCTATCAATGCAACATTATTGCTTATCGATTGACATTCTTCAGCACATTCAGGGAACCAGTTAGGTTTGCCATACGTGTATTGGTATTCAGGCTTTACGCGCTTGGCATACCAGTTGGGTCTTTCCCAGCCACCGAGTTCGCCCATGACCGCATTTTTTGCAAGAAACTCCTTATGTAGGGGGCCGTGCCTGATATCCCTAGCAGTTTCATATTGTCGGTTTGGCCAGTGCATTGCGTACAGCAGTCCCAGCGATTCTTGGGTTCGTTCGAATAAAAATTTTTTTTCACTTTGGAATGGGAAGGTTCTTCGAATGTCCACGTCCCAAAGATCCATCGGCGGATGGCCCAACTTTATCCAGTCCGCAAGCACCTTACCTGCACCGCCGGAGGATTGGATGCCGATAGAGTTGAATCCGCAGGCCACAAAAAGGTTTTTGAGCTCGGGCGTTTCACCCAAAAGGTATCTATCATCAGGTGTGAAGCTTTCGGGACCGTTGAAAAACAGGCTGACGCCTGCAGCCTCAAGTGCAGGATATCGATTCAGTGCAGATTTGAAGATCGGCTCGAAGTGTTCGAAATCATCTGGAAGAGAATCAAATTCAAAGTGTTCCGGGATGCCATCCATGCCCCACGGTTTGGCGACGGGTTCAAAGGCACCCAAGAGAAGCTTTCCGGTATCAACCTTGTAATACGCATGTTCATCCGGCACCCGTAGCGTGGGTCGCATTTGTCTGAGCGCTTCGATCGGTTCTGTAACCAAATAAAAATGCTCAGCCGCCTGCAGCGGTATGGAAACATTGTGTTTGGCACCGAAATCCCGTGACCACATGCCAGAAGCAATCACTACTGTGCGGGCTTTGATTGATTCCCCGCACTGCGTGATGGCGCCCGTCACCTTGGTAGAATCAGACAATAACTGCTCAACGGGTTCGTTCTCCAGAATCAGTGCGCCGCCGTTACGTGCGCCTCGCGCCAGTGCCATTGTGGTATCAACGGGGTTGGTTTGACCGTCTCCTTCGAGATACACACCACCGACAACCGATTCAGTATTGATATCTGGCCATTGTTCTTTGACAAATGCGGCATCAATCATCCTGCAATTAACGCCAAAGGCATTGGCCATGGTTGCCTGCCTTTTGAGCTCTTCTAGTCGTTCGCCATTTAATGCAAGGCTTAACGACCCGGTCTGCATGTATCCTGTTGCCTGACCAGTTTCCGCTTCAAGATCCTTAAATAGCTGGGCTGTATACTGAGCGAGTCTGGTCATGTTCAGGGTGGCGCGCAGCTGGCCGACTAAACCCGCGGCATGCCAAGTAGTGCCACTCGTTAATTGTTTTCGTTCGAGTAATACTACATCTTTGATGCCCAGTTTGGTGAGATGATAGGCTATTGAGCAGCCGACAATGCCACCTCCAATGATGAGTACCTCGGTCGACGCTGGTAGTCTGGCCATTGTGTTCTCTGGAATCTCTTATCTTGCTTTGAAAGGTGCTATGTTAGCATCGCCGGCATCAAGGTATATAGCGCAGGCCGAACGAGAAAATTGACTTAAGGTAGGGGAATGCCCATGGAACTTGGAATTTGCGTTGCATCGCATATTAGTGACATTAACTACGTGGTACGAGCAGAGGCATTGGGATATAGCCACGCATGGATGGCGGATAGTCAGATGCTATGGTCCGACTGTTACGCAACGCTTGCGCTTGTCGCATCACAGACAAATAGCATAAAAATCGGTACCGGCGTTGCTGTTTCAAGTACGCGACCAGCGCCTGTCAATGCCGCTGGTATTGCCACCATCAATGCCATCGCACCCGGGCGTACTTTTTTTGGTGTTGGCGCGGGTAACACTGCGATGAGAGTCATGGGTCAACCTCCACAACGTATCAAGGAATTTGATCGTTACTTAGCTGAAGTTGCGCCGTTATTGCAGGGTAAAGAAGCAATGAATGGTGTGACCGAATCCAATCGCGGGGTGCCGATACGGCACATTATGGCTGACAAGGGCTTCGTGAACTTTGATGACAAGATTCCCATGTATGTGTCCGGTTTTGGACCGAGATCCCTTGGGTTGGCCGGAAAACATGGCGACGGTGCGGTACTGGCTTTTGCTGCAAACTCGGGTGGCATGGAGGCCATGTGGTCGATGATCGAAAAAGGCGCGCAGGATGCTGGAAGAGAGATTGCGCGAGACAAGTTTTACACTACTGCGCTAACGACAATGGTCGTGCTCGATGAGGGGGAAGCGGTTGATTCGGCAAGGGTGAAGCATGAGTGTGGTGCCTTTGCGATGGCAGCGGTGCATTATGCGTATGATCAGTTACGCAACTTTGGTCATCAGCCACCAAATTACCTGGCGGGTATCTGGCCAGAATATACGGCGATGATGGCACTAGTACCGGAAGATAGAAGACACCAAAGGATTCATGCGGGTCACAATTGTTGGGTATTGCCGGAAGAGGAAAAGTTTGTCACCAAAGACGTGATTCAAGCGAGTTGCCTTGTAGGTACCCAGGATCAAATTTTGAGCCAACTTGACGAACTGGATCAAGCGGGATTGGATCAGGTGATGTTGTTGCCACCTTTTGATCCTCGTTTTGAGGTCATTGAACGGGTCGCCAGAGACATTATCCCTCAGTTGGGCTAACTTTTGAATTGACACATCTATTGCGCCCTGCGTCGTCAGATTACTGAAAACCCGGAGCCTGATTTGACTTAAGTGCACGCAATCAGGCATACAGGTATTTGAAACATGGCATGATGAGAGGTCGTTTCATGAAAGATGTGCAAACAGGCGGTTGTCGTTGTGGTGCTACGCGTTATGAAATAACCGGGTCGCCGGTTACTCAGCTGATGTGTTTTTGCAGTGATTGCAGGGCCTTCACAGGATCAGATGCCTTTGCCGCATACATCGTCAAGCAGTTAGACTTTTCGCCTACAGAGGGAAGCCCGAAGTTCTACGCGACGGTAGCCCGCTCCGGGCGAGCCGTGAAGCGCTATTTTTGTGACACCTGCGGTTCAAGCCTATGGGTTCAGCTTGAGATTGGTTTAGTAAGTGTTGGCGGTGGTTCTCTCGATGATGTTGAGCTGTTTCAACCTGTTAGGACAAATTTGGCAGATGAAGCACCCGCATGGGCGCGCATACCCAACAACCTAGAGGCTGGGTAAATGGCAATTCAAATAGATGAAATTACACCCAACATCGGTGCTGAGGTTAAAGGCATTGACCTTGCGAATCTTGACGAGAAAACCTTTTGTGAAATCGAGATGGCTTTCGCAAAGCATCATGTGCTCGTATTTCGAGACCAACTGTTGTCCCGTGACCAGCACAAAGCCTTTGGGCGGCGTTTCGGTGATATTCACATTCATCCGTCGAAACGTAATGGGTTGAGCGATCAAGCAGATAAGGAACTCTTTATTATCGACATTCAACCCGATGCCAAACAAGCCAACGGCGAAGCTTGGCATGCCGATGTCACATGTGAAGAAATTCCACCACTCGCTTCGCTGCTATATGTCACGAAAGTTCCTGAAAATGGTGGTGGTGATACGATGTTCACCAATATGTGCGAGGCCTACAACGAATTATCTCCGGCGATGAAGGATTTTCTTCGTGACAAAACGGCGTTTCATGATGGCGAAATTGATCTGGCGAATTATGGTATCAGGCTAAGGGTTGGCCAGAGTTATCCTCAGTCGAGTCATCCAGTGATTGTCAAACACCCGGTTACGGGTAAGGCGATTCTCTATGTTAATAAAAGCTTCACGTCACACATTGAGCAGTTAGAGAAATGGGAAAGTGATGCTGTTTTAAACGGGCTCTATGATTTTATTGAGAGTAACCTTAGGACCCAGTGCAGAGTGAAGTGGACAACTAACACCCTGGTTATGTGGGATAACCGCAGCGTTCAGCATCAGGCGATTCGAGATTATGTTGGCTATGCGAGATATGGAGAGAGGGTCTCAATTGTGCCGAAAGAAAAACCTGTTGCTTACTACCAAGAAGGGCCAAAATAGTCGAAGCCGAGTTACCTCTATTATAAAGATTTTTTGCCGGTCTCGGCTTTGATCAATTGTGCAATCATTGTGTCGCGCATTTTGAATTTTTGAATTTTACCAGTCACCGTCATCGGGAACTCATCTACAAAACGTACTAGTGATGGTACTTTGAAGTGTGTAATTTGATCTCGACAAAAGGACTTGATGTCATCTTCTTTCAGAGTTGCATTTTGTTTTAATTGAACCCAGGCGCAAACGATTTCGCCATAGCGTTCATCAGGAACACCAAAGACCTGTACTTCCTGTACGTCGGGGTGCGTGTATAGAAATTCTTCCACTTCCCTCGGATAGACATTTTCACCGCCGCGAATAATCATGTCCTTAATTCTGCCTACAATCTGAACGTATCCTTCTTCGTCCATTTCCGCGAGGTCACCCGAGTGCAACCAGCCGGTGGAATCAATCGTTTCGTTGGTCCTTGCTTCGTCGTCCCAATATCCCTGCATAACCGAATAACCGCGGCAGCAAAGTTCGCCCTTGTCACCCAAGGGTACAACGCGGCCACTTTCGTCAATAATTTTTATTTCCTGGTAAGGACCAACCCGACCAACCGTGCCACACCGTTTTTCTGCGGGGGCGTCGATATCCGTCATATGATTCACTGGGCTAGTTTCGGTTTGACCGTACATAATGGTGATTTCGCTCATGTTGAGTTTATCAATGACTTGATGCATCAGCTCAAGTGGGCAGGGGGCTCCGGCCATAACACCGGTTCTAAGGCTTGAGAGATCGTAATCGGTAACATTCGGTAGATCAGTTTCAGCAACAAACATCGTAGGTACACCGTGCAAGGCTGTGCACTTTTCCTCAACGACGGTTTGGAGCACGACATCTGGGTCGAATCCGTCATCAGGAAATACTGCACAAGCACCGTGAGTCATGCAGGTGAGATTACCCATCACCATGCCGAAACAATGATACAAAGGAACGGGGATACAGAGCCTGTCGTCTGAAGTAAAACGCATGCCAGCGCCCACCTGCAGGCCATTGTTCAAAATATTAAAATGACTGAGGGTTGCACCTTTGGGGCTACCCGTCGTTCCGCTGGTAAATTGTATGTTGATGGCATCATCAGCTTGAAGCGTTGGCGCAATTTCGGCCATGCTTGCGTAGTGCGCATCTTCACCCATCTCGCAAACCGTATCGAAATTGAACATGCCCGGGGATACGGCTTCACCCATACGAATCACGGTGGTCAGGTGTGGCAGTTTTTCGGATTTGAGCTTCCCGGGTTCGCAGGTTGCTAACTCGGGGGCCATTTCCTGAAGCATTCTGAGGTATTCGCTGGTCTTAAACCGTTCAGCTGTAATGACTGTTTTGCATTTGACCTTGTTCAGCGCGTATTCCAGTTCATAGGGTCGATAAGCTGGATTGATACAAACCATAATTGCGCCGATCTTTGCGGTGGCAAATTGCGTGAGGCACCATTCAACACGATTTGGAGACCATATCCCTATACGTTCACCGGGCTTGACCCCGAGACTGAGAAGCCCCGCGGCAAGCGCATCGATTCTGGATTTGTATTCCGAGAAGGTCCAACGAATATTCTGGTGCCTGACAACTAGGGCTTCTTTGTCAGGGTAAGTTGCCACAATACGCTCGACACAATCACCTATTGTCTCGTACAGCAGAGGCTCATTTGCCTGACCGCATAGATAACTTTGGCCTTTTGGTAGAGTGTTCATCTGCGTCTCCTGTGGAAAAAAATTAGCGTGTTACGTTACTTTGCATGTCCGAGGTATTTTAAGCGAAAGCGGTTAGTTTTGGGGAAACGTCAGCGTTTGCCACCAGCGCGTTGATCAATCTTTCGTTCATTTCAGCACGGAGTGCTGATGGTCCAGTGAGATTTTCCATTTCTAAAGGATCATTTTTAAAATCAAAAAGTTCACTACCACCATCGTTTTGATAGACGGTTAATCTGCCCCCCTCTGTGATCAGTGTTCGCATTCTCAATGGAGAGCCAACGTGAAGAATATCATTGAGCTGATCTTCTTCAATAAAGATTTCATCCCGAATTTTCGCGGCGGGATTACCAAGCAGCTCGCTGGCATCATACCCTTGCATTCTATGGAACGCTTGGAGGCTTGCCTGGGCGAGTAATGTGGGACCAAGGTCGAGGGAGGAGTTTTCGGTCATAACATAGCCTGCTTTAATTCATTTTCTTGCCCTAAGCGGTTTCTTATATCATGAAACGTCGATTGTATCTCTTATCACTGCTGGCTCCCACGCTTTGAGGTGCGGCTGTGAATGTGGTCTTCGGAAAGTCACTTGTCAAAAGCTAGTATTGACGTTGGCGACGTTCACGCCCTTCAAAACCCGAAAATAATCGTTCCTAATAAATTCAGTGATGTACTCGAGTTTCTGAATCTGGCTGATCTTGTGTTGTTCGCAGCAAGACCGGGTCAGGTGACAACGATCTTCGCTGCCGGGTTGGTTTCACGGGCCGGGCAGCTAGTTAGATGCGCAAACCATATTTTTCAGTGCTCGGGTGCGAGAGGGATTCGGAAAGGTGAATTGCCGTTAAACTCGGCCTATATCATGATAATACGCAAATCTGTAATAATTGATCGCTCCAATGACATCATCGCAAGCGTTGGATCAAATGTGGCCCCCTTAGATGGGATGACAATTGCTGGTCAGGATGAATGGCTCCATGCTGTTGAGGGTTATCCCGAATAGATGGGAGGAAAGAGCCGTGACGAAAGTGTATTTATGAAGATTAACGAAGCGCCTCCGAAGACACATCGTATTGCCACTGTTGATGATATTCCGGCGATCATGGATCTCATGCGATTAGCCATCGCAGAGAATATGAAACCTTTCCTTACCAAAGCTGAAATTGAAGCGGCACAGGAAACGATGGGCGTCGATCGCTCACTTGTAAACGATGGTACCTACTTTGTTATTGAAACGATGCTTGAGGGTAAAGTATTAATCGTCGGTTGTGGTGGTTGGGGTAAGCGTAGAACACTCTATGGCGGTGACCACACCGTTGGACGTGATGATAGTTTGAGTGATCCTGCGACTGAAGCTGCGCGAATTCGAGCGATGTATACGCATCCTGCGTGGACCCGTCAAGGCATAGGATCGATGTTACTTGACCTTGGAGAATCCGCTGCCCGTGAGGAAGGGTTCAAGACGATTGAGCTGGGTTCAACGGTTCCCGGTGAACCCCTCTACGTTGCTCGAGGTTATATCGAGGTTACGCGAGAAACGACTGTTGCCGCAAACGGCGCAAAGAATGTTGTCATCAAAATGATTAAAACACTTTGACCTTGGTAAATCAGATGAATCAAATGCTTGGTTTATGTTTGTAATTAGCTTTCGTTAGT
Organism: Pseudomonadales bacterium; assembly: GCA_964228885.1. Taxonomy (GTDB): domain Bacteria; phylum Pseudomonadota; class Gammaproteobacteria; order Pseudomonadales; family Azotimanducaceae; genus UBA4582. Next base: position 48,964 of record CAXRCG010000106.1, on the reverse strand, counting down.
TTTTCTTAAACGGGCGCCGTGTTTAGTGAAGTAGTATGGAAATACGCGTCTTAACTAGCGTCAGTGTGGGAACACGATTTAAGGTTTTTGATCGGGCTTTGCAGATTAGTCGGGTCGTTTCTTAGGCGGGGCATGGCACTAACTAGCCCCGACTCTATCAAGCTAGCAGACGAGACCTAAGCGCTTTTCTAGCATAGTTATCGAGTCCCGCGGCATCCAGATAGCCTTCGTATGATCCATGCCGGGCAAGCACTTCCTGCAAAGCAGCGGTGAGGTATTCTTCTCTTACACCGGCAATCACCCGAAGGCTTTTTTCATCGGCATCTTCACCATATCTTTCTAGGAAACGGGGTAGCATGTACTCGAAAATATCCTCAGCTGAATTGGTTAATAGATAATCGGTGACGACGTCTTCCATAGAGACGCCCAGTGCAAGTTGAATCATCGCTGCGCCAAATCCAGTTCTGTCTTTGCCAGCAGAACAGTGCAAAAGGAACCCGTTCTCAACCTCCATGAGTTCAGTAAACAGCTTTCGATAAGAATCTACGTGATCTCGCGCAATCTCCCGGGTGATTTCCCGCATGAATGTAATGCGGTCAAGATGAGTTTGGCTCGGATCCTGAAAACTTGACATTAATTGTGGTGAGCTTCCAGGCGCAATAGGGATATGTACCCGGACCCTAAAGGGTTCGGTTGTCGGTGTTGGTCCATGTTCAATCTCGTCATCGCGACGTAGATCACAGATAACACCAATATCAAGGGCAGCAAATGTGGCGTGGGCACGCTCAGGTATATTGGCGAGCGAGCCGCAGCGAAAGAGCTTGCCTTTAACAACGAAGCTGCCATCGTCGGTAGCATAACCGCCAAAGTCTCGAAAGTTGATGGCGCCCTCAATTGGGATAAATCGATTTTGGTTGTTAAATGCATCCATGGTTGATCCGTTATTTTTTGGTAAAGATGGTTTGTTCGACGCTGATAGGTCATTTGTTGCGATAGATTACAAAATTTCAATTACAACGCTTTTCCCCACGATGCATACATTGTGACGTCGCCCTGAGCAACGCATAGTAATAGTTAAGCGTCATACCTCAACTGCCTAGCGGTATAAGAACATGGCTAAAAAAAATTATTGATGCGGTGTCTTACATTACCAAGCAGATCCAGCCCCAAAGCTGGCCCAAATTTTGGCAGGGAATAATATTGTTCCACCCTAATTAGCCGTGTGCAGGCGCTCAGCTTTTGGATAGCAGTTCGCAAAAATCGCCGGTCACTATACCATCTGTGTATTGATGTTGTCGTCTACTATGAGCTCTCTTCCTGATGCGACTTCACCTAACGCTAGGTGGTATATTTCCTGTCTTATGCAGTCATGATAATTTAGAGGCCAAATAGCGATGGCATGTTTATCCAAAGCAGTTGAAATTTCGGGTTGGTTTTCTTTAGCAGCACGTGGTTTCTCTCCGCCGCTAGCCTTGATCTTGCTGACAGCCTGTGGTGACAATGTGCTTGTTAGTGACTCGTTAATAGAGCAAGCAACTGAAAAGCGAATAGCATTTGAGTACGTCGAAGCGACAATTCAAGATGTGCATGACGCGCTTGAGAAAGGACCGGAAACCTGTGTTGACATCGTAGCGGGATATATCTCCAGAATTGACGCTTACGACAAAAATAATGGTTTGAATGCTGTCATATTCAAGAATCCCAATGCGATTTCACGCGCTGTCGAAATTGATGAAGCATTGGCTGCTGGTAAAGATGTAGGTCCGTTATATTGTGTGCCTGTTCTGCTTAAAGATAACTTTGATACACACGATATGCCCACAAGTGGAGGATCTATCGCATTAAAAAATAGCATGCCACCAGACGATGCTTTCCTCGTAAAAAAACTGCGTCAGGCGGACGCTATTATTATTGCAAAAACCAACATGGCAGAGTGGGCTTTTAGCGCGAAGCAAACATTGAGTTCTTCTTACGGTCGAACAGCCAACGCTTACGATACGTCGCGTGTGCCAGCAGGTTCGAGCGGTGGAACTGCCTCGGGTATTGCAGCGAGTTTCGGTGTAGTGGGTATAGGTAGCGATACGGGTAATTCTATTCGCGGGCCCTCGTCGCATCTTGGGCTATTCGGCATTCGCTCTTCCATGGGCTTGGTAAGCCGAGACGGAGTGATTCCGTTGTCTTTTGATAGAGACGTCACGGGGCCAATGACCCGGACAGTTACTGATGGGGCGAAGGTGTTGAGTGTTATTGCTGGGGTAGATGATGCGGACCCGTACACGGCCTACCGGTCTGCCCAAAAGGATATTGACTATACGCAATTTCTCGATAAAGAAGCGCTTAAGGGTAAACGAATAGGCGTGCTGAGCGCATTGGCGCAGGACTATGAGACAGATCCTGAAATTGTCGAAGTGTTCGATCGTGCTATTGCCGAGTTGGCCGCTGCAGGCGCGATTATTGTCGATGATTTTGAAATCAAAAATCTAGACAGTCATATGAACGCCAACAATTTTTGCGTTCGGTTTCGATATGATATGCATCAGTATCTGGCATCGTTAGGTCATAACGCACCCATTAAAGACGTCATGGAAGTAGTAGAAAGTGGAGAATTCGATCCCTATATAGAAGAGCGAATACATTTTTTCGGAAGTAACCCGAAAGATGTCCACCCAAGAGATTTAGAAACGCCTTGCCCAGACTATCTTGAACACGAAGGGAGGCAATCTTTTATGCGAGATGTCGCGGCCTCGATGGAATCAGCGGCGGCAGGTAGGGGGGTTGATGCTTTTGTGTATCCAAGCTGGTCTTACCCGCCGGCGCACATTGATAAAGCGATTGAGGAGTACAGGGGGGACAACAGCCAAAAAATCGCGCCAGCAACTGGTTTGCCAGCCGTTACCGTGCCAATGGGAGTAACACGAAATAGGCTACCCACGGGGCTCCAGATAGTGGGTAAACTGGATTCAGATGGCATGCTCATAGGCATGGCCTATGCCTATGAGCAGCAAACCCAGCATCGCACAGTACCAGAGGGGTTTCCCCCGCTTTAATTGGTCTTGCGGCCATAGGATTTAACGAAAATAGTTTTAGGTGTTATTGAAAAATGTCAGAACAACAATTCGGAAGAGGTGATGCCTCTTTTCAAGCTGCAGGCGGTAAAACAGGCATATTAGAACTCGTAAAAGCTTTTTACCGTGTGATGAACGAGCGAGGCGACGCAAGCGTTATTAGAGCAATGCACCCGAACGATCTGACCGAGTCTATAGACAAGCTAGCGAGGTTTTTATGTGGCTGGATGGGTGGGCCGAAATTATATTCTGAAAAATACGGAGGCATAGCGATTCCACCTGCGCATGCACATTTACCCATTGGAGAAGCGGAGAAAGCCGCTTGGTTAACCTGTATGGCCTGCGCGCTTGAAGAACAGAATTACGCGCCAGAGTTTAAGACGTATTTAATGGTTCAGCTTGCCGTGCCTGCCGGGCGTATTGTTACGCTGCAGCAGAATAAAAGAAAGTGACTGTTGGCAATTGGTATCAAACTTGGAGTCAGGCTATTGCTCAAAGATAGCGTGAGGGAGAGGGAAATAGCGTTAGGATTGTAGCGAAACTAAAACCTGCAAAGTAATTTATACTGGTCAGGTCGAGCAGCTCACCCTATAGGGATAGGTAAGATTGAGCTTCAACCCCATAGCTACTGGAAACCCCGGTGCAGTTGGGAGAGTAGCAGGTTAGTGAAAATTGGCTCGGACATTCAAAGCAGCGAGAATCGTAAGGTTCACAGATATGATATGGTTTTGCGGGTTCTGTCGAGATATGCGATACCCGATTAAACAATTAGAATCAGGAAGTTTTAAATGAGTGGTACATACGAGTCGTTGAAGCTAAACAGCGAAGAAAGCAACGTTGAGCGCTTGGGCACTTTTATCGCGTGGTTGGTTGCTAATAATTTATTGTCGAGCTCTCTTGAAAATAGCGCAGGCTCTTCGGTTGCCCGCTTGAGAATGCAGGACCTTAGTGGTGCTGAATTTCTGACGACGGTGATGCACGGGGAATTCAAGGTGGAACATCTGACTGAGAATGCCAAAAAGTTTGTCGATGGGTATTTTGTTGATGGTAATTACGAATCTGACTTTAATGCTGCGGTTGCAGCGATTAAGTATGACGCGAGCCAGGATGCATTTAATAGCGCGTGGTTATTGTATGACGAAGTAGCACCAAGAATTTCCGCGGCATTTCAACGGTTTAACAATCCGCCGTCAGCAGTTAAAACCACCATTGCTAAGATATTGCAATTTCCAAGTCGAAAACGCTGAACAACAAACTCATTTTATTTACGTAAAGGAGACTTGAGCCTCCCAGGGGAGTTTACAAACACGATGCTGGACAGCAACGCATAACGTCGTTGGCGCAAAAGTCAATTTTGACTATCCTGTTCGCAGAAAAAGTGCAGGGGACAGGTTGCTAAAAACTAATACTTTTAAAATGGAATAGAAAAATGAGTGAGTCAAATTTGGTCACAAGAAATGACCTCAACGAGGTTGCGTATCTGACGCTAAATCGTCCAGACAAGTTAAATGCCCTTACGGTGGGTATGTTTGAAGAGCTGCGGGCACATGTAATTCAACTTGGAAAAGACGATGATATTTCCTGTGTCGTAATCTCCGGCGCTGGTAAGTGTTTCTCTGCAGGTCATGATCTGGCGGACATTGCTGGAGGTGAACGCGTTCCTTCAAGGGGATGGCATTCAGAGACGCTTCGGATGATGGAGTTACTACCGAAGCCGGTGATAGCAGCGGTACATGGACATTGTTATACGGGCGCGCTAGAGGTGGCACTCGCCGCTGATTATATCGTCGCTGCAGAAAGTGCAAAATTCGCAGACACACACGCAAAATGGGCACTCACGCCGGTATGGGGCATGAGTCAACGGTTGCCTCGAAGGGTAGGTATAAGCACGGCTAAAAAAATGATGTTTACGGCTGCAACTCTTAGCGCTGAAGAAGCCTTGAGGATAGGACTTGCGGAATGTGTTTTCTCCAACGATACGTTTGAGGCGGATATTCAGGCAATGTGCGAAAATATCGTTGCTAACTCGTCATTCACTCATCAAGCCAACAAAAAGCTGCTAGAGACAACCGATGGTAAGGCGCTGGATGCCGGGCTGCAGTGGGAGGTATTCGCAAGTGAAGGGCGGGGACCTGACATGGAAGCGCGCATTAATGGTTTTATGAAGAAATAAGCCGTATGGCTCCATCTCGAAAGAGGGCGTAAAGCTGCTCGGCTAGGCGAGTAAAAATTACCCCCTGCGGCTGGATATTCCCGTACACTACCGCTTTTCAAATATAGAGAGATTCAAAATGCAGTTTGATGACGTTCTCCTCGGACGCCGAAGCATTCGCGGTTACAAACCCGATCCGGTGCCGAAAGCACTTATTGAAGAAATATTAGCATTGGCAATGCGCTCACCGTCCTCGATGAACACGCAGCCGTGGAATTTTACGGTCGTGTCCGGTGAACCTTTGAACCGTATTCGTGCCGGAAACACGGAACGTAATCTCGCTGGAGTGCCGCATTCGCGCGAGTTTCGCATCGGGCAGGCCTTTGCTGGGCAACATCGTGACCGTCAGGTTGGCGTTGCGAAGCAATTGTTCTCTGCCATGGGTATTGAACGTGAAGACAAAGCTGGGCGCCAAGATTGGGTGTTGCGGGGTTTCCGTCAATTTGATGCGCCGGTTTGTGTGATCGTTACTTACGACCGAGAGCTTGCGGACAGTGATGACACAGCTTTTGACTGCGGCGCAGTCACAACAGCACTGGTAAATGCGGCTTGGTCGCGTGGTCTGGGCGCTGTAATTAACAGCCAGGGCATTATGCAGTCGCCAGTGGTGCGTGAGCATGCAGGTATCGCTGAGGATCAGGTGATTATGAAAGCGGTTGCGCTGGGTTGGCCTGATGAAGAATTTCCTGCGAATGCCGTAGTGTCTGAACGTAAAAGTGTGCAAGAAGGCGCCCGGTTTTTAGGTTTTGACGAATGATCAACAGAGAGAATGGCATGTGCATGAAAAATAAAAGTTGGTCTCTTGCGCTGTTGGTGCTAGCAGTGACGGTTTGTTTTAGTAGCGCTGCATTTCCCCAAAATCAAAATATTGGCGGCCGGAAACCATTTGAACTTTTGCAACTTTCGGTAGAGCCCGGCACGAAGGTCAGTGGCAAGCTAGCAGTAAGTGCAGGGATGGATGACGTACAGACGTTCATTCCTGTTACCATCATTCATGGAAGGCATCCTGGGCCGGTACTCTCCCTAATCGCTGGAATTCACGGCTCAGAATATGCACCCATATTAGCGATGCAACGTTTACCCGACGCGTTAGATCCTGCGGAGATGGCTGGAACTTTGATAATTGTTCACATTGCTAACGTGCCAGCATTCCAGGGTCGAACTGTATATTTCGGACCAAATGATCTGAAAAACTTGAACCGGTCCTTCCCGGGCGATCCCGCTGGTACGGTCACAGAGCGTATCGCAAATATCATTACGCAGGAAGTTATGTTGCGCTCAGACTACTTTATCGACATCCATTCAGGCGATGCGAACGAAAGCCTGAGGCCATCTTACTCTGCTTACTATAAAGAAGCGGGTGGTGAAAGCGTCATCGCGGAATCAAAGCGAATGGCAATCGCTTTCGGTCTGGAGACCGTGGTGCAATTTTCCGGTTCGTACGCCAATGTCGAGGATGCTATTTATACCAGCGCTCAAGCAGTGACTCGTGGTATTCCTGCGATCGATATAGAGTCAGGTGAGCTTGGTGTCGTCGCGGATGTTTTTATCGACCCGATTATTGAAGGTGTATTGAACGTAATGAAAGAACTGGAAATGCTAACAGGTCCGTTAGAGCCGTCCAACAATCCATTACTTGTTGCCGAACGTGCCAGAATATACAGCGAGCATCAGGGCATTTGGCATGCGGATGCGCTCGTTAAGACTGGAGACTATGTGACGCAAGGGACAAAGCTGGGTTTGATAACTGATTATTTTGGTAATCACCTGGAAACAATTTATGCGCCAGCCTCAGGTGTGCTACTCATCCTTTTTGGCACCCCGCCAGTAAATGAGGGCGATAATATCGCCGTAATTGGACAATTGCCTGAATATGCTGACTAACAAAAAGAAAGGCATAAAGTGATCGGGCGCGTTCTATTGATCCAGCCTTTCCATGCCTCCTTCTACCTCTCAGTAAGTAAACCTTTTTGTGCGTTAACTGACGCTGAGATGCAACTCTCCGGAACTCGTTAGCGAAGGTCGCGCGGCTGATGCTAAGGACGCGCTCTTGTCGTAGAGTGAATGAGTCCTGAAGCGTTCGAGTAAGCATACTTAATCCAAGTTCGAGCTATTGACGTATATTCTTCGCGAGACAATAGAGAGGAAAAAAAGATGTCAATTGTCACCATGTTAGTTGTTAGCTTGGTTGCTTTTTACCTGTTTGATCGGCGTTTAAAGCTGAAAGCGATCCCTATACGTAGCAATTCAATACCACAGAAGCTGCCTCTCGATGACAGAAGTTGGTAGGAGGTTTTATGATTAAACGACGAAACTTATTAAAGTCCGCGACGGCTTTGGCTGCACTGCCATTTATCGCAAATACAGCGAGGGCGAACACGCCGGTCAGTTTGACGGATCCAGCCGTGGTGGCGTTGAAATATGTGGAAGATGCCACCGATGCAGTGCGAACTGACAAAATGGGAATCAAGGGTGAAGGTCAGATTTGCTCGAATTGCCGATTCTATGCGAAAACGGACGACGTCTGGGGTGGATGCGCGCTCTTCCAAAACAAGTTGGTAAAAGGCGAAGGCTGGTGTAGCGGATGGATTCCTTTAGCGAACTAGAAGCGAGATCTCGCCGAGAGAAACGTGAGCTGAAAGTGCCAAGGAAGTTGCTCATCACCGGCAGCACAATAGGCATTGCTCTCGCACATTGCCTGGCCGAAGAAAGCAGGGTTGAGCAGATTTGGCTAACTTGGCGAAGAAACAAGCCCGAGGTTTATTCAAAAAAGATAAGCTGTGTTCAGATGGATGCATGTGCTGAGGAGGAGGTCGCTGGAGTGTTTAACCGCATGCAACAATTAGATGGGGTTATTAACACCATCGGGTTACTGCACGGTGAAAACGTCAATCCTGAGAAAAGTATTTCGCGCTTGAATCCGGCTGCGCTGGAAAAGACCTTAGCCGTCAATGTACTCCCAACCTTGTTACTTGCCAAGTTCGCTAGGAAATCGTTGAGAGACAGCGAAAGGTCGTGGTTTGCCTCGGTCTCTGGTCGCGTCGGATCTATCGCTGATAATGAGCTGGGTGGTTGGTACAGTTATCGCGCGTCGAAGGCGGCGTTAAATATGGCGCTAAAGACCCTAGCGATCGAATGGCGGTTCGCATTGCCGCGATGCACCGTCGCGTCACTTCACCCCGGCACCGTCAAAAGTCCGTTGTCTGACCCCTTCACTCAACGGACTGCGCCAGAAAGGCTTTTTACGCCAGAGCAAAGCGCAGCGCACCTGAAAAAGGTACTCCTAGGCATAACGCCAGCCGAAAGCGGTCGATTTTGGTCTTGGAATGGTACGGAAATTCCTTGGTAAATATGGTCTCTGTTTGCGCGCGGTGCGTACAAAAGACAGTAGGGGCAGCCACATTGGCTGAGCACGTATTGCGCATTAACCGACGGTTAGCTGAAAACCTGGCAAGAAGCCGTCGAACGTTGGCGCCTAACGGAGGGACTGAATCTGTTTAAATTATTCAAGCGAGATCCAACGAAAAAGCTCAGAAAGGAATACCACCTGAAGTTAGAAAAGGCGTTGCATGCGCAGCGTAACGGTAATATCCGCGAATATTCTTTCCTCACTTCCGAGGCGGAAGCGGTGAAAGAGAGGTTGGACGCAGTGAACGCGCAAAACGAGGTTAATGGCCAATAAAGCGGCGGTTGCCGTCATTGGCAGTGGTATGGCAGGGGTAACGCTTGCTCGCCTGTTGATCGACTTTTGCCCGTCTGTTGAGGTCACGCTGTTTGAAAAAAGCCGAGGAGTTGGTGGCCGAATGGCCACCCGTTACACGGAGGCGATCGAACACGATCACGGGGCACAATTCTTCACAGCACGCGGTAAACGCTTCAAAGATTTTCTAAAGCCATTCAAGAGTGCATTCAAGGTATGGCCAGCCGTGACGACAACACTTTCCCCAGATAGGAAAGAATATTCCAGAATGTGGTTTGAGCCGCATTATGTCGGTACGCCGAGAATGAACTCACTTTGCAAGCGTATTGCTAAAGAATTAGATGTTAAGCTAAACCACAAAGTTGTCAAAATCGATGGCGTGCCCAAGCGCTGGTTTTTAGAGGCTGAAAACACCCGGTTTGGGCCTTTTGAGTGGATCGTATCTACAGCGCCGGCGCCACAAACGCAGGAAATTTTTAAAGAGCCCGCCCTCCACGCACCGTACGATGCCATTTACGCGCTGATGGCACAGACTACCAAAAGACCAGACTTCGACGCCGCTGTTGTGCGCGATTCCCCTATTTCTTGGGTGGCAGTAACCTCGTCTAAACCCGAGCGATCTCAACTAAATCAAGCAGGCATCGTCGCTCACTCACAACCAGAGTGGACCGCAAAGCATCTTGAATTGCCTCTCGAAGAGGTGAAACAAAAACTGTGTGATGCAGTAAAAAAACTTGGAATTGGGGGGCTTCAAAGAGAGTCGGCCATTCTCCACCTTTGGCGTTTCGCTCAGCCACGCGGGGCGGAGACCAACCGTTTCTTCGTTGATGTACATAAGCAATTGGCGGCTTGTGGCGATTGGTTTATCGGAGACACCGTTGAAAGTGCGTTTGAGAGTGCATACGAACTTTTCCTGATATTGCGTCCTCAATTTTCTAGCGAAGAGGCCAACGGTAAAAGCGTCTAATCTGTTTTGCTCAATCAGCAGTGTCACTGCATCCGTGATGAATAGTCCCACGTGGAGAGAGAAATAGGTTTTATCTCAATTGTGATTTCTTCAGCTGCTCTACTTAACAGCCACCGGGAGAGCGACGAGTCGGTGCTGCCAAGGTGCCGATTCATAAGGAGGTTGAGTAGCTCCGTCCCACCTTCTCTTTTCAGGACAACTGATCCCCGCCCCCTAACGCCTTTGTAAGGCGGTTGATTGGGCGAAATATCGAAACTGCATTGAGGATGTTTTGTTAAGGATTTAATTAATTCACTTCGCTCATGAGAAATACAGCGGATAAGCCCGTCTGAAGAATCATAACTAAACCAAACTGAACAAAGCAGTGGGTAATCGGTTCCCCCTACGGCGATGCGCATTGGCGTGACTGTCTTGGCTAAATACTCCTCGAGTCGCAGCAGCGACCAAGGACCGTTTAATCGAAGGTTCATGTCATTGACAATATGACATCTGCTGCTATCTGGCTAGCACATGATCAAAAAATATTTGGTTTTACCAACTGAGACGTCGGTTTTTATCAGTTTCCTCGTCCACCACCAGATCCAAGACCACACAATAATCTGGACTGACGCTACAGATATTTTTGATCCTTTTCTCTATGTGCTTCGTAAAACTGTGAACGAGCAACCTAGAGCATGCAGTTCCCCGAACGTTGACCTAATGGACGTTGAGGAGGGCGCATAAGATATGAAAACGGCAAAAAACCTTGAAATAGAAAAGTTTATGGGTGACTGGTACGTTGTCGCCAACATTCCTACTTATTTCGAATCAAAGGCTTTCAATCCAGTGGAGCGATATCGGCTGGGGAAAGGTGGCAAGATTGAGACGACCTTTGCCTTTAATGCGGGTTCTTCAGCAGGCCCCGCCAAGCGAATTAGCGCCACTGGCGTCGTAAAGGACCGAGCCAACCCCGCCATTTGGGGCATGCGGTTTGTTTGGCCTTTGTCCGCCGACTACAGGGTCATGTTTGTCGACCATGACTACCAACACACAGTGGTTGGTAGAGAAAAGCGCGATTTTTTGTGGATTATGTCTCGAAATCAGCCGGTCGCCGCCGAAAAGCTAAATATGTTGATAGATCTTGCCGTGTCAGAAGGGTACGAGCGCAATAAAATTCTTCTCACAAACTGGCAAAAGCAGAAACTGAGGAAAGCAAGTTGATGGCGACCCTGCGAATATCGCGCTGGGTTGCCTTGTTATGGTGTGCAGTCACTCACGCCGCAGTGGGCAACCAAGATCTCATTGGCATTGCACGCGATGGTGATGAAAGGGTTCAATATATAGAACACCATCAGTACCTCGATTCTGGCGAACACTTGATCAATTATTACTCTCCAGAATTGACCTTGTTAGTGGAAAAAAAGCTTAGCTACCCTGGTTTGTCTTACCACCCCGACATTGAGCAGTCGGATCATTTGAACGATACTGAAATAGTCATGCAGTCCAGCAAAAATACGTTGCAAGTGATAAGAGAGCAGGATCAAGAAAGAAGCAGCTGGAACTTCGAACTTACGCCAGACGTGGTGGTCGATGCGGGCTTTGACGGTTACATAAGAGAGGCGTGGACAGAACTCATACCCGGCGAGACAAGAATAGTGAGTTTCGCTGTGGCTGGGCAAAGTAGGTTGATCAAAATGAAGATAAGAGATCAAGGCTTTGAGAACGGCAATCGAATTTTTGTTATCGAGCCGAAAAATTGGCTTGTTCGGGCGATTGTGCCCCGGATACGTCTTGAGTACTCCGGTAATAAACAGCTTGTTCGTTATGAAGGGATGTCCAACATCAGAGCTTTCAAGAAAGGTAGTGCTGGCATCGTTGATATTCGGTTCCACCCTTGGCAAGGGCAACTGCCCAAGGTCGGCTCAGACATTACGAGTGGAAACGCGGTCGGCCGGTTGTGATCGAGACGTTTGTAGAAGGTCTTCAGGGCTCGTCTCCTTACCTACTTCTTCTAATAACGGTACTTGCTTTTCTCGAATGCATGGTCGGCATCGGACTATTTGTCTCTGGCACAATCTTGCTATCCACGGCGACATGGCTTTATAGCACAAGTGCCTTCTCTCCCGCGAGTATCGTTGCGGCGGCTTTCTTAGGAGCTATCGTGGGTGATCATGGGGGCTATTTCGTAGGCAGGTCGGCAGAGCCTCTAATACTAAATTCCAAGTTTATTAAAAAGCATCATACGGTAGCTGCTCGGATTACTGCCGGCTTGCAGCGTTCTTTTCTGCTGTCTATTTGCATCGGCCGCTTCATCCCAGTTGCGCGTTCACTCACGCCTGCAATGGCAGGTGCCGCTGGTCTCTCGCGCATCCGGTTTCACGTGTACGATTCTATTGCTTGCATCATATGGTCCACAGGTCTAGCGCTGTTAATGGTTGGTTTGGGCGATTTTATCGTAGATAACCTATGACCCTCTTAGGCGCAAAACCCCAGCTACCTAGGCGGATAGGGAATAGCAGGGCTTCGCGTTACTAGCATTTTAGGAAAGCGTGGCTTCGAAAATCGCCGGCGCATTATTCTAAATTTAACGGGTCCAACTCAGTACCCGGTGGGTAGTTGTCGGCAATCTGGTACATGCCGTCAATAGAAATTTGTGCGCCTAGCGTGACAGTCTCACGTTCACTGACCTCTATCGAATGCAGTTGCGCGATGATACAGCGCCCAGTGTTCATGGGTCCTTCAAGTGCGGTAAGCACTAAACCATCGTCCCCGACTTCTATTCCTAACTCGGTGATAGTGGATTTCAACATGCCACCATGCGCTTCAAATGTAACAGTACCTTGAAACCTCATCGCGCCGGTAGCTTCGCCATCAGAGGAAATAGCAAGGTCTCCGCCGGGCGAAGCCTTGAAAATAAAAGCGCCATCCTCAGCATGAGCAGCACCATCACTAAGGGAGATTGATCCCCCCGCTGCTTGGACATAGCCTCTGAAGCTGGCTTTGACACCCCAGGTTAACTTACTGTAACTCATTGTGACTCCATTTATTAAAAAGATATAAGAATGGCGCAATCGACGGCGAATTGCATCTTCGTTATAAGAGACAAAGTTTCTCGCTTGAGTTTTTCTCTGCGAAGTGGCAACTTCTGAGGCAAAACCAAAAAGCAGTGTTCGCTCATGACTTCCCCAATTCCGCCAGAATTTTCAGAAGAAGTAATTGCCGCTGTATCGGATGGCGCGGCAACACCCTATCGAGATTTTGTTCACTCACGGGAACCCTATCTGTCTCTGTACGAGGCTAACCCAAGTATGCGACCCCCAAAAGCGGGTGATCAGTTGTTTTGGGGGGAGGGCAAATACTACGATACCACGGTTGCACGTAAGCACGCCTATTGGAAAGACCTCGCGCTACCGACACCCGAAAAAGATATTGCAAAACTTCGACACGACCTTCATGAATGGGGTTACTGTCTCGTTGAGAATGCTCTGTCAGCGGAGCAGAACGATCTTGTATATCAGCGAGTGGTAGACCAGGCTAAAGCAGAGCGAGAACTTGGCATTGCCTATCTGTCTGAGGCGCAGCAGCACGTCTGGTCTCTTGTTAACAAAGGCGATGTTTTCAATCGCTGTATGACCCACGATATCGATGCAATTCAGGCTGGTCTATTGATAGAGCAATTGTTGGATGAGATGTTGGGCTCAGGCTGGCACCATTTAAGTTATATCGCCAATATTTCGTTTCCGGGATGCCATCCTCAGGGCATGCATCAGGACCAAGGCCTAGTGGGTGCCTACAAATTTCTCGATGCGCCTGTGCTTGTTAACACAGTTTATGTATTGCAGGATGTCGATGAGGTCAATGGTGGAACGTTGGTGATACCAGGATCTCATCGGCGCTATATCGAAGGTAATGGAACGTTCGGTAAATTGCCGCCTCCAATTAATCTTGAAGCGCCGGCTGGCACTGTCATGCTGATGGATGGCCGAGTGCTGCACGGTGGCGCTGTGAATCGTTCAAACGAGCTTCGTTACATCATTACCAATTCCGTGGTTCGGCCGTTCATACGTCAGCAAGAATCGTTTCATCTGACAATCAGGCCTGAAATTCTGGCTAATGCGAGCGAAAAGTTTTTATGGCGTTGCGGCTTTCAGGCTAATGCTCAGCGCAGCATGGTAGAAGGCTTCGGTTACTACGGCACCGGCAGGCTGGGCGATGAAAGTGGTGCCATCGTGAATGCAAGGATTGCGATGGACGCCGGTGAATACGAGCGTGTTGGTGAGCTCTCTCCTGGCGTGCCACCAAACGAGACACCGACGTTAAAGGCAATTCAACAGCAACATGAAACTCAGAGGTCGTTTGCTGACAGGTTGATTCAGAGGATCAAGTAAAGTCAGCGCGATGATTTACCGCGGCAATGCATAGGTCGTGCACATCCCCGGTAATTGACACCGGGGAGCGCGGTTTTACTTGCGTCTTACTTTGACAGGGAGGCGCGTGTAACCTTTGACGAATGATGAGAAAGTGCGGTCGGGCTCTGCCTGAATTTCAATCTTCTCAAACCTTTTCAGAATCTCCTCCCAGAGGATTTTAAGCTGAAGTTCGGCCAACCGATTCCCCATACATCGGTGGATGCCAAAGCCGAAAGAAAGATGCTGGCGGACGTTGGGTCGTTCAATGTCAAGATCATTGGCATTGGGAAATACGTCTTCATCTCGATTTCCGGACAGATACCACATCAGTAACTGGTCACCCTGTTTGATCTGTTTGCCGCCGATTTCACAATCCTGGTTCGCAGTACGTCGCATATAGGAAAGTGGAGTCTGCCAACGAATAACTTCGGCTACCATTTTCGGAATGAGATCAGGATTGGTGATCAGCTTGTCATATTGTTCGGGAAACTTGTTCATCGCATAGACGCTGCCAGACATGCTGTTGCGGGTAGTGTCATTACCGCCAACGATTAATAGCAGTAGATTACCCAGATGCTCGTGGGCCGCCATATCCCGCGTGGCCTCACCGTGGACAAGCATGGAAACCAAGTCGTCGCCAGGGTTTTCCTTACGTTCTTCCCATAGCTTTGCGAAGTACTGAACACATTCAATAAATTCTTCGCGTTTCTCTTCTTGCGTTTCGACAACGCCACCTGGTTCTGGGATAGCAAATACGACGTCTGACCAGCGCGTGAGTTTACGTCGATCTTCGAACGGGAAGTCGAAAAGTGTTGCCAACATCATGGTGGTTAATTCGATGGACACTGTATCAACCCAATCGAACGTCTCGTTTTCAGGCAGTGAGTCGAGCACTTTTCCGGTGCGTTCACGGATCAAGGGCTCCAGATTAACTAAGTTGCTCGGTGCGACCACCCCAGTTACAGTCTTTCGCTGTTCATCGTGTCCAGGAGGATCCTGCGAAATAAACGGCGGTTTGCTGCCGGTAAACACACCTTGTGGCAGGTCAGAACCGATTTTGAAACCGATCGTTATACCGTTCGCTGAAGAAAACCTTTCGTGATCAGCATCAACCGCTTTGATATCTTTGTACTTTGTCAGCGACCAGTATCGCCCAGCGGTTTCAATTTCATTGAAATGCACTGGGTCTTCATTACGTAGTCGCTCGAATACTTCCTGCCATCGATTCTCGCTAAACAGATGGGCGTTCAGGGGATTGACGTCTTCCAACGCTTGTTCGTAGGCGCCCGGGGCATTAGCGCCCTTTTGTGCCTGCTCCTGCTCAGGTGTTTTGTATTCAGTGCTGCTTCCTGCTTCGCTCATTGTTATACCTCCTTCATTTCAGGATATATCCTAACCCAGCACTATCCTGCAGTTAAAGATCACTCGGGGACTATTGGCAATAGCATAGATGCAGGTACTGTGACCGGTGAAGGCATGATTACTTACGGTGGTGTGGGCGCATCATGCTCGGCTCCAAAATGGCTTTTGCGAGCCATGGAGATTTTGAAAAGCAAACAGCGGAAAAGTAAGACTGAGTTTCGGTCCTATCCTTGCGCAGTCCGGAAATAAAGAGATTTCTGCAGCAAACCTGAAACCTGACATTAGTTAAATCCCATGATGGGAGTCATGGCAATATATATTGGGTCAGTTAAAACGTTCCGGATAGATTTCTATCTTTGTGAAGGGCGACTATCGGACATGATGATGTCTAGCCGTTGTTGCGCTTTACGCATGTCGCTTAGATCAGTGTTTTCAATCATTTCACACTCATCTCTGATCATCTCGTCGATGCTCGACGGGTAAAGTCTGCAATCCTCAGGGCGGTCAAAGTAGATATCACATGTGTATTTTTCCTGATTTGGAAGCTTGCTCAGCCAAGGGCAAGTTTCCATTGGCGCAGAGGTTGCGGGGTCAAACCAGAGCTGTTTGTTTTTTACAAATTTGAAAACCTCAGGGCGGTTATTCTCCCACCACGCTAGGTCTTCGTTCGATGCTGATAGCCCATTGCCGCCGTAATGCAAACAACACTTGCCGCATTGATTGCAGTCTCTCATTGGGTCAATGATGCCAATTGGGCGTCGATAAATTCCATCCTGTCTTTGCCCCAGTAGAGCTCATCGCGGAGGTAGATTGAGGGGGCGCCGAACACGCCACGTTCGAGAGCCTGATTTGTAGAATCGATTAACGCCTGTTTAACCTCAGGGCTCTCGCAAGCAGTTTCAAACTGATCAGGATCAATGCCAAGTTTCCCAGCGATGGCGTTGAGCGTTGCATATTCACCGATGGTCCCAATATTTTGCTCCCAGTAGGCTGAGAACATGCGGGCCATAAATTCGAATTCGAGACCCCATTGGCGACTGGCGATTGCCGCTCGAAGGGCTCTACTGGTTTTAATTGGGAAATTGTCAGGCATTCTGAAGGAAAGGTTGTGAAAAGTAGCCCAACGGTTTAGGTCAGCCAGACGGTTCCGCATTTTCGCCTTTGGTTCATCCATCAAAACGTAGTTGTTTGACCGAAACACGAAACCCAAATTGAAGGGATGCCAGTTTATCTTCGCATCATAACGTTTAACGATAGGTTGGATCAGTTTGAATGCGAAGTAGGAGTTTGTGCTGCCAATATCCCAGTAAAAATCGAGTGTTGGTTGCATAGCTTTTGCCTTTTGCGTTCGATTGTCGAGCAATCGAGTTAAGCTGAAGCGACCGATCCACCATCGCAAGTGATGACCTCGCCTACGGTAAAGGATCCCGCGCGTGAACTCAGGAATATAGCCAAGCCTGCAATATCTTCCGCGGTGCCAACGCGCCCACTAGGGTTACTCTTTGCGACGGCACTCCAATCGATTTCAGTATCGCCACCTCCGCCAACGCCGGTGCTTAGCATCCAGGTAGGAAAAGGACCTGGCGCTATCGCGTTGACAATAATGTCTCGCTTGATGAGATGGCGCGCAAGATTACGCGTGAGGTGATGAACAGCAGCTTTTGACGGTCCGTATGAAAAAGTCTCGAAAGCGGGAGATTTAATACCGTCAACAGAGCCAACGTTAATGACTCGAGCTCTATTTTCCGGACTGCCATTTTTCTCCAAAAAAGGCAGCAGTTTCTGCGTGAGGAAAAACACGCCTTTTACGTTGGTGTCCATCACCTTATCCCAGCCCAGTTCGGGAAACTCGTCCAGTGGTGCCCCCCATGACACACCGGCATTGTTGACCAAGATATCCAGATTATCTTCTATTTCGGCAAATGCGCGTACTGCAGCGTCTATGCCGTCGATGTTTGAAAGGTCAGCGGGTAGCGAAATACATTCCCCGCCAAATTGTTCCATCAAACGTTTTGCGGTAGCATCACAAGCATCTTTTTTGCGTGAGCTGATGTAAACCTTCGCGCCGTTAGCAAGAAAGCCTGCAGCGATCATTTCGCCGATGCCTCTTGATCCGCCAGTGACGAGTGCGGTTTTACCTTCGATAGAAAACAGATCTTGCATTTTTGTATTCCTTAAAAGTCGTGAATGTATATTTTGTTCATCGGTGCTGGTAACGCTGCTAACGACCACATTCGGCTGCACGATTGGAGATGCTGATACCACGCCGAGCCTGGCGAATGCCATTTCTGTCGTGGCCATTGGTGCAGTATCCAATGCTGATACCGGTTGCAGGATCGAACCATGCTATCTGGCCACCGGCGCCGCCATGGCCGAAGCTCAAGGGGCTATTGGTGTGTCCAAAACCGCGTAAATTGCGCTTTTTATCCCCTGCGACTGAGACACCGAGGGCTCTGTGAATTGGCGTGTTGGTGAGTTGATCTTTTAAGCCGCCGGTTCGAACTTCCAAAGCAAAATCTAGGGTCTTTTGTGACCAAATGTTTTCCGAACCGGGCGTATTGCCAACCAAGCCTTGATAGAACATCGCGAGTTCAGCAGCAGACATGATGCCGCCACCACCGGGCACACCTATTTGGCGTATGTCGCTGTTATTAAAATTCGTCAAAGCAGCTTCGGTCACTTCAGTCACGGGTGGTTCAGGAATGCCCAGTTTCTTGTAGTCTTCACTGGTAAGAGGGTCTCCAACGTGCATAATTTCGGCGATGCGCGCATGTTCGCTTGCTGGGCAACCGACCCACATGTCGGGTAGGCCAAGAGGCAATGCAATGCGATTTCGGACGAAGTCAGTAAACGATTCACCGGTCAGCCGTTCGATGATTTCGGCAATCACCCACATGCTGGATGTAGGGTGGTATTCATAGCGTGAGCCAGGTGCCCAATTCAGTTTCCAGCTACTGTATCGGCTATTTCTCGAGGCGTTGTCTAACCAGTCGGTAGGTCTGAAAGAGGCGTGAGGGAATCCTGCTGTGTGGGTGAATAGCTGTTCTATCGTAATGTCTTGTTTATCGTTTTCAGCAAATTCAGGCACGATCTCTGACACTTTTCGACCGATATCGAGTGTGCCTTCTTGAATCAACAGCCAGCCGGCGGCTGAGGTAATGGCCTTTGTTGAAGAAAAAACACAATACAGTGAGTCGTTGTTTGCGTTGCCGAAGGTTTCAAAAACGCCTAGTTTTCCATTTCGTGCTAATGCAATTTGAGCCGATGGCAGCAGACCTTCATCAACTTCTTTTCTAACACGGTTCAGTAGGTCGGTCACTTTCTGCGGATCCAGTCCCGCTTCTGCGATGCTTGATTCGTTAATACCAGTATTTCTCATAAAATGTCTGAGTTCCAAGGAAAAGATTGACTGGTGGCTACTGTGCACGAGTAACTGCAAATAATCCACCTATCGAAACTGCACAGCCCGTGAGTCGTTTTCTCACTGCTCTTTCTGCGAGATTACAGGTTAACAGCAGATATCCAGAGACAGATGCCACCGGTAGACACCATAATTGAATCGACTTATGCTTATTTCAGTTTGTTGGAACCTGTACGCGTATCGCGGACCCAAATTGGGTAGCGCACGATCCTGTCTTGGAAAGGGATAATACTGATTCGTTTGTTTGATCAAGTCTGCTGTGGGTTCCGGGTAAATATCATTTCTCTGGAGTAAGCTGTGTCAAAGAATAAGCGAGTATTAATTGCAAATCGAGGGGAGATCGCGATTCGAATTGCCAAGGCTGCGCGTGGTCTTGGCATGGAATCAGTCAGTGTACATGCTGCAGTGGATCACCTTGCATTGCACACACGGTGCACGACTGAAACCAGGTTGATCGGTTCACCCGAGGATGCCGTTGCAGCTTATCTTGATATACCAGCATTGATCCAAGTGGCAAAAGAAACAGGCTGTGATTGTGTTCACCCTGGCTATGGATTCCTGTCAGAGAATGCTGATTTTGCTGAACAATGCACGAAGGCAGGATTAACTTTCATTGGTCCCTCCGCGGAAGTGCTGTCTTCATTCGGCGACAAGGTGTTGGCACGTGAGCTTGCTCTATCGCTCGACATTCCGATTGTGCCAGGTAGCGAAGAGCCATTGTTATCTGCTAAGGACGCCGTGGTGGTCGCCAGAAATATTGGCTACCCAATTATGCTGAAAGCATCGGCTGGCGGCGGTGGCCGTGGCATGCGGGTTGTTGAAAAGGAAGAAGAAATGGCCGATGCCTTCGAGCGCTGCAGTAGCGAGGCAGCGGCAGCTTTTGGTAATGGTGCCATTTTTATCGAAAAACTCGTTGTCAGTCCGCGTCATATTGAAGTGCAGATTCTGGCTGATTCAACCGGCAATGTGGTGCATCTGCATGAGCGAGATTGTTCGGTTCAGCTCCGAAATCAGAAAGTGATCGAAATTGCGCCCGCTTTTGGCCTCGATCAAGCACTGAAGAACAGTATGCTGGCTGACGCGGTTAAGTTGGTAAAAGCAGTTAGCTATATCAATGCCGGTACGGTTGAATTCCTCGTCCGTCCTGAGTCGGGTGAGTACTATTTTATTGAATGTAATCCGAGAATTCAGGTTGAGCATACGGTGACAGAGCAGGTGACAGGTGTTGATTTGGTAGAGACCCAATTTCAGCTTGCGGCCGGGGAAAGCCTGGAATCGTTGGGACTAGGCACCCAGCTTGCGGTTGGCTCTCCACGCGGCTTTGCTCTTCAAGCTAGAGTGGTCGCGCAGAGCACTGGCACGATCACAGCATACAAGGAGCCATCCGGTTATGGTGTTCGGGTTGATGCATGCGGTTATGCGGGATTTACGCCGCCGCCTCAGTTTGATCCATTGTTAGCTAAGATAATTTGTTCGAGCGGGTCAAGGTCATCATTTCTTTCAGCGGTAGATCGGGCTATCGAAGCGATCGAAGGATACCAAATCAGTGGTGTGATTACGAACTTGCATCAGTTGAAAAATATTCTCTCCCATGTTGATTTTCGTTCCGGAGATGCACGCACGACACTATTGAGTGATTCGCCAGAACTTTCAAGTGCAGATACTAACGGAAACGCTAGTGATCAGATGACGTTATTAGAGCAGCAGGTCAAGAGTCTTGGAGGTAGTGTTGCCGGCCCCGGTAAGGTGACACCGCCGCCGATGAAAACGCTGATGGCTGAACTTGAGATTGCAGAAGATGAGGAGGGCGTCGCTTGTCCCATGGACGGTTCGGTGCTGGAGGTTTGTGTCGCCGAAGGAGACGAGGTGGCGGCGGGCGCTAATCTTGTGGTGATGACCGCCATGAAAATGGAAACAGCCGTAACAGCCCCCTGTGCTGGTGTCGTCAGGTCAATGCAGGCGTTAAAGGTTGGAGATACCGTAGTCACTGGACAAGTGATGCTGGTGCTTTCAAAAACAGAAGGAGCCGGAGAAGGTTCGGTTCATGTGTTGAAGCCTGATGATACGTGGAGCCCGATGCTCGACGAAGTCAACACGCTCAGACGACTCGCGATAGAGAGGTTAAAGCCTGAGTCGAAAGACCCGGGTGTTGTGCGCCAATACTCGAGAGGTAAACTCACCTGTCGAGATCGAGTGATGCTGCTGTTGGATGAGGATAGCTTCAGGGAGGTGGGTAGTATCGCCGGTTTTGCGTCCTATGACGAGCACGGTGAAATTGCCGCCTTTACCCCTGCGAATAGCATTGGTGGCTGGGGTGAGGTCAACAGTCGAACGCTGATCGTGTGCGCAGATGATTTTACTTCCCGCGGAGGCCACTCTGATGGCGCGATTGCGGCAAAGAGCGGCTATCTAGATCAGCTATCTATCGAGATGCGTATGCCGTCTATTCGCATGCTGGACGGGTCATCCGGCGGTGGTAGTGTTGCCTCGATGGTGCCCGCGCAAAAGAAAGAGGGCGACAGTAACGCAAAAGAAAGCCAGGGTGCGATATCCGCAGGAAAACCGCGAGTTGCTGGTGGCGGAGGGTCGTTCTTGCCGGGGCATCTCGGTAGTACCATGTACACCGAGCAGTTGGCTACGGTGCCTGTTGTTAATTTGCTGCTGGGTAGTGTCGTAGGGCTTGGTGCTGCGAAAGCAGTACTTGGCCACTTCTCTGTCATGGTGCGCGACATCGCGCAATTGTTTGTCGCGGGTCCACCTGTTGTCTCTCATGCGGTGGGTTATGACATTACCAAGGAGGAGCTTGGTGGTTGGCATATACACTGTACTAATGGCTCGGTCGATAATCTGGCAGAAACGGAGGAAGAAGCGGTTGAAATGACAAAACAGTTTTTGTCTTATCTGCCCTCCAGTGTGTATGAAGCCCCGCCGATTGAAAACCCCGATCCTGCAGATCCGATAGATCGTTGGGAAGATGAGCTGTTCACGCTTGTTTCGCGAAAACGAGTTACAACTTTTGATATGCGTCGAGCAATCACGTTGATGGCAGACAAAAAATCATTTTTTGAAATCGGTGCGCTTTGGGGTACAGACCAGATTACTGGATTTGTCAGATTCAATGGTCACCCGTTAGGTGTCATCGCCTCTGATAGCCGACATGTTAATGGTGGGGCACTGACCGCTGATGGCTGTGATAAGTTAAAACGTCACTTGGACCTTTGTGATCTGTTTCATATCCCTGTGTTGAATCTGATTGATAATCCAGGCTTCGCTGTGGGCGTTGAGCACGAGATTGCTGGTACCATACGTAAGGGTGGTGAATGGATGGTTGCCTTTGCTCAGGTCAAAGTGCCGATTTTTACCGTGATCATGCGGCGAAGTTTTGGTGTTGCAGGAAATAATTTTGCAACCCCTAGAGCAGCAGCCTCGATGCGCGTTGTTTGGCCTGCAACTGACGCCGGTGGTATTCCTCCCGAGGGTGGCATTGAAGCTGCTTACAAGCGGCAGTTGGCAGAGGCGGAAGACCCTGAGGATTTGAGGGCTGAGCTATATGCTCGCATCGAAAGTGCGAGAGGGCCGGTTGGCCCACTGAGTAAATTTCAGATGGAAGAGATGATTGACCCAAGGGAGACCCGACGCTATGTTTGCGAGTGGGTTAAGATGGCTTACAGCGTCGTTTCTCAGCCAGGCGAGTTAGTTTCGAGGGCACTGCAGTTCAGGCCCTAGCCCGCAGCCTACCCAGCGCGTAATATGCGCTCATGGAATTTCTCGCACACGACAGAAAAGCAAATGATGCGCTTTCACTAGAAGGTGGTGTGCAACGCTCCGCGCTGCAGACAATACTTTCCGTGCTACCGTTTTTGTGGCCAAAAAACGAAGTTGAAATTCGAACCCGGGTTGTGATTGCGCTTGGTTGTCTGCTGATCGGCAGGACTGCGAATGTGTATGGGCCTATTGTTCTAAAAGACTTGATCGACGGGCTGGGTGCTCTGATACCCGGAGCAGATCGGGTAGATATCGCCGGCGCTGGTCTATTAGGGCTTGTGCTGCTCTACGGCTTAACGGTGATGTTGCCGGGGTTATTGACTGAAATCCGGGCAGCGGTGTTTACACCCGTCTCTGAGTTTGCCCAGCGTACCATTGGTATTAGGGCGTTCGAGCACTTGCATCAGCTGAGCATGCGTTTTCACCTCGATCGACACACCGGTGGCTTGTCCCGGGCGATCGAGCGGGGCACCCGCGCTATGCAGCAAATTGTTGGCTTGTTTGCCTTTAATATCGGGCCAACACTCTTCGAAATTTTTATCGTTTGCGTTTACCTTGGCTATGGATATCCGCTTAAGTATGTTGGCGTGATACTTGTTGCGATTGCGTGCTATATACTTTTCACGCTTTTTTTTACCGAGTGGCGGACAAAGTTTCGCCGCAAGATGGTGGCTGAAGAGTCCCGGGCAATGACCATTGGCGTCGATAGTTTGCTGAATTTCGAAACCGTCAAGTACTTCGGTAACGAGCAATACGAGTCAAAGAGATACGACCATGCGTTAAAAGGATATATGGGCGCCGCGGTAAAGAGCCAAACGACGTTGGGTGTGCTCAATGGTGGGCAGTTGCTGGTACGTGTTTGCTGTCAGATCGCTATTCTGATTATCGCGATAGATGACTATAGCAACGGCATGCTGACCATAGGCGAGGTTGTCATGCTCAACACGTTTATGCTTCAGCTGTTTATTCCTTTGGGTTTTCTGGGCTCCTCTTACCGGATGATTCGGCAGGCGCTCGTCGATATGGAGTTTCTATTTCAGCTTCTTGATCTTGAACCAGAGATTCGTGACAAGGCAAACGCTAAAGACTTGGAAGTGCAGAATGGTGAAGTCCAGTTCACTGGCGTTAACTTTGGATACGAACCGGAGCGGTCAGTGCTAAGTGATGTCAGTTTTACGATTGCTCCCGGAACCACTACAGCCATTGTTGGGCCTAGTGGCGCGGGTAAATCGACACTATCCAGATTGCTTTATCGTTTCTACGATGTGAATGTCGGGAAAGTGACGGTTGATGGTAACAACGTAGCTGATGTGACGCAGGCCAGTCTTCGGAGCGCTGTCGGGATCGTCCCTCAAGACACGGTATTGTTCAACGATACGATTGCCTACAACATTCGTTATGGTCGTCCTGATGCAACTGAGCAGGAGGTTTTTGATGCGGCTAGGCTAGCGAGCATCCACGAGTTTATTCTCAGCTTGCCCAGGGGCTATGAGACCCGGGTTGGTGAACGCGGATTAAAACTGTCCGGAGGTGAGAAACAGCGGGTGGCTATTGCGAGAACTGTGCTTAAAAACCCACCGGTACTTGTGCTTGATGAGGCAACGTCCGCACTCGATATTGGGACTGAAAGAGAAATTCAGGCTGCGCTGAAAGAGGTATCTAAAAATCGAACAACGATGGTGATTGCCCATAGATTATCGACTATTGTGCATGCTGATGAAATTCTGGTTATGGATAAAGGCAGTATCGTGGAACGCGGCAGTCATAACGAATTGTTGGCGCTGGAGGGTGTCTACAGCGTGATGTGGCGACGCCAAAAAGAAGCCGCTGATGAAATAGAGAAGCTTAAAAAGGTGCTGGGGGAGGACGAATTGAAGGCACTTAAAACCGGCGCATTGATCGCGGACTAGACCAACCTCAAGCGTGCTCTAATTGTCGGCAACTGTTGAGGTTGGTGCTTGATTTTGCGCTGAGCCGACTGCCTATAGCAACTCTTCAGCGAAGAAGCGCAGGGTGTCCGTGTTGGCGGATCCGATATTCAATTGTGTGACAGGACTGTCTTTCCATCCTTGCAGTCTTTCTTTGATGCGCGCTTTTGGACCGCAAAGAGCGATTTCATCCACAAGTTGATCCGGTACCGCAGCAAAAGCTTGGTCCCGTTTACCTGCCATAAAGAGGTCCTGAATTTCATTTGCCGCATCACCAAAACCCATTCTGGACACATGGTCTTTGTGTACATTAAATGTCTTGGCACCCATGCCGCCAATGTAGAATCCTACGTTTTGTTTGATCTGTGATCGCGCCTTGTCTACATCGTCATCAATCACCACGGGTACTGCGGCCGCAATTTCAAAGTCCTGCCCTTTGATCGCCATTGCATCGGCGTATTGTTCGCCCATGCGATAGGGTGAAAGGAACATGGGAATCCACCCATCGAATAATTCAGCGCTGAGTGCAACGTTTTTGGGACCTTCAGCACCCAGATAGACCGGAATGTGATCTCGTAGTGGGTGCTGCATCAGCTTGAGAGGTTTGCCCAATCCGGTACCACCGTCAAGCGGCAGTTGATAGTGTTTACCATCGAAAGCAACCGGTTCTTCCCGGGCAATAATTTTACGGAAGATCTCAATCCATTCTCTGGTTCGAGCCAATGGTTTGGGATAAAGTTGACCATACCATCCCTCCACAACCTGTGGTCCTGAGACGCCAATGCCGAGAATGAGTCTACCGTTAGAGAGGTAGTCCATCGCCACAGCGTGCATGGCTGCGCTTGCTGGGCTGCGGGCAGAGATCTGCATGATCGAAGTGCCGAGGTTTATCTTTGACGTATGCGCGCCAATCCAGGCAAGTGGTGTGAAACAGTCCATACCATAGATTTCAGGGCACCAGATTGTGTCATAACCAAGGTTTTCAGCCTCTTTTGCTAGGTTTATCATTCGCTCGCCGCCGGGTGCGCCTGTAGGGCCAATGCCCAGTCCTAGTTTCATGCGTTTCTCCTTTTTGAGCTTTTAAAAAAAAAGCGTGAGTAGCTGTTTATAAATTCGAAATATTGATTGTTGGTCCAGGTATGCCAATATCCTTATGTCCATTTTAGGGGCATGATCTAGTGATATGTCTTTACTTCATTTTCACTCATGCCAGCTTTGATTGCTGCGCTGCAAATGGTATCCCAGGACTGTTCATCTACGGGAATACCATTCGCTAGACGTTCAGCCATTGTTTCGCGTTCCGGTTCTCCTGGTGTTCGGACGCGGTCGAAGCCAACAGCAGGGTCGGAAGAATGGAGCCAGTCGCGCATACCCATGACCTCTCGCCTGAAGCTGTCCTGACCACCAAAGACATTCGGGTCTATGATAAAC
Source organism: Pseudomonadales bacterium (assembly GCA_964228885.1). GTDB lineage: Bacteria > Pseudomonadota > Gammaproteobacteria > Pseudomonadales > Azotimanducaceae > UBA4582. Next base: position 22,725 of record CAXRCG010000106.1, on the reverse strand, counting down.
ATCAGCATATGATTGATGGTCGTGTCTTGCTGTTTGGCAATATCCTGCATTGTCCACTCACCTGCCAGTCCGCCGCCGAGCAGTTCGCATATGAGGGCCAGACCATAACCCTTGTGCGCGCCGAAAGGCGCAAGGGAGCCGCCGGCCGCGATTGCACCCGGGTCTGTGGTCGGGGAGCCTTGGACGTCGAATAGAGAGCCCTCTGGTAGTGGGACACCTTTCATTCCGGCTACCCGCACTTTGCCGAGCGCTATCGCGGATGTGGCCATGTCCAGCACTATGGGGTCGTCGTTTGTTGGCACCGCGCAACAGAAAGGGTTTGTTTGCATGCGCTTATCGCGCCCACCCCACGGGGAAACAAAAGGCGGATGTCCGACGACATTGACAAAATGTACTGAGACATAACCCGCTTCAGCACAACGCTCGGCATAAGTGCCTATCCTGCCCAAGTGATGATTATTTCTAGAGCCGATGCACACGATACCGGTGTCTTTCACTCTTTCAAGACCCATATCTGTCGCTTGACGCCCAACAACCTGACCGAAACCCTGATGACCATCGACGAGTAAGACGGCGCCTTTATCCTTCACTAATTCCGCATTGGCATGGACATCAAGGAAGCCGTTTTTTGCAGCCGAAACATAGCGCGGGATCATACCAACACCATGTGAGTCGTGCCCTTTAAGGTTCGCTTCAACCAGATGCTCTGCTGTTTCGCGTGCTTTATCCATTGGTGTGTCGACACCCAAAAAGATTTCGGTCGCAAACTGCGTTAACTTTTCTCTATCAATAATCATTTAAAACCTTACTGTCTAGTTAGAAATAATCTCGCTTAGAACTCCAGAATTGCTCTGCCCGAAATCTCGCCATTTTCCAGCGCCTTTGTCGCCTCGTTGATCTGGTCAATGCTGAACCGCTCTGTCACCATGACATCCAAGTTTAGTTTGCCCTTTTCATACCAGTTGAGGTACTTGGGGAAGTCCCTGTCAGGTACACAACTGCCACCAATGCTGCCGATAAACTTTTTCTCGTTAACCAAAATGTCGGAAGCATTAAGCTCAACAGGTGTCTGCGGTACACCAACCAGTACTGCGGTGCCACCCGGTTCTGCACCGAAGAATCCATTTTTTACCGCAGGCACTATTTGTTCCATTGTTTGTTTTAGTCCGATGCAGTCAAAAGCATAGTCTGCCCCGGCGATGGGATTGCCCATAAAACTTCTCTTCGCGGGGTTAGTTGTCAGTGATTTGATTGTTTTAATGGCATCTTCGCTTTTAGCGTTGATCGTGTGAGTTGCGCCAAACTTCATTGCGAACGCGAGCTTTTCATCGTCTAGATCGACAGCAATGATGGGATCCGCACCAAGCTCTTTTGCTGCAACAACCGCTGAGAGACCAACGCCACCAACGCCAAAGATGACAACACTTTCCCCGGCCCGGACCTTGGCTGTATTTTCTACTGCGCCAGCACCGGTCATCACTGCGCAGCCGATGATAGATGTGACGTCCCGCTTGATATTTGCGTCGACTCTCACCACATACTGTTCGTCCGCGATTGTTGTATCAGCCCAGGTAAAAACGTTTTGCGATCTGGCGATAGTGCCATCAGGCAAGGATATTGCCGCCGGATTGGGTGCTCGGTCTGTGTTCGCCGCGTCTCGTGGCACCCAAGTCACCATGACAGTGTCCCCCGGCGTGACGTGACTGACCTCGCTACCGACGCTAAGGACCTCGCCGGTTGACTCATGCCCAAGGACAATGGGGTTCTGCCGCGGATTGTGCATTTGATGTAATTGGCTATGACAGACGCCACTGGCATATTGTTTAACAACCACTTGATGAGGACCAGGTGCCGGAAGGTCCAGTTCTATAATCTGAAGTGGTGCAGGTTCTTGAGGCTGTACAACAATTCGGGCGGAAACAGTCATGCGGGTCACCTGTAAAATTGAAGAGAAAAGTTGTTTGATGATATAAGACTAAATCAAGTTGTGACAGTGCCAGATTATCTTGGATTTTACGAGTGAGCATCGGAGAATAGAAATGAGTGTGAAGTTAGTTGCACAGGAAAATAAAAGCGGTGATCCGGATCTCGCAGCCCAGGGGTTTGGACGTGTTAGAGAGAACGGTATAACAGTTTTTCCAGTTGAGAGCGATCCCGCTGATATCTACTCGTTTTTCGAGCGGAACGGGTTTGCTGTCCTGTCGAACAGCCTTGGCGGTGATGATGTCGATTTCCTGAACAATTTTTGTGACGAGTCCCAAAGACGTGATCCCGGGGTCTGGGGCTTATCAGATAAAAGAAAACCGCATCACCGAAATCAAGGGCTCATCTACTCGCAACCTTTGCTGGATCATCCGGAACTTGATCGATTCACTCGTCATCCTAATTCGTTCCCTGTGGTCGCGCATTTGCTTGGCGGAGAAGAACATGTGCGGTTCGCAGAATTTAACCTAAGGGAAACACCGGCAAACAGTGGTGTCGGCGCAATGAATTTCCATCATGATGCGGCGATTGAAGATCGCTTCCTTCGAACGCCTTATTTACCTTGCGACTATTTGTGTGCGATTCACTATTTAAGTGATGTTGGCGAAGCTAACCCGGCATTCTGCGTTGTGCCGGGAAGTAATAAATTTGAGACGCTTAAGGAAGCACACGAGGCATTAGGCGACGATTATCAGGAACTGCCGATTCGAGGCGGTGCAGGTACCTGCATCCTTTATGATACTGCGCTGTTTCACACACGGTTGGATGGTGATGGTATTCAGCCGCGTCGTACCTGGCATCAATACTATGCACGAGGCGGCTGGTTGCAGAGTGCGCTCCCGACAACAAACAAGTACCGACGCTCTCCCTCACCGGTGTTAACTGACTGGAATTTGTTTCCGGAACGCCTAGCGATGCACGAAGACCGGGAAACTCGCATGTTTTTCTCGCACTGGAATACCGCACAAGGAGAATGGGCAGCATCGGGGTTCGACCCTCAAGTGAGGAAAGCCATGCCGCGTGGCGAACAATAATGTCGAGTCACTGTGCTTGTCAGACATATGTTTTGCTCAGATCTGCGCTGGTAAAAACCATGGGAGCGGTCATCTCAAGCCGCAGTTTTGAGATGCTCTTGGTTTTGCGAGCGTCATTGGCTGTGTAGCCAAGTACACTGACTGGATTTCAATTAGCCTAGTAATCCGCTACATTCAAATTCAAGGATAAGTTCATACGTCAATTAATTTTAGCGCAGGGAAGGTGACGAAATGCCTAGACTGAGTGATACAGAAAGAGATGAATTTTTGGCACAGCCGGGTGTGCTAATGCGGATTGCTTGTGTAAGAGAAAACGGCAGCCCGCTGGTCACACCTATCTGGTTTATCTTCCATGATGCTGCAATTTATTTCACGCCAAGGGAGCGGTCGGAGTGGTTTGCCTGTCTGAAATCTGATGCGCGAGTTTGTCTGTGTATTGATGAAGATGCGTTACCTTATCGCAAATTGGTAATTGAGGATGAAGCAGAGTTGGTACATGACTTAGGTCATGATGATGTTTGGCGGGATTTGTACCGTCAAATTGCTATGCGATATGTACCTGCTAACGAGGCAGAGGCGTATGTGAACAACACGATTGATCAACCCCGCGCGCTATATAAAGTGACTTTGAGTTCAGCCAGCGTAAAAACCTGGCGAATGCCAATACCAGGTGAAGACCAAACGGGTATCTGGCATTCAAGGTATTATGCGAAGGGCAGCAAGTATGGCGATGCTACCGGGGTTTGAATTTGAAATGCCATCACTGGCGTCAAGGGAAGAAAGGAGTATTAAATGTCAGACGTTGTGAGCTATACCGTGAAAGACGGCGTTGCGATCATTCAAATCACACGCGCGGATAAACTGAATGCTCTTGATGAAGATGTGATACAGGGTTTGCGAACTGCTTTTAAGCAATATGATGCATCTGAAGAACGATGCGCGATCCTATGTGCAGAGGGTGACCGGGCGTTCTCCGTGGGGGCAGATATCAAGAGTCCGCCGAAGGAAATGTGGCAAGGTGTACCAGGTGTCGGTGTCATTACCAACAAGCCGATTATTGCTGCAGTACAGGGTTATTGCGTTGGTGGTGCTTATATTCTGGTCCAAATGTGCGATTTGGTGGTTGCTGCGGACAACACAATCTTTAAGTACCCGGAGGCGCAGGTAGGTTTTACCGGCGGGCTCATCGCGGGTTGTGCCGCCCGTATACCGCATAAAATAGCCATGGAATTCATGTTGCTAGGTCAAGATTTGTCGGCTCAACGCGCTTATGAAGTTGGTATGGTTAACAAAATTGTGCCAGCGGGCGAGCAAATAAGTGCCGCGCTGGCGTACGCGGATATCCTGAAAATAAGTGCGCCGCTGGTTGTTGAAACCATCAAGGGTCTGGTCGCAGATACTGTTCCTCGGGGACCCGCAGAAATTTCTGCGATTGCGCGTGATAAATTACTTGTTGTCAAAGACAGCGAAGATGGCGCCGAAGGTAGGCGGGCATTTAAGGAAAAACGCACGCCTGATTTTAAGGGTCGGTGATCGTGCAGTGGGTGTCGTGGCCGGCGCTAGAGAATCCAAATTTGAAAAGTGAGTGTGAATGAAAGCCAGCATAAAATGGGTGGAAGATGTCATGTTTCTTGCCGAGTCTGAAAGTGGGCACGTGGTTGCAATTGACGGACCGCCATCTTCAGGAGGGCGTAATATTGGTGTGAGACCCATGGAAATGGTGCTCATGGGTATGGGCGGTTGCACGAGTTTCGATGTCATGACTATGCTTAAGAAGGCGCGGCAACAGGTCACTGATTGTGTCGCACAGCTAGATGCCGAACGTTCCGATGAAATACCCAGTGTGTTTACCAAGATTCATATTCATTTTGTCGTCACAGGCAAGGCGCTTAAAGAAACCCAGGTAAAGCGCGCTATCAATCTCTCGGCGGAAAAATACTGCTCTGCGTCGATCATGTTGGGAAAAGGTGGCGTCGAAATTACCCATGATTATGAAATCGTCGAAGCAAATTAAATGCACGCACATTGAAAGCCCCTCTCTATCCTCGTGATACTAAGTAAATGATCGATCAAGATCTGCCCGTTGCTGAAGTGCTTGACGCACTTAAAGCGTCGCTTCAAATAAATGACCAAGTGGTGCTTCAGGCTCCGCCAGGTGCAGGTAAAACAACCCTTGTGCCGTTAGCGTTGATGGGGGAACGTTGGCTTGGTCAGGACAAGATCCTCATGCTCGAGCCACGTAGAATCGCGACCCGAGCAGCGGCTCATAGGATGGCCGAATTGTGCAGTGAGCCGGTGGGCCAAACGGTGGGCTATACGATGCGCCTTGAGTCTCGATTGAGCGCGACGACGAAAATTCAAGTGATTACCGAAGGTGTTTTAACTCAAATGTTGATGGAAGATCCGGCGCTATCGGGTGTTGGGCTGGTCATTTTTGACGAGTTTCACGAACGCTCACTTGATGCTGATTTGTCCTTAAGTTTGTGTTTGAAGAGCCGAGAGGTTTTCCGGGAAGAACCACTTAAATTGCTCGTAATGTCAGCCACCATGGATAGCGACCGCGTCGCAGAGGTCATTCAGGCGCCGATCATCTCTAGCGAAGGCAAGCAGTATCCCGTTGAATTGCTCTATGGTCAGGCAGCCAAATTTAGGGAAAAGATAACAGATCGGATTGTTGGCACGATTAGACTGGCGGAATCGGAAAATCCCAATAGCAGCATACTTGTTTTTTTGCCCGGGGAGGGTGAGATAAGACAAACGCAGAAAAAGCTATTGGACGTATTTAACAACAACGCCAATGTTGAAATACTACCGCTGTTCGGCGCTCTCAGTCAGCAAGCGCAGCAGTATGCTATTGCACCGGGGCATCGCAAAATTGTGCTTGCAACAAATATCGCTGAGACCAGTCTTACCATTGAAGGTGTTGATGTCGTTGTTGATAGCGGTCTGGTGCGGGTGCCTGCCTTTGACCCTTCTTCTGGCATGACGCGACTTGTGACGCAGCGAATATCAATTGCTTCGAGTATTCAGCGGGCGGGTCGCGCTGGCCGGCTAAGACCCGGTAAATGCTACCGACTTTGGTCAGCTTCACAGCAACAGGAACTAGCGATTCATGCGAAACCCGAAATAGCTGATGCAGACCTTGTGCCTCTAGTTTTGCAGCTTTTACGTTGGGGTATTGGTGAGCCGAGCGAGCTGACTTGGGTCGATTCACCTCCACCAGGTCCTCTCGCGCAGGCGCGGCAAATGTTGATTAATCTTGGCGCTGCAACAGGTTCTGCCAGCGGTTCATCGGCCGAGAGTTTTGTACTAACAGATCACGGTGAGCACATGTCTGAGCTTGGAGTGCACCCCAGATTGGCGCATATGTTGGTGATGGGTTGGCAGTTTGACAGGTTGCAAACAGCGACGTTGATAGCTGCTGTATTGTCTGACCGTGATCCCTTCGATAATCCAGATATGACAAGTCGAGTAAGTATACTTATCGGGCAGACGCGGTGCCCAAGAGAGCAGGAGGGATGGAAAAGCAGGACGCTGCAGCTGGCTCGACAATTCGAGCATCAAGTGAGGAGTGCGATGAGTATGCCGGCCATCGCAGGCAATGTTACCTCGGAACAGACAGTTTCGTTTTTGCTAGCTTGCGCTTTTCCTGATCGCATTGCGCGAAAGCGCCATTCCGGTGGCTATCAGTTGGCCAACGGGAGAAGCGCGACCCTGCCGGGAGGGCGTCATTTGCCAAATAATAGCCAGTGGTTAGCGGTGGCAGAGGTCAACGGTCTGTCGCGTAGCCAGGGTGATGTGATCCGATCAGCGGCGGTGCTTGATTCTGAGTTACTTGAAGGTCCGCTGCAATCAATGGTTCAGACGAAAGAAATCGTTGAGTGGAATAAAAAGGAAAACAGATTCGTTGCAGAACAACGCCGTGTTGTTGGTGAGCTGATTTTTTCTCGTAGGAAGCTCGCATCTGTTTCTCGCGAGGCGCGCGTGAAGGCGTTGATTGATTATCTTCGGGGCGTTGGTCTTGAACAATTGGCTTGGAATAGAGATCTTCGAAACTGGCAAGCAAGAGTGCAGCTAGCGGGTGCAATAGACCCGACGTTTCCTCGCATTTCCGATGATAGTTTGATGGCAAATTTGGAAGATTGGTTAGCGCCGTATCTTGACAAAGTGACTAAACTGAGTGATTTTAAAAAGCTGGAGCTTGCGCAAATACTTCAAGGGATGCTGACTTGGGAGCAGCAGAAAACCCTTGCTCAAATTGTGCCTGAAAGAATTACGGTCCCTTCAGGCTCCAGCATTAAACTAGATTATTCACAAAACCCTCCCGTTCTCGGCGTGAAGCTGCAGGAGTTGTTCGGTATGTCTGATACCCCGCTGTTGCTGAATGGGCAGATGGCGGTTGTTATTCATTTGTTATCTCCCGCGGGAAGGCCTCTGCAGGTAACGCAAGATCTAGCCCATTTTTGGCGAAATACCTATCAAGACGTCAGGAAAGATATGAGAGGACGTTACCCAAAACACCCTTGGCCGGAAAACCCGTTGACCGCTGTTGCGACGGCGAAGACCAAGCGCGCGCTTGCGGGTCGAAAGAAGAAAAGTTAATGACTTACATATGCCCAGACCCCGGTGCCCGATGACTAGTTTGATGGTTTAACCTCTAGCGAGAGACTCTCTGTGTGTCTCCTACACGTGCAATGGAGCCTATCGATGAATAAGACGATATGAAAGTGCAAGCCTGTGCCTGCGGAAGTGATCAAAGCTACAGCGCTTGCTGCCAACCTATGCACAGAGGGGTGAAAAAAGCCAAAAGTGCCGAGCTGCTCATGAGGTCAAGGTATGCGGCTTATGTACTGCGCGAGTATCAATACCTGATAGATTCCCATCACCCAGATACGAAAGGAACACTTTCTGTCGCAGAACTGGAACAGAGCAATGCTCAAACGACATGGTTAGGGCTTGAGGTTTTGTCGTCTGAGGAAAATCTAGTGAGTTTTCGTGCTTACTTTGTCCGGCGTTCGAAGCAGACACAACAGCGACTGCAGTGCTTACACGAAGAGTCTCGGTTTCTCAAAGAAGGTGATAACTGGTTTTATATTGATGGTCAGCACAAGCCAGAGCTCGCTGCTCTACCCAGAAGAAAAGATCGCTGTTTCTGCGGCAGTGGTAAGAAATTCAAGAATTGTCATGGCAATTTGAGTGACTAGAGTTTGATGTCGTTAAACATCATCGACAGCATCCACGGAATCGTAATCATCAAAGTCATCCGGTTCAATTTCTTCCATCTGTTCCAGCAGGTTTATCGCGAGTCCAACATAGTCAGAGTCTGTGATAATGCCCACCAATGTTTCTCCTTGTAGCACCGGCAAAGATCCGATTTTGTGTTTTTGCAGCATGAGGGCAGCCGATCTCATGTCTGCGGTCGAAGAGATTGTGTAAATATCCTGTCTCATGACATCGCAAACAGAGACGCCCGTTTTCTCGGTCGCCAGAATGTCTCTTTGAGTAATTAAGCCAATTAACTTTTTTGCATCATCGATGATGGGAACATGTCGAACCCCGCGTGCTTTCATCAGCAATTCTGCTTCGGCCAGAGTCGCATTTGCCCCAAGCGTAAAGAGGTCAGTTGTCATAATCTCGTTGATACTTAACATGCTATCTGTCTCCTAGATAGATCCAAGCATATCGGGACTATTTACGATTTAAATTGATAAGGATCAAGGTTCCTGAGAATCATGCAAGTTTGGATGTATTGGAGTATTGTCACGAATATAGCCCTGATTAATTTGGAGAAAACCTGATGATGAAACTGCATGTGAGTGGCAATTCACCCTATGCCAGAAGAGTAAGAGTAGCGATAAGAGCCTGTGGTTTGACGGATCAGGTAGAGGAAGTTGCCATCAAGAGTTTTGCTGATTTACCAACCGAGTCCCCAGGTAATAAAATTCCTGTGCTTGTCGTTGAACCGGGACTGGCAATTTCTGAGTGCTTGCTGATAAGTCGTTACCTTGATGACTTGGCGGGAGGGAAACTGTCGCCGACAGATCCGCGCGCTCAGATTGAACAATTAGAGATTGAGTCTGTTGCATCAGTCCTCATGGACTCGCTATTCGCGCGATCTATGGAAAAAAACCAGCGTGACGAAGCGAGCCGCTCTGACGCGGTACTGGAAAAAGAAGCTAACCGTTCTGCGCGATGTTACGACAGGTTAAATGTATTGCTTGAAGGTGCGTCGCTGGATATTAATCTCGCCTCAATCGCGGTGGTTTCGTGCTTAGGTTATGCAGACTGGCGAAATCCTGAGGACGAATGGCGGCTGAATTCCCCGGCGTTGGTCGCTTGGTTTGACCAAATGATGGAGTTGCCTGCTTTTGCCGACACGGCGCCGGTGTATTAACAAATTGTCGCCACGGAAACGAACATTATGATCTCAATTGACCGATTGACTCATGTAGCTAACGACTTGGGCGAGGGTCCAGTCTGGGATGTCAAAACAAATGCTTTGTGGTGGGTCGATTCTTACGCGGGTGATATCTTCAGATTAAAATACACGATGAAGACCGATGGCCAAGAGCTAGAGTCTTGGTCGATGCCTGCCATGATTGGTAGCTTGGCGCTGGCTGATGATCATCGGGTAATTGTTGCGCTGCAGACGGGAATTCATTTCTTTGATACTAAAACAGGCAAGCTTGATCTTATCTCTGATCCAGAAGCGGACATGCCCGAAACGCGTTTTAATGATGGCAAGACGGACAGAGCCGGAAACTTTCTTGCAGGTTCAATGGGGATAAAAGTTCGTGACCGTGCGCTGGGTGCGCTTTACCGAGTCAGCCCAGAGCTCGGTATTGAAGTGCTGGAAGACGACGTGATTGTGGCTAACGGTCCTTGTTTCAGTCCAGCAGGCGACGTGCTGTACTTTAATGATGGTCGCCGTCGAATTCTTGCTTATGACTATGATCCCGATGGACCGCTTACAAATAAGCGCGTGCTTTTTGAAGGCGAAAAGCACCAGACAGGATCTGATGGTGCGACCGTAGATAGCGATGGCAATCTATGGGTAGCGCTGACCGGTTCAAGCGAAATTGGCATGTTGTCACCAAAGGGTGAGTTGCTAAAAAGAATCTCAATGCCGGTGAAACTGCCCAGTTCGGTCATGTTTGGCGGTAGTGATCTTGATGAACTGTTTGTCACATCGATCAGCAATTCTGGCAACAGAGTCTCTAATGAGGCTGGTGCTGGCGGGCTTTATCGAATGACTGGTCTAGGCGTTCAGGGTATTGCTGAAACAAGGTTTGGTTCGAGCTTTTAATGAAAAGATAAGCTCGTCCGGGTAGCGTAAAGCATTCGGTAGAAAATCGGCGCTGAAGCTTGGCTGCATCTCTCCAGAAGTGCTCTGTTTAACATTGTTGCTGTGTACAGCCTCGGCATAAATAGTGCAACATGAGCAATCCAGAGTCTAAACTCAACTTACTATCGAAGAGCGCTAATAGGAGCTGCAAATGTTAATAGCAATCGTACAAATTCCGCTACCAGGCAAAAAGACAAAAGATCAGGCGATTATGGGTGGCATGAAGACAACAGACCAGTACCTTGGCATGCCGGGCCTTATCCGAAAGGATTATCTCAGCAGCGATGAGGGTGGGGGCGGTGTGTATCTTTGGGAAACGCGTGAAGCCGCTGAGGCATGGTACAACGACGACTGGTGGGTCATGATGCAGGACCGCTACGGCGTCAAGCCGAGTCTGGCATTGTATGATCATTATCTGACGGTTGATAACGACCTCGGTGCTGTGACTGTTGATCGTAAGCCTATTGCCGCCGAAGCCGAGACGGGATAGTGACATATGCAGTATGGAGGTGCTCTGTCCGGTCTTCTTGCCCGTTTATCGCTGATTGCAGTTTGTAAGCGACGGAAATTTCCTCGGCACCCGTAGAATTTTGCATCCGCAGAGAGATTACCTTGTCATGAAAATGGTTTTACAGAGCATTTACAGGTCGATGTGCCTTAGCTTGTTCGTACTTGCTCTTGGCGCTTGCGGCGGCGGAGGCGGAGGCGAAAGCGGGCCCGCTCCCGCAACGTCCCAAATACCTGCCCCCCTTCCTACCCCTGATCCACCCTCGGGTGAGATAGATATTTCTTTGGCCGAGGGTGTGCGATTTCTAAGGCAGGCAAGCTTTGGGCCTGCAGAAGGCGATGTCGTCTCATTGCAGACGATAGGTTACGAAGCGTGGATTGATGATCAGATGAATGCGCCCGCGTCTTCTCAGATCCAGCATTTGGGCGCTTTACCTCCACCTGAAAATGGTGCAGAAGGGCAACGTAATCGTCTCGAAGCTTTTTTTAAATACGCACTCGAGAATAACGACCAGTTACGGCAACGAATGGCTTTCGCACTTTCAGAAATCATGGTGGTCTCAGATCAAGGGGCTTTGTCTAATAGATCGGGTGGTTTAGCCAGTTATTACGATGTGTTGAGTGAGCATGCCTTCGGCAATTTCAGAGATCTGATAGAAGCTGTGACGCTTCACCCTGCGATGGGTGTTTATCTGTCGATGCTAGGAAATGAGAAACCCGACGCTGCGCGAAATATTCGCCCTGATGAGAACTACGCCAGGGAGTCTTTGCAACTGTTTACCATAGGAACGGTTGAACTTAATCTAGACGGCACACCACGATTGGACAGTGATGGGCAGTTGATTCCAACTTATGATCAAACGATTATTGAGGGCTTTGCTCACGTTTATACCGGTTGGACCTTCGGTGGCTCGGCGAGATTTAATAGACCCAGCAGAGACTATTTAGTCCCCATGCAAGCCTTCCCGAGCTTCCATGATACCGGTGAAAAAAAACTGCTAAACGGGTTTGTAATTCCGGCCGGACAAACGCCAGAGCAAGACCTTGCTGATGCACTTGATAATATCTTTGCACACCAGAATGTCGCTCCCTTTATTAGTCGCAGACTGATCCAGCGTTTTATCAGCGCAAATCCCAGTCCGTCCTATGTTGAACGTGTCGCGACAGTTTTTAATGATAATGGCTTCGGCGTGCGCGGAGATCTTGGCGCGGTCATCAAAGCCATACTGCTGGATGTTGAAGCACGATCACCGCTTACGGGTGGAATTGGCGGCAAACTTGTCGAACCACTGTTAAGACTAGTTTCATTGTGGCGCGCTTTTGATGCCTCGGCACCTAACGGTAGATACATTTACCCGCAACCTAACAATGATTTTGGTCAGGCGCCTTTGCGCTCTCCATCTGTTTTCAACTTTTTCAGCCCCGACTATGCACCCGCGGGTGAGCTTTCGGAACAAGGCCTCGTTTCCCCTGAAATGCAAATTACTAATGAAACAACAACAGCCAGCGTCAACGATTATTTGGCGTTATCCATTTACATTAGAAACTCGAGTGCGAGTAATCTTGGTAATCAGGCAATTAGAATAGATATTGCACCTTATTTGACGCTGGCGGCAGATCCGGAAATGTTGTTGCAGCGCATGGCTGAAAAGCTAACCGGCGGCGTTATCTCGAGTGAGCTTGAAACCGAAGCATTGGCAATGATTAATACTATTCCGCAAGATCAGCGAGCTTTCCGGGTAACCGAGGCGATTCATCAGATCGTCAGCTCGGTTGAATATGCTCTGATCGAATAACCATAAAGCCGGAGGTCGCTTGGTGATAAATCGTAGACGTTTCCTAAACATCACTGGTCGCACGATGTTGGGTGCAGGCCTGGCTAATTTTCTGCCAGGACAACTTGTCGCTGCCGATAATGGTTTTTCCGACTACAAGTGTCTGGTAAATATTTTCCTCTATGGCGGTAACGATTCGTTCAATTTGGTTGTTCCCACCAGCAATGCTGAGTACAACGTTTATGCCGCCTCGCGGCAGAATCTGGCGGTCGAGCAATTAGACCTGCTAGCGATTAATCCGGATAATCCCGATGGTGCAACCTATGGGTTCCATCCTTCTGCCGAAGCATTGCAGTCGCTTTTTGAAGCAGGTGATTCTGCAATAATTGCGAATGTTGGGCCGCTAGTAGAACCGGTAACCAAAGAACAATATTTAAGCGGCGCTGTGGCGCTGTCGCCCCAATTGTTCTCGCACAATGATCAGCAGGCGCAATGGCAGTCACTAAAGGGCGATGTTTCGCTGGCGACTGGCTGGGCTGGAAGAATAGCGGACGAGTTGGCAGGCTCGACTGCTGACCAATTAATTGCTATGAATACGTCCACGTTCGGCACTAACTTGTTTCAAGCCGGTGCCGTATCAATTCCATACTCAGTAAGCACAACCGGCGCAAATACCTATGGCGCATTCGGCGCTGACGCCTCGCTAGGTGCAGAACGCAGAGCTGCTTTTGAGTCACATATTGACAGCGACTTTGGTAACGTTCACGCGAGAGCACTCGCAGCTGTCCACAAGCGATCTTTAGCGTCTGCAGATCTTGTGAATCAAGCGCTTGCTCAAGCACCGGATTTGACCACGGTATTTCCTGCTTCGTTTCTTGGTGCACAGCTAAACATTATCGCCAGACTAATAGCTGTACGTGACATGTTCGACATGCGTCGACAGATATTTTTTGTTGGTGCCGGTGGTTTTGATACCCATGATGACCAAAATGAACTACAGCCCGGGTTATTGTCCGATGTGGCGGACTCGATTCAGGCATTTCAATTAGCCATGATTGAATTAGGCGTCAATGACAATGTGGTGTCGTTCACTCATTCTGATTTTGGTCGTACTTTAACAAGTAACGGGGATGGGACAGACCACGGGTGGGGCGGACATCAGATTGTAACCGGCGGTCCAGTTAACGGCCGGCAAATATATGGGCAAATGCCGATACTTGAAATTGGTGGTGATGACGATGCAACCGGCGGGCGAATCATTCCAACCACCTCCGTCGACCAATATGCAGGGACTCTGGCAGAGTGGTTTGGTGTCGATACTTTAGCACTGGACACCATTGCGCCGAGTCTGAGTAATTTTACAACCCGTAATTTGGGTTTTGTTTAGATCAACCAAATGTAAGGGTTATTTTAGCTGAAGAAATTTACATCCGCTCGTAAACCACTTTCCCATCGACCATGGTCATATCGATTTGCATTGATAGGAGTTCTTCTACAGGGCGTTCAAAAATATTTCTATCGAGCATCACAAGGTCTGCGAGTTTACCCGCTTTGATCGACCCTTTGATTTCACCATCAAAAGTAGCTCTCGCACCATTTATCGTATAGGCCATCATCGCTTCCATGAGTGAAATTTTTTGTTCCGGAAACCATCCGCCCTCTGGCATACCATTCAGTGTCGTTCGATTCACCGCAGCATGCAGCAGATATTTGGGATGGCTGTAGTATTCTGCCGCATTCGTGCCTGGCCAATCGGAAGCAAACACCAGCGTGGCGCCATTGGCGAGCAGTGAACGAAATGCATAGGCACCTTTGCTGCGCTCATGACCGATACGCTCCTCCATCCAGCGCATATCATCTGATACATGGTAAGGGTTAACTTCGGCAATGACGCCCAATGTCTTAAACCTGCTCATATCCTCTGGTCTTACCACCTGGCAGTGAATAACGCGAAACCCTTCGAGAGAGCCACCTAAATCCTTTTGCAGTCGCTCGTAGGTATCGAGCATTAACGAGACGCCCCGTGTACCAATTGCATGTACATTAGCAGTAAATCCGCCTCGGTGAGCTTCGGTCAGGTAGTTGTACATTTTTTCCATGTTCTCGACACGATGTTCCTTGTCATCGCTTGTATGGTCTCTGTAGCGACCGAACTCCTCTGGTCTGTCCTCATAGGCATCAAAGAACAGGGCCGAGTGGTTGCCCATGATGCCGTCGATATAACCCTTGTATGAACCCCAACGTAAAAAGTCATCGTCGTTTCCCGTTTTCGGATGGGTGTTCATTTTGATATTTTTTTGGTTGAATTCAGCAGCTCGAGCTAGGTCAGCGCGCATCCAAACGCGGGTTGTTAACTCGCCTTTTTCTTGTAGTTCGAGGTAGACATTTTTGTAGTCTTTTTTGGTAATATCGTGAATTTCAACGACGCCATTTTCGCGTAGTCGCTTCAGGGCCGACCTAGCTTCGCTCATGATGCGGGCATGTGACTTTTCGGAAACAACTGCTTTGATGATATCGATGGCTGGAGATCCCTTGCGAATGAGGCCGGTTGCCTTGCCCTCAGCATCAAGGTCCATACCGGGCAGGTGCTGCTCCAACAATCCGCTAAGTCGTAATGCCTCTGTGTTAGCGAGATAGAGTTCCGGCGGCCGCTCGAAGCTATTAATAAAAACGGGGTTTGAGCCGGTAATGTTGTCAATCGTTTGACGCGCGGGATGCCAGCGACTGCGAAGGTCATTTTTATTTTCACCGCTGGAGCCGTCTTGCCAGTTCTCATAGGCGCCCCATGAACCGCCAGTGATCCACTCACCATCATCTAGGTTTCCTGTGACGCGGTTGAGCTCCGCAGAAAGTGCCTGATCATTATCAATTTTTAACAGGTTTGCATCGCTTAGTTGTTTGCCGGCCTGATTAAAGTGAGTGTGGCCATCGATAAAACCGGGTACAAGCAAGCGTTCGCCCAGCTCAATCACCTTAGTGCTTGAGTCTATGTATCTTTGTAGGCCGGTCTCAGTGGCTTCAACGGCTATGATTCGGTTGTCTTTGACAACGACGGCACGAGCGAAGGGTGCGGTTTCTTCAGCTGTGAATATATTTCCCTTGAATACGTAGTCTGCACTATTTGGAGATTGGTTTTGCTGTTTAGGTTCGCTGCAGGCTGTCATCATGGTTAAGCAAAACAGAATATAAACGCCATATGATTTCATCCACCCTCTCTCCTATCGTTTGTTTTTTTCTTGATTGTTATGAAAAATAGCGACTGGTCACATTGTTGAGATGCCTTTAAAGTCTGGCAGCGTTTGCTCAATGAGCAGCTTGGTCTGTCGTATCATGTCTTCTGCATCCGAGGCGATGGGTCTCAAAATAAATTTATGGACGCCTGCTCTGTGAAACTTTGCTGCCAGTGAGAGGATGTCCTTGCTATTGCCTACCGCATACAAATCTTTTGGCTCGTGATTGAGTCTTTTTTGCAACATTTCTTCATATCGTTTGATGATCGGATCATCTCGATCTCCAAATCGAAAAGCAAACCCAGCGCCGAAATGATCATCATCTATTGTCCGATTGTATTTGGGCAGCGTTTCCTTGATGGCAGCGATAACCGGGGCGACCTGCATCGGGCTTTCTATACCTGCTTGCCAGCCTGTTCCCCATCGTGCAGTCCGGTCAACCGCAGCTGGGGCTGATCCACCAACCCACAGAGGTAGCGGGTTTTGCACGGGGCGGGGGGCGATGGTTGCGCGGTCAAGCTGATAGTATTTACCTTCGAAGGTAACGTCAGTTTCTTGCCAGAGTCTGGAGATGATCTCTAAGCCTTCAGCGGATCTGTTACCCCTGCCCTGCGTAGGCGTATTGGTTGCGGCATAGTCACGCGATAGCGCGCTACCGACGCCAAACGCGGGTAAAAGCCTGCCATCACTCAGCACGTCGATGGTTGCACATGACTTAGCAGTTAACACGGGATCACGAAGACCAAGACTAGCGACGTTCATGCCGAATTTTATGCGTTTCGTCCCGCCAGCAAGTGCCGCCATGACACTCATGCATTCAAGATGAGGTTCCGGACTAATGATGCGATCGCTTTGCCAAAGTGAGTCAACACCTCCCGCTTCGCAGAGATCTACCCAGCGCCAGAATCCACGTGTGTCTTCAAAAGGAAAGTTTGCAATGCCAAGCCCTGCGCTAATTCCCATGAGTTCTTTCCTTTTTCCTTGTCATAAAACTATATCCAGACGTTTTAATTGCCGGTTTAAATGTTATGGATAAACCATTGTGATAAGCATCATGCAGGTTTTCGTTATTGCACCATAGTTGGGAAGCAATGTTATCATGGTACGTATGTGGAAAATGACTCTAAAACAAAGGCGCCGCCAAAGAGAATTGATTGCTGATTTGGATGCGTTGAAAAAAAGCCCTTACGCGAATGTGCCACCGGGTTACAGCTTTGGTGAGGACCTTGAAGAGGATAACAAGTACGAAGCATTAGTGACGTCGCTTGGTAAAATACTTGAAGAGATGCATGCACTGGAAGAAGCTGCTCGCAACTCAGGCTAGAGGAGGCAAAGATGAGAGATCTCGATGGTAAAGTAGCGTGGATTACGGGTGCCGGGACCGGTATTGGCTCAGGCGCAGCAATAGCGCTCGCAGGTGCCGGTATGCAGGTTGTATTGTCCGGTCGGCGTGAAGAGAAGCTGAAAGAAGTTGCCGCCGCCTGTAACGGTAATGCGCATATTGAGATCCTTGATGTTGCAAATAAAGACGAGGTGTTGGCGGTTGTCGAGCGAATCAAAACCCGCCTTGGGCGCATTGATGTCATGGTTGCGAGCGCCGGTATCAATGTCAAGAATCGAAACTGGCATAACGTCACGCTTGAAGACTGGGATTCCGTCATTCGCATCGATCTCGACGGCGCCTTCTATTGCTGCAAGGCTGTGCTACCAGTGATGCAGGCACAGGAAGATGGCTTGATTATCAATATCTCATCCTGGGCAGGAAAACATGTCAGTGTTGTCACGGGACCCGCATATACTGCCGCCAAGCACGCGATGAACGCGATGAACGAGAGTCTTAATATGGAAGCGGGCAGTTACGGAGTCAGGGCTTGCGCTATTTGCCCCGGCGAGGTTTCGACGCCCATTCTTGATTCAAGACCGATTCCCGTGAGCGATGAAGATCGTGCCATGATGGTTCAATCTGAAGATTGCGGTGAAGTTGTTAAGTTTCTCGCACAATTGCCAGCGCATGTCTGTATTAACGAGTTAACCATCAGCCCAACATGGAACAGAGGTTATGTTGCGCAGGCGAAACAGCAGGTGCCTGTTAAATCGAAGTAGAACGCTTTGGCATAAAGTTCACCTGACCACATTGCGAGACCCAAGTGACTTGAAGTTGATTGATCTGAGTCATAGGATAGAGGTACAAGCGAAGGGAGAAAGTGATGAGTGTGCAATATACCGAGAAGAATGGTGATGCCCGCAAGGCCTTGACCGAACGCATGTTACAAGGTGATATGACGGTTTCGAACAAAGAAGTTGCCGCCGCCTATGAAATAGACCCCTATTTTGATGCAAATGAAATACCACTAAATAGTATAGATCCATCCCACCCTGCGCTCTTTCAGCATGACACGCTTTGGGAGCACTTCGCGCGACTACGTCGTGAAGACCCGGTGCACTACCATGAAGAAAGCATCACCGGTCCTTATTGGTCTGTGACAAAGTACCAAGACATAATGTATGTCGACAAACACCATGAGTTGTTTTCCTCTCAGCAACGTTTAGGTGGAATCGCTCTGGGTGGTATAGCGCGTGATGATGACGATGATTTTGCGCTGCCGATGTTTATACAAGAAGACCCCCCCAAGCATGATGCCCAAAGAAAAGTTGTTACACCGATGTTTGTGCCTAAACAACTCGCTGAACTTGAACCGCTAATCCGTGAGCGCGCCGGCACGATTCTTGACAACCTGCCCCGAAATGAAGAATTCAATTGGGTTAATCACGTATCAAAAGAACTGACTGGTCAAATGCTTGCGACACTGTTTGATGTGCCTCAGGAAGATCGGATGAAACTCGTTGGCTGGTCGGACACGATACAAAACATTAACGATCCGGAAGTATTTGAAACGCCTGAACAAGGATTCCAGGAATTGTTTGAATGTCTTGCTTACTTCACAGAATATTATGAGGCGAGAAAGCAAGAGCCGCCGAAGTTCGATTTGATTTCAATGCTTGCGCATGACGAGTCGACTAATAATATGACACCACAAGAGTTGTTAGGAAATATTGTATTGTTGATTGTGGGTGGAAATGACACAACCCGAAATTCGATTTCCGGCGGTGTGCTTGCTCTGAACAAAAATCCTGACCAATATGAAAAGTTACTGCAAAATCCTGGCTTGATACCAAAAATGGTGCCGGAGATTATTCGATGGCAGACGCCGCTTGCGCATATGGCTAGAACAGCGCTGGCTGACACAGAACTCGGTGGTAAGCAGATAAAAAAAGGAGATAGAGTAGCGATGTGGTATATCTCCGGTAATCGAGATGAAGACTACATTGATCAGGCAGACAAGTTCATTATAGATCGACCCAATCCCCGAACCCATACTGCATTTGGTTATGGCGTCCATCGCTGCGTTGGTAACAGACTGGCAGAAATGCAATTGCGAGTGATCTGGGAGGAAATACAGAAGAGATTTCCCAGGGTTGAAGTGACTAACGACCCCGTGTTGCTTGGGTCAAGTTTTGTTCACGGTATCCGTAATTTGCCCGTCACTCTCAGGGACTAAATGTCGGACAAGACGTATTATCGTCTGGCGTCTCACGTTCGAGGCATCCCCGTATAGGGCTGCGAAAGCAAATTGTAGGCAAGCACCAATTTAGGCACTTGATCAATTGATGCTTGAAGTAACTTTATCGCGTCATTTCGGGCGGTCGATTTACTTGTTAAGCCAATGTTAGGGACACCTGATATCCCGGCCTGCTTGGGTTAAGTTGTCGTGCCAGTGGTAATGATTTGGTTAAATAATATGGCAAGACCCTATCCGACAGAAAAAATTTTAGAGCGTCACGAAACATATGCTCTTTCCTGGCGGGACAAACTCGGTTGGGCGATTGGTGAGTTGGGTGTGGCTATATATGTTGGCGGCACCATGTCATTTTTTCTATTTTATTTGACTGAGGCCCACAGCATTTCTCCTGCCTGGGCAGGGGTTGCCTTGTTAGTACCAAGAATTTGGGATGGCATCACCGACCCGTTCATGGGTGCAATTTCTGATCGAACCAAATCCAGCCTGGGGCGCAGGCGACCCTATCTATTTGTTGGTGCTATAGCTTATGGCGCCAGTTTTTACCTGGTGTTATCAATTCCAGATATGGGGTCTGAAAACACGACGTTAATCTACCTCGTTGCTGGTTACTTGTTGGCCAGTACGGCAATAACCATTTTTGACGTACCTTATTCCTCAATGGCGGCCGAGATGACTCAGTCCTACAAGGAGAGGATTAGTCTGGCAGGTTACAAGATGGTTGCTGCCAGAGTAGGCATATTGTTTGCGGGTGGTTTGGGTCCAGTGTTGTACAACTCGAAAGACAATTTGCTGGAAGGCTTCTCTTATATGGGGCTGGTATTCGGTGCGGTGATGACTTTAACAGGCTTAATCACGTTTTATTTGACGCGAAATGTACCCAGAATCGAAGCGGTAAGTCACTCGATTAACTTCAAGGCGGAAATGGCTGCGCTTTGGGCTAATCTTCCTTTCAGAATCCTTTTTTTCGGCTTCCTGTTTCAGAATATCGCCATCGGTAGCTCGGCGACAATGTTGGTTTATTTCCTGACCTTTGCCATGTTGATTGATGCCTCGCTCATCGGACCTCTGATGTTGGTCGCTGGTGTCACTTCTACGCTGGTGACACCCGTTTGGGTAATGGTTGCTGGTCGTCTCGGCAAAAAGGAAACCTACTTACTTGGGCTTACCCTTGCAATCGTTGTAGCGTTACCGGGATTGGTTTTGCCAGCGGAATACTATTATCTTTTGTTCGCGATTTATTTTTTGAGTGGCATTAGTGATGCCGTCAATCAACTTATGCCCACCTCCATGATTCCAGATACGGTTGAAGCTGATGAGTTGAGAACGGGAAAACGGCGGGAAGGCACAATTTTTGGGGCCATGGCCTTTTGTCGCAAGCTCGGTATGGCATTCGGCGCCTTTTTTGCTAGCTGGATCTTGCAGGTGGCTGGATTTATCGGTGGCGGCATGACACCTGAAATGCAAACTGAATCGGGTTTGCTAGGCATTCGAATTGCTTACACTTTACTACCGGCGTTTCTATGGCTTGGTGCGATGATGATTGTTCGACAATATGCTCTGGGTGAGCAACAGTTTGATTCAATTAAGAATGAAATCCAGAAAAAACCAGTTCGGAGCGATAGGGTCAGTGACAAGTAGTTTTTAAACCCGACTGGTAATGGTGTAACCCTGTTACGGTGATGGTGCTACATGGTGCTGCTGCGGTCAGCAGTCGCGGGCACGCAGCTAAAAAGGAAAACGATAATGAGCGAAGAAGTGACAATTGAGGGGTCCCGCAGACATCCACTGCGAAGCGAGACTATCGGTCAGAGCTTTCTGTTGAACGTATCATTGCCACCCGGATATAAAACTGATCGTGCGCCTTACCCAGTGGTTTATGTAAGCGATGGCGCTCAGGCTTTTATGGCGATCAATGCCGTCGTGCCTTTGATGCAACTAACTGGTGAGCTCAAACAATTTATCACCGTGGGTATCACCTACGACGTTGAAAATGCCAGAGACATGATGACCTTAAGAACTAGGGACCTTACGCACTGTGTTGGTGACATGGGTGAAGGTTCACAGGGAACGCCGGAATGGATGAAGAAACTGCCGCCATCTGAACCGGGGGGGGCGCAAAATTTTCTAGCGTTCATCAACCAGCAAGTAAAACCTTTTATTCAGAAGACTTACAATGCCTCTGCAATTGACCAATGTTATGCAGGTTATTCGTTAGGTGGGCTATTTGGGCTTTATGCTCTGTTTAACCAACCTGACTCGTTTAGCCGATACATTATCGGTAGTCCATCAATCTGGTGGTGTAAAAGAGATATTCTTAGCCATGAACGGCAGTATGCTGAAGCGCACAAAGATCTTAACGCCACGGTTTACATGTGTTCGGGCCGACTAGAAGAAAAAGAGGGAAAGCCTGACGCGTATTGCATGGTGAGTAATATGACAAACCTCGCGAATACGCTTGAAAAACGGAATTATCAGAGTCTTGATTTGCAACACCAGGTGATTGATGACGAAACGCACCTATCTGGCCACCCGTTGGCTTTGATCCGAGGGTTGCGAAAGGTTTTTAGTCGGTAAACATTGCATTTAGGTTTGAGCGGGAGTCTTTAGCGCTCGCCTGTGTATGTGCCCTTTTTTGCAATAAACGCTCATCAATTGATAACCAGTATTGCAGCAAAAGCAGATGCTCAGTCTGTAAGTCGATAACGATGCTGGTGGTTGCGCGCCAAAACGGTTTCAATGCTTTCAGTTTTATACCGCTAAGGCGATACAATTCCTCGAACCGATTTATAAGTTTTTGAGACAGGAAACAGCATGAAAATCGAGCCCTTTGGCGTAGAAATGTGGATGAACGAATACGAAACGAAGTGTGAATATAATTTGGCCGAAACTTGTGTTCACAGTCTGTCGGTTTCTGAATTGTTGGAGACGTGCGGACTACCCCTTGAAAAACTGAACAACATATTATCGCTGAAGCTCGGTTATGGCTCCATTGAGGGTAGTGACAAGTTAAGATCAGCGATCTCTGCACTTTATGAAAATCAAGCAGTTGAAAACGCGATCGTGACCCACGGAACGATTGGCGCGAACTCATTGGTGCATCAAAGTTTACTTTCTAGTGACGATCGAATTGTTGCTGTCGTTCCCAGCTACCAGCAACATTATTCTATTCCAGAGAGTGTCGGCGCTAGAGTAGATTTATTGCATTTGAAAGCAGCGAACAACTTTTTGCCTGATCTTGCAGAGTTGAAAGAACTTGTAACGAAAGACACC
>CAXRCG010000105.1:0-26541 GCA_964228885.1 Pseudomonadales bacterium | reverse complement strand
CAAGCTAGAGGGCTTGAACGTTGAGCGTTCAGTGACCCATGCGGGTTCGGGATGGGAAGAGTTGAGTTTTGACTTTACCGGTGACACTGGCGCCGGCGTGACTCAAGTTAGCCTTTTCTTTGACCTAGGAACGGTTGGCGATGCGGGCGGCGATCCTGATAACTGGACTTTCTACTTCGATGACATAGCACTCGTAGGAGGTGGGTCATGAGTAGGAGTCAGACTTTGATTATAGGAAAAGAAAAACAACAGTTTGCCTCTAAGGAGTCGTTAGGTATGAATATCTTGAGGAAGTTTTGCTCTACCATAGCATTAGGTGTCTTTATCGTCGCTGCGGTGGGCAACGCTATTGCTGAGGAAACAGACACTGAAATTGAATCTGAATCAAAATCAGGAAATGTACTTGAAACCGTTGTGGTTACGGCAACTAGAACCGAAACTAACCTGATGGAAACGTCAATTGCTATTTCCGCCTTCGATCAAGAGGAATTGACAAAAAATGGCGTAAGAGACATTCGCGACGCCGCTGATCTGGTTCCCAACTTCGATGTTGCGTTTTCACCCTCAGACAGTGGCGTCCAGCTAACGATTCGAGGCATCAATAGCAATAACTTTACCGAAATAGCGGACCCGAGTGTTGCCTTTCATGTAGACGGTGTTTATTCGCCGCGACCACAAGGGGCTACGGCGCTCATGTTTGACCTCGAGCGGCTCGAAGTGATGCGCGGTCCCCAGGGCACGCTTTTCGGTCGGAATTCAGCTGCGGGTAGTGTTAACGTAATTACTGCGAAGCCTAGTTTCGAGGGTGTTTTTGGCACGATCGGTATGGAGCGTGGTAATCGAAATCACGGAATAATTTTAGGCACTTTAAATTTACCGCTCACGGATACGTTGGCTGTGCGTGCCAACTATTTTGAGGAAAATCGAGATGGCTTCGCAAATCAGGGAAGCGGCGACAAAGATCTTCTTGGTCAGGGTTTCTCTGGACCAGATGGTATTCCTGATATGGATCAGCGGTGGAATCGTAGCGTCAGCAAGGACGACACTTACGGCAATGCGGATCGATGGGCTGCGCGGGTGAGTTTTTTGTGGGAGCCGATGGACGAGCTGAGTTGGCGAGTTAGCGTTGAAACCGCCGAGGATAATAATGCAGGTTGGCCAATCGCACCTAACTGCGAAGCTAATGAAGATCTTTGCCGTTTCAACGGCGGGAATATTGACTACGTCGACCCAAATATACCTGGATACATGGACCTGACTAACGATGCAGTTCGAAGTCATCTAACCTATGCGTTAACAGATTCAATAGATATTGTATACAACGCGGGCTGGGCAAGGCAGGAGCGCGAACAGCAATGGGATGGTGACATGGGATGGCGTGCGCTACCAGGCGCGAACACCGGGTGGCTAAATAGAACGCCACCGTTTGGTAGTTTGTATCTCGCTACGGCCGAGTCTCACTATGAATCGTGGTCGCATGAGCTTCAGTTCCAGGGACTTACCGGAAATGTAAACTGGATCATAGGTTTCTTTGATTTCCGTGAAGACAACGACATTATTTTTGATGTTGAACAACCGTTTTGTTGTTCGCAAGGTGCAGCTGGGGGTATTTCCTTCGTTCAACCTGAACGGACCCTTGTGTCACAAGCGATATTTGGTCAGGCAACCTGGCATATTAACGAGCAATGGCACCTGACGCTAGGTTACCGCCAGACGGAAGATGTTCGCGAAGATGTCGGAGGAAGAAACATTGGTTGTTTTAACAGTGCAGGTTGCAGTTTCACCAATGGTCTTGTGCCATTTGATGGATTCCCGCAAACCACGGCACAACGTGACGAGCTCTTTTTACCTTTATTCACCAGTAACGATATTAATTTCCCAGGTGTAGGTTCACAGAATCGGGAAGGAAATTATCAGCTTTTTGACGTGAACGACAATCGAGAGGAGTTCAGCAAAGGTAATTGGCGAATTGGTTTGGACTATGATCTGAACGAGGAAACCTTTCTGTATCTCTACGCCGCAACAGGCTCTAAAGCAGGTTCATTCGGTGATGGTGTGGATGTTTGTCGGTGTGGAAGAATCGAAATATTTTCTTTCGATGCCGAGGAGGTGTTGAACTACGAAATCGGTTACAAGGGGACGCTCTGGGATGGCCGAGCAACGCTGGTGGTAACAGGATTTTTGACCGAATTTAAGGACAAACAAGTGAGTCAATTTCGTGATGTAGGTTTTGTCGAAGATCCACCAGGAACAGTTCTCGAACCGCGTCAACCGATTGGCACGCTTGTCACTTCGAACGCGGGTCGGGCCGAAATCAAGGGGCTCGAAGTGGAATGGAACGTTATTCCTTGGGAGGACGGTTTAATTACTGGTGGCTTAGGTATCCTCGACGCTAAGTTCAAAAGCTGGCCTGGATACGCAGGCGAGGCTTATTTCTGCGAGCAACGCGAGGATGCAGGAGCCCAGTTTGCGTGTATTCCACAAGATACTGGCAGCGGAGAGAGTAGCGTAGCAGGCAATGAGCTTCCTTATTCTTCTCCGTTTACTTTTACACTTGCCTATTCTCATTACTTTGGACTGCAAAGTGGCGCGTCGATTGAGCCTTATGTGAAGTTTCACTATAAAGACGACACGCATTTCACAGAAGGCAACTTCGATGCGATAGCCTCTCTCTCAGACAAGCGGGATGCTTACGGAACCGTTGATTTTACTGTGAAATATGTATCACCCAATGAGACCTGGTCAGTTGAGGCTTTTGTCTACAATGCGACGGATGAGCGTTTTCAAACATACTATGTCGGCGGTCCATCTCCCGATGCGCCTCTCTTTACATGGAACGCGCCGCGCTCGGCAGGTATTAGGGCCGCGTACAATCTGAAGCCCTGATATTCCTGAATCAAAAACCGGGTCTAAGTTCCGTTAGACCCGGCTTCCCGATCTCACCATTAAGGAACAAACGAGTATGTCAGTCTCCTGGCCCTTTTCTGCGCCTGCAGAAATGAATAATATCAAGCTGAATAACGAAGCTGAGTCGATGCTTGCCGGAATGTCTTTGGAGCAAAAGGTGGGTCAGATGATCCAGCCTGACATCCGCTATATTTCACCCTCAGAGCTAGCGGACTACCATATAGGCACGGTACTGAGCGGTGGTGGCGCGCCGCCAAACGAAAATGTTCATGCGGACGCGAGTGAATGGCTGCAAATGGCCGATGATTTTTACGATGCGTCACTAAACTCAGGTGCCCCATTACCTTGTGCCTGGGGTATCGATGCGGTGCACGGTCACAATAATCTATTTTGCGCGACATTGTTTCCTCACAATATTGGAATTGGTGCAACCCGAAATCCTGAACTGGCGCGAAAAGTTGCTGCGGCTACGGCGATTGAAGTGGCAGCGACCGGACTTGATTGGACTTTTGCTCCGGCGCTTGCGGTGACTATGGATGATCGTTGGGGACGAACGTACGAGAGCTATTCTGAATCTGTCGATCTCGTTCGCGATTTTACCGCGCCTGTCGTTGAAGGTTTGCAAGGTAAGTTGTCAGACGATGATTTTTTAGCTGGGCCGCATATCTGGGCAACGGCAAAACACTATCTTGGAGATGGCGGTACCCATGGCGGCGTTGATCAGGGGGACACCCTTTGCGATGAGATTACCCTGAGGGATGTGCACGGCGTTGCTTATAGCGATGCAATAAAAGCGGGCGTTCAGGTCGTTATGGCATCATTTAGTAGTTGGCAAGGCAACAAAATGCATGGCCATCATTATTTGTTGCAAGAAGTGCTTAAAGACAAAATGGGCTTTGATGGATTTGTTATTAGCGATTGGAACGGGCACGGGCAATTGAGTGCATCTTCTAATGTTTCTGGAACCGAGGCTGTTAATGCGGGTATTGATATGCTCATGGCACCTGAGGATTGGCGAGGTCTTTGGCACAATACCATTGCCAGTGTTGTAGATGGTGCCATCTCCATGTCAAGGATCGATGATGCTGTTTTCCGAATTCTTCGCGTCAAGCTAAGGGCTGGATTGCGATTCCCAAATAGGCCATCAAGTCGTCCATTGGCAGGGAAAAGCGAGTGGGTTGGTTGCGCTGCGCATAGGGCGATAGCGCGTCAAGCTGTTCGAGAGAGTGCTGTACTTCTGAAAAACAATGACTCATTGCTTCCACTCAAAGCCAATGCAAAACTCCTCGTGACTGGGAGTGGAGCAAACAATATAGCAATGCAGTCAGGAGGTTGGTCTTTGACCTGGCAGGGAGATGGTGTTGGGAATGATGATTTTCCCGGTGCCACCTCAGTATTCAACGCGATTCAAGACGCGCTTGTCGAGGGAAATGGTTTAGCGGAATTAAGCGAAAATGTCGATAACGTCACTGCTTATGACGCCGTAGTCGTGGTTTTTGGTGAACAACCTTACGCTGAAGGATACGGTGATAGAGAGCATCTGAGTTTCTCATCAACATCGCCAAAAGATTTGGAAACGTTAAAAAAGGTCAATGGTACAGTACCCGTGGTATCTGTTTTTTTGACCGGACGTCCATTGTGGGTCAATCCTGAGATTAATGCTTCAGATGCTTTTGTTGTGGGATGGTTGCCAGGCTCCGAAGCCGACGGTTTAGTTGATCTATTGTTTGCGAGAGACGGTGCAGATTTCACTGGGAAATTACCTTTCTCTTGGCCGAAAGAGCCTATGCAATCGCCGCTGAATTTCGGCGACGCTGGGTATGATCCGCTTTATCCATATGGTTATGGACTGACCCTGAGAGATAACGATTATTTTGCTGCTGACCTCTCGGAGGAGGACCCGACGCTTGAAGCTGTTCCTGAAGATCAGTTGAGCGTGTTTCTGAGTCGACCTACGCCTCCTTTCGACATGTATGTGGGTGATGAGGCTGGCTGGCATGTTGCTGTCGCGGGTAACAGCACACGATCGGTAAACGGCGTAGTGATGGTAAAAACGGTCGATTGGCGACGACAGGAAGACGCGAGGCACGTACGTTGGAATGGAGGGCCAGGGCAGATGTTTTTTCTTTCGGAGCGCGTGGTAGATTGCTCAAAAGTGATGAGGCCAGATTCATTTCTCCAAATCTTTTTGTGCATTCATCAGCTTCCACAGAGTCGAGTTGTTTTCAGGCAGGATTGCGCCTATCCAACGGGACATGAACTGGATGTAACCAGCCTGTTGTGTGAGTTGACATTGGGCTCTTGGAAAACCATATCAATACCCCTGGCAGAGTTTGTGAACCCGGATAATGCGGCTAATAAACTGACTACGCCTTTTTTGTTGTGGACGGATGGGGAGTTAGAACTTTCTCTGGGAGAAATTAAGATTGTTGGAGGTTCAGACCAGTTTACAGCCTGAACCGGTATTTTTAAGACAGTCTGGAGGGATAATGCGTATTGCACTACTCAACTTTATTGTCTTGTTGTTAGCGACGCCGTCTTTGGTGGCAAAAGAAGTTCAACAAGATAATTCTGCCGTGATAGAGGACCTGGTCATTCTAGAAGCTGGTACATCATCTGATTTCCAGATGTTTTTAGGTGATAAAAAGAATTGGCGTTTAGAAGCGACAGGGAACGAAACGGTGTCTGCTAGCAAACGAATTAATTTAGTAAGAAATACGGTCGATAATGAGTACACGCTGAACTGGAAAGGTCGAGGGGAAGGCCAGTTTTACATGGCTAGCCTTTCGCAGGATCTGAGCAAGTACGAAGATTCAGACTCAGCACTGGTAATGATTTTAAGGGTTAATCAGCCGCCTAAAAGGCAGGTTGTGTTGCGCATGGGGTGTGGGTATCCCTGCGCTGGTAATGCAGATCTAACCAAATTATTTAAGTCTGTTCCCGTTGATCAATGGCTGAAGGTATCAATAGACTTTGCCTGTTTTTCGAGCCGAGGCTTGAATGTTGCGCAGGTCGATACACCCTTTTTATTGCTTACCTCTGGGAAATTTTCATTATCAATAGCGGACATTCGTTTGGTGCCCCACGGTAAAGATTCAGCAACTATAAAATGTAGCTGAGGGTGAAACATATATTGAACGCTGAATTGCTTTTTACTATCAGAACTTCTCTTATTGTTGCGCTCGGCGGGTTTTTGATGGGATTTGATGCCTCGGTTATATCCGGGGTGATTGGCTTCATAGAGCTGGAATTTGCACTTACCAAAATCCAGCTAGGCTGGGCAGTGGCGTCACTCGCGCTGTCATCAACATTTGCTATGTTGGTTGCTGGACCATTGAGTCAGGTCATAGGTAGGCGAAAGTTGCTCAGCTGGGCCGCGGTTTTGTACCTGATATCGGCTCTAGGTTCGGCATTTGCACCAGACTTTGTCATTTTGATTATGGCGCGGATGATTGGAGGACTTGCTGTTGGTGCAGCACTCATCCTTGCGCCGATGTATATTGCTGAGCTTGCGCCGCCCGCTCAAAGAGGGCGTTTGGTTTCAATTAATCAGTTGAACATAGTGATTGGAATCTCCGTCGCGTTTTTCTCAAACTATTTGATTTTGGCATGGTCTCAATCAGGATCAGCTATTGCCGGATATTTGAAAATTGATGTCTTGCAATGGCGCTGGATGCTGGGGCTCGAGGCGCTGCCAGCACTGTTGTTTCTGATAGGGTTGCGTTTTGTTCCGGAGAGTCCGCGTTGGCTAATCATGAAAAATCAACCTGATGAGGCACTATCTGTTCTCACTCTGGTAGCTGGTCCTACTCAGGCTAAAATTGAAATCGCTGCAATAGCCAACAGTCTTTCCAACGACAGGGGTTCTGATTCAATAATGATCGCTGAATTATTCAGGCCCACGCTTCATAAAGTTTTGTTTGTCGGTATGGTAGTTGCGATACTCCAGCAAATTACTGGTATCAATTCAGTGTTTTTTTATGCGCCGATGATATTCGAGCAAACGGGTATTGGAACCGATGCATCATTCCTGCAGGCCGTTTTGGTTGGTTTAACGAATCTTTTGTTTACGATTGTGGCGATGTTGTTTATTGATAAAGTTGGGCGACGTCCGCTCTTGTTAACTGGTGTGACAGGTATAGCGGTCTGTATGCTAACGCTCGCGTACGGTTTTGATTCAGCGAGGTATGAGTTGCCCTTAAATGCGCTGTCAGAGTTTAACGAAAAAGCTGATGCGCTGCACGCTGTCGCAGGACAAACCTTTCGCTCAGATGTGGCGTTCCGCGAAGCGATTTCAAGCAGTGCAGGTGAAGCATGGTATACGGCCAATGAGGCGAGATTGATACAAGTTTCGGTTAGTTTGAACAGCTATCTAATTCTGTTTGCAATATTGGGTTTTGTCGCAAGTTTTGCCGTATCGCTTGGCCCTGTGATGTGGGTACTATTCGCCGAGTTGTTTCCTAATCACATTCGCGCATTAGCGATCTCTGTCGTTGGCCTAGTCAATTCGGCGGTGAGTTTTCTCGTGCAACTAGTTTTTCCTTGGGAGCTTGCAACAATAGGCATTGCTGGAACGTTTTTCCTTTATGGATCTTTTGCTCTGGTAGGGCTTTTATTGGTCGCTCAATTTTTGCCTGAGACCAAGGGTAAGTCATTGGAACAACTGGAAACTGAGTTGGTGAAGTTATGAAATTTTGTATTAACGGGACGCGAGTAAAAAGTTTTGTCAGGTTGATGCTCAGCTTGATCGTTGTCCTTTATCATCCACAGAGCCTTACCGATCCAGTGAAAGTGAGCGTGGTGAAAACAGCTCAGGGCTATCAACTTTTGAGAGCTGGAGAGCCCTACATTGTGAAGGGAGCAGGTTTTTCGCAGGGCGATATGAGTTCTTTGGCTAAATTTGGCGGTAACTCAATACGAACTTGGCATGTCGAAGAAGATCGGGAAAAAGGCATGGCTTTGCTGGATCAAGCGCAAGCGCTTGGAATCACGGTCTCCCTATGTCTTAACATCGCTCGTGAACGCCACGGATTTGATTACAACGACCCTACAGTAGTGAAAGCGCAATTTGAGCAGGCAAGAGAAGCTGTGCAAAAGTACAAGGATCATCCGGCATTGTTGAGCTGGATCATTGGCAATGAGCTTAATTACGATTATCGGAACCCCAGGGTTTATGACGCGGTAAACGATATCGCGCTTATGATTCAAGAAATCGATCCGTATCATCCGACCACAACGACGATAGCTGGTTGGGATGAAGACCTTGTTGGCGTAATTGCGGACCGTGCGCCCGCACTCGATTTTCTGAGTATTCAAATGTACGGTGATCTGATTAACCTGCCGCGTTATATCAAGAAAGCCAGATTCAAAGGGCCGTATTTTGTCACTGAGTGGGGCGCAGTGGGCCACTGGGAAGTTGGTAAAACAGCCTGGGGAGCCCCTATTGAGGCAACTAGCAGTATGAAAGCAAATAACTATCGGAAGAGTTATGAGAAAGTCATTGCCTCCGCGCCACACCAAGCGCTAGGCAACTATGTTTTTCTTTGGGGACAAAAACAAGAACGTACACCGACCTGGTACGGTATGTTTCTTGAGTCAGGAGAAACGACAGAGTCGATAGATGTGGTGGCCAGAGCTTGGAATGGAGAGTGGCCTGTTAATCGAAGTCCGGGTATCAAGAGTGTGCACTTAGCCAGCCGGAGGGGTCGTGACAATATCTATCTCAGCCCGAATAAAACATACTCGGCTAAAGTTAAAGCTTTTGATCCTGACAAAGACACGTTGACGTATGCTTGGAGTATAAAGCCCGAGAGTGATTCAGTAAAACATGGTGGTGACTTCGAGCAGGGGATTGCTGACCTAGATGGTCTTTTCATCGAGTCACAAACACCAAAGGCATCATTTAGAACGCCATCTAAGACAGGTGCGTACAGAATTTACGTCTACGTTTATGATGGCAATGGCGCAGCTGCGCACGCCAATATCCCGTTCTTTGTGCGAGCGAAATAGTGTGGTTTTTTACTACTCATTTGATTTCGATGGCGCAGTCAAAACGACCGCGTTACGATACCTCAATGGTTGTCGGCCTAAAATGTATGCGTGGGGTAATGCTGGCATTTTTCATTTCGGTGATGTCGGTATCAATTGCAAATGGAGCATATCGTCAGTCTGCTGATCATTTACTTGAAGACGCGGTTATGGCAATTGCCTATTCAGGTTATCGTGAAGGCCAGCACCCGGATCGTGGGGAGGGGGCAAATAACCCGACTGAAGCACAGATACTTGAAGATTTGAGAATGCTTGTCGAAGCAAACTTTAATCTGATCAGATTGTACGATGCGGGCGAAAATTCTTTAATGGTGCTAAAGCTGATCGATCAACACGCACTGCCGATTCGCGTGCTGCTGGGCGCGTGGTTGAGAGCTGAAATTAGTAACCACAAAGGGTGTGCATGGTTGACTGCACCAATACCCGACAAACAACTAGCGACAAACAAACTCGAAAACGGGGCAGAGGTTGAGCGCAGTATCGCTTTGGCTAACAAATATCCAACAATTGTAATTGCCGTCAACGTCGGAAATGAGGCCCTGGTTGATTGGAATGACCATCTGGTATCGGTGAATAATGTTATCGCTTACGTCAAGCAAGTGAAGCGCGCCATCGGACAACCTGTCACCGTTGCTGAAAATTACGACTGGTGGGTTAAGGAAGGTGCAGCGTTGGCCGCCGAAGTCGATTTTGTTGGTGTTCACACCTATCCAATATGGGAAGGTAAATCTATTGATCAGGCGCTTTCTTTTACCATCGAGAACATAGAGGCGGTGCACCGTGCGTTGCCTGAAAGTCCGATTGCGATTCTTGAAGCAGGTTGGGCTACGACAGCACAGGAATTTGGCAGCAGCGCTAGCGAAGTTAATCAGCTGCGCTACTTTCGAGA
Organism: Pseudomonadales bacterium; assembly: GCA_964228885.1. Lineage (GTDB taxonomy): Bacteria > Pseudomonadota > Gammaproteobacteria > Pseudomonadales > Azotimanducaceae > UBA4582. Next base: position 16,697 of record CAXRCG010000105.1, on the reverse strand, counting down.
AATCAGGAAATGGGCAGCGCATACGAACACCACGGTGTTTTTCTTTGAAGCGTTTGACGAGCCCTGGAAGGGTGATCCGTTAAACCCGCAAGGTGCAGAGAAACATTGGGGCGTTTTTAACGTCGATCGAACGCCGAAACGCGTTATTCTTGAAGCGCGTTGATTTTTGTCGTATTCAATACTGTGGAAAGAAGGTTGCTTGTCGCAAAAGTTGAGAGATTCGGTGTTCGGGCCATTTAGGATAATGCCGCGTATATGGTTTGCGATATTGCCGAAACAACAGAGCCTTAGACTAAGCAGATAAAGCTCGTGTATTACCTTCGTGTGTTATTAGGCAGATGAGTGTTTGATGTGTTCTTAGGCTTTCGTTTGCAACGATACGCCTACAACCCTCTAAGGCTAATCTTTCGATTCCTCATACCCATTTGGGTTTTTACTCTGCCAGTGCCAAGCATCTCGGCAAATCTCTTCGATACCGAACTTAGCCTCCCAGCCAAGTAACGCTTTCGCGTACGTTGGGTCTGTGTAGCTTGAGGGTATATCGCCTTCTCTTCGCGCGCCCATTCGATAGGGAATTTTTAAGTCGTTGGCTTTCTCAAAGGCGTTAATAATATCGAGAACAGAATACCCCGTGCCTGTGCCAAGATTACACATAATCAACCCTGGATTCTCCGTCAGTTTTTCAACAGCTGCGAGGTGCCCCTTCGCTAAATCGACGACGTGGATATAATCTCGAATACATGTGCCATCGTTAGTGGGATAGTCTCCGCCAAAGACCACGAGCTCCTCACGTTTACCAACGGCAACTTGACTTACAAACGGTAACAAGTTGTTTGGGATGCCGGAGGGATCCTCGCCGATCTCACCACTGGTGTGTGCACCACCTGGGTTAAAATAACGCAATAAAGCGATGTTTAGTGATGGTTCTGACGCACTGACGTCTGCCAAAATCTTTTCGATCATCAACTTTGTGCGGCCGTAGGGGTTTGTCGCATCAACGACGGGACTGCTTTCGTCTAGCGGCATCGATTCAGGTTCGCCGTAAACTGTTGCAGACGAACTAAATGCTAGATGACGTACGCCATGTCGAAGCATTGCTTCGCACAAGTTGATCGTTGTGGCAATGTTGGTGCGATAGTATTCAAGCGGCTTACTCACGGATTCGCCAACAGCTTTTAATCCAGCGAAATGTACGACGGCATCAACCGCGTGTTCTTCAAAAACTCGCTCAAAACTAACCGCATCGAGCAGGTCTATTTCGTAAAATTCGATCGATTTATTGGTTAATCGTTCCACTCTTTTGATGGATTTGATTGAGCTATTGGAAAGGTTGTCGACAACAATGACCTTGTGGCCAGCGCTCAGCAGTTCAACCGCCGTGTGGCTGCCGATGTATCCTGCGCCACCTGTCAGCAGCACGTTGAGGGATTTACTCATGTAAGCGTTAGCCCTAGATGATTTTCCAATTCAGAGATCGCGTTTTCAGCATTTACGACTTTGATTGTGCGCATCCCCATGGCTTTGGCGGGCTTCAAGTTGATACCAAGATCATCAAGAAATAGACATTCGTCGGGTGTCACGCCAATCGACTCACAGGTAAATTTATAGATCTTTGGATTTGGCTTGCGGTAGCCAACTTTGCTTGACTCGACAACGAGATCAAACATCGCCATGACATCGGCCACGCGCTGCGCCTTCTGTGCATTACGCGCCATGCCCGGTCCGGTGCCGGTTTTTACATTATTCGTAATGCACGCGACCTGATGCGTTTGCTTGATTATCTCCAACGCTTTAACCATATTTGGTCTAACGTCGCCCGACAGTAATGCCAGTACATCGCGACCACGTATCTCGTGTCCTAGTGCGCGAGCCTCATCGGCAAATGTTGTATCGAACTCATCAACCAGTATCGTTGCGCTCTCAAGTTGCGCCCACGCATTAGTGTCGGGGTTTGTTGAGTTGATGGTACGTATCGTATCTTTGGGAAAGCCGTTTTGAGCTTCGAATCGGTTGAACGCCTCAAATGGACTGGTTGTGAGCACGCCACCAAAATCCCATAGCACCGCCTTGATTTCTTTTTGAACGGAGTTATTCGCTGACATTTATTTCAAACATTGCTGACTCAGGTCTCGCAAGTCCTCGTTGCGAAGCATTAATAGCCTCTACCATTAGTTTTACATTCTCTGAATTGGGAAATGCTTCCTCTACTTCTTTCACAGAATTCTCGAGACGCAATTCTCTCATAAACAGGATACGAAAAGCTTTACGAACCTCTGCAATTTCTGCCGTGTCATAACCTGCTCGTTCCATACCGACTTTGTTAATTACCCGCATATGCGCGGGAAAGCCTTCGGCTATCGTAAAAGGCAGTACATCCTGAATAACTCTGGACATGCCTCCAACCATAGCGGCCTTTCCGACATGGCAGAATTGATGTATTGCGGACAGTCCGCCAATATTTGCGTGGTCACCTATTAGCACATGTCCTCCCAGTGTTGCACTGTGCGACATCACAACGTGGCTGCCTACAACACAATTATGCGCTACGTGAGCGTGTGCAAGCAGGGTACAATCGTCGCCGACACTGGTGGTTGAAGCTTCTTCTGTGCCACTATGGATGCTGACAAATTCTCTGACAATACAGCGGTTGCCAACTTCGGTATAGGTGACCGTGCCGGGCACATATTTATTGTCCTGAGACTGTATCCCTATGGTGACAAAGGGAAAAATGTCGCAGTCTTCGCCAATAGAGGTGTTAGCTTCGACGACGACGTGTGAGCGCAGAACAGTGTTCGCGCCAATAGTGACATTCTCACCGACGGTACAAAACGGCCCGATGGTGCAGTTATCTCCGATCTCGGCGCTCTCGTGTACGACCGCCAACTTATCCAGATGAATCATTTGCACCCCATGTTTACGTTTTTACAATTTTTTTTGACCCAACCGACACTCAGGTTGGAACGACAATGTTTATTTCGATATCTAAGACAGATTGCGGTTTCAATAGTTCCACATCCGATCTGGATGTCGCGAGATCTCGGTTTGATCATTGCTGCCTCGAGTAGTCGGTTGACAGCCATTGATCGGGTTTTATCGTGACGATGATACTGTGTTCCGAGGGTGGGGAGGAGGCATAAATCGCGCCCTGTTCTTCGCCAAGGTAGCGAGTGGCCATGGCAAGTAGCTGATCCTTGTCAGATTTACGATACTCGAACGGGCCTTCTACGGTAACGTACTTGTACGGCAAAGATTCGGTTTGAACACACAGAGATATTCGATCACAATTTTGTAAACAGCGACCCTTAAGTGAATTAAGCTCAGTTATCATCCAGGGAGCACCACCTGGTTCATAGTCGTACCATATGGGCACGGTGAGAGGGCCTCTTGCCGACCTAGGTATGCTAATCAAACCGACGTGTAGTTCGGAAAGGAATTTTTCTCTTTCTTCGATAGACATTGCTAACGACATGGCTTGTTCCTCATTGATGACTGGTATTCTAGCCTAACCCAACGGAGACGTTGAGTGAGCATTAGAAATGTGTGTTTCAAGACAGTTATTACAAGGACAGACAGTAGGTCAATAATGGATGTTTGTCCATTATTCGTTAATATTGCTTTGTTTTCTTTTGCTGCACCAGTGATATAATCGCGCAAAAATTCATACCATAGGTAAAAGTGAATAGGTTTGAACGTTGAGCCGAGTTCGTAAATTTTATGAAAGATTCTACATTAGACAGCTCAACAGACAGTTCTTTAAGTAGCGCCAGCGCTAATCCTGAGATACGCCCAAAAGATAGAAGTCTTACAGACAAACACTCATTTTCAAAAGAGGATCTAATAGAGTGTGGGCACGGCCGACTTTTTGGTCCTGGTAGAGCTCAGCTACCGATCAATGAAATGTTGATGGTAGACAGGATTACTGAAATTAATGAAACCGGCGGAGCTAAAGGTAAAGGTCTAATTCGGGCTGAATTGGATGTACATCCTGATCTCTGGTTTTTCGATGTTCATTTTGTATCGGACCCGGTCATGCCGGGTTGCCTTGGACTTGATGCGCTATGGCAATTGGTAGGCTTTTATTTAGCTTGGAAAGGAAATTGGGGTTACGGACGGGCACTAGGTTGTGACAAAGTAGCATTTCGTGGACAGGTGCTACCAACGGTTAAGAAAGTTTCTTATGAGATAGATCTGACCAGAGTGAGGGAAGGGCGTACTGTACTTGGAATTGCAAATGCACGAGTGCTTGCCGACGGAGAGCAGATATACACAGCCGACGGCATTCGAGTAGGCCTCTTTAGTTCATTAGATGATTTTGGATAGTGATATGAAACGTGTCGTTATTTCAGGTATGGGACTGGTTTCTCCTTTGGGCAACAATAAAGCTGAGACGCTCCAGTCGCTTAAAGAAACAAAGTCCGGTATTAAGTACCAACCGGTTTATGAAGAAATGGGCTTGCGCAGTCACATTGCAGGTAGCATCGATCTCGATAAATCTGAATTGATTGATAGAAAGCTACTTCGTTTCATGGGTGATGCGGCTGCTTTTTCATATATCTCGATGCAGGAAGCAATCGAAGATGCGGGCTTGACCGATGAGCAGGTTTCGAATTTTCGTAGCGGTTTGGTTGCCGGTTCCGGGGGCGCTTCATCCTCAAATATCATCGAGGCAGCCGATATTCTTCGTGAGAGAGGGCTCAAGCGAATTGGACCTTACCGTGTAACACGCACGATGGGTTCTACGGTTTCTGCCTGTTTAGCGACAGCTTTCAAAATTAAAGGCGTCAACTATTCGATGACATCTGCCTGTTCCACTAGCGCGCATTGTATTGGACACGCAGCAGAGCTAATTCAGTTAGGTAAACAAGATATCGTCTTTGCCGGTGGTGGTGAAGAAGAACACTGGAGCATGACATCTCTATTTGATGCAATGGGTGCCCTTTCAACAGGGAGAAATGACTCACCTGCAACGGCGTCTAGAGCTTACGATGCTGACCGGGACGGTTTTGTGATTGCCGGTGGTGGTGGATTTTTGGTGGTTGAAGAGCTTGAACACGCCAAAGCTAGGGGCGCAAAAATTTACGCAGAACTCGTCGGTTATGCCGCAACATCAGACGGCCACGATATGGTAGCACCCTCAGGTGAAGGTGCTGAGCGCGCTATGGTGGAAGCTATGTCGAAAATTGATGGCAAGATCGATTACATCAATGCGCATGGAACAAGCACACCGGCAGGTGACCCACCTGAGATTAATGCGATCAAGCGTGCTTTTGGTGAAAGCGTTCCAAAAATCAGTTCTACCAAGTCATTGTCGGGGCACTCTCTTGGGGCTGCTGGTGCTCATGAGGCTATCTATTCGCTGCTTATGCTCGAAAACGATTTCATATGTGCCTCTGCTAATGTCGACAATCTCGACCCTTTGTTGGAAGGCGCGCCCATTGTCACTGAACGAATTGACGATGCCGGATTGCAAACAGTGATGTCTAACAGTTTTGGCTTTGGTGGTACTAATGCGGTGCTAGCCTTCCAAAAGTACTCGGATTAAAAACACAGAGACTTTTTGATGTGCGTCAGGGTACAACCCTGCCCCTAGGATCGTTTTGCCTTGCCTAATGTGGTCTCTGTTCCGAGCAGCATGTATCGGCTTTGTCTCCGCCAATTTCTATACCGATAGTATTGGTTCTACAGACTGCGGATTATTTCACGCGCAGCATTATGACCTGGTAAGCCACTGACACCGCCACCGGGATGGGTACCTGACCCGCAGAGGTATAAATTTTTGAATTCCGTATGATAATCTCCGATGCCAAGCATCGGCCGAGCGGAAAACAGCTGGTCAAGGCTCAATCTACCGTGAAAGATATCGCCGCCGGTCAGTCCAAATTTTTGCTCTAGGTCCCAGGGCGAGTGGATTTGTCTGGCAATGATCGTTTGTTTGAATCCGGGTGCATATTCCTCGACAGTGTCGAGAATCAGGTCTGCGACTTTTTCTTTATGTAAATCCCAGTTCTGACCGAGTGCGGGGTCAAATTGTTGACAGAAAAGACTTGCGACATGATGGCCCGCAGGCGCCAAAGAATCATCGACGATACTTGGAATGAGCATTTCGACTATGGGTTGCTGGGACCAGCCGCCGGATCTTGCGTCGGTGAAGGCTTTGTCCATGTAATCTAATGAAGGCGCCATGATAATGCCAGCCTCTAGCACATGTGGGGCCGTTCTGGCGGCAAAATGGGGGAGTGCAGACAGTGCGACATTCATTCTGAACGTCCCACTTTGACATTTGTAAGTTTCAAAATGGGACTTTGTATCTCCGCTTAGATCAGATGCTTCAATGAGATCATGAAACAGCAGCTTCGGATTTACATTGGCCACTGTAATATCTGACTTGATCACTCGGCCACTTTTCAGGGTGATACCCTTAACCTTCTTATGATTAATTTCAAGATTCTCGACTTCCGCCTCAAGTTCAATTTTGACACCCAGAGCTGTCGCCTCTTGAGCCATGGCTTGGGTTATCGCACCCATGCCGCCGACAGAGTGTCCCCATAATCCTTGTTTACCATTCACTTCACCTACTAGATGGTGAAGTAAAACGTATGCGGAACCCGGCGCATAGGGACTGGCAAAGTGGCCGACGATAGCATCGAACCCGAATAGCGCCTTGATCGGATCAGCCTCGAAGGTGTCATCGAGCATTTCACCGGCGCTGATTGAAAACAGACGTAACAACAACCGCTTCTGGACCGTATTGAGTTTTCTGAATTGCTTGCTGAGATGGAAATACCGGCTGATATCAGCAAATCCGTGATCGATGATAGAAGGTGGAGTGACCAGCATTAAGTCCTTGATAACAGGCACTACCGCGTCAAGTGCCTCATTGTATTTATTGAGTTGCCTGACATCATGTGCTGAAAATCGGGCAATTTCTCTTTGGAACTGATCGGCGTTCGGGTAACTGATTAGGCTATCACCGGAAGGCAGCGGTAGGTAATTGTTGACGCGTCGTTCGAGGATTTTCATACCGTGATCGTGAAGGTGCAGGTCTGAAATTACTTTGGGATGCAGCAGACTGACGGTGTAGCTCGCAGCAGAGTTCCGATAGCCAGGGTGAAATTCCTCTGTAACTGCTGCGCCGCCGACAAGCGAACGTCGTTCAAGAATAGTGACGTCGAGGCCCGCGCGTGCGAGATAACAGGCGCAAACGAGACCATTGTGACCTCCGCCGATGATGGTTGCAGTTTTACTCATGTTGCTCCTACTTTGACACTAATAATCATATTGGTGTAAGTTACGCGCCGCTCTCCGCGTTCATGCGTAGCTCTCCCGGATATCAAATGCCCGATTCTAATACATCCGAGGTAGAAGAGTCGGTCGATTCCAGTAAATTGTCCCTGAGTATTTGGGAGCTTGCCTGGCCCGCGATTCTTAGTAACCTCCTATTTTCGATTATTGGTATCGCCAGTATTAAAATTGTCGGAGAGCTGGGCGCTTCAGCGGTAGCATCAGTGACCACCGGGCATAGGATTTTCTTCGCACTACAAGCTATCCTCATGGCTGTTTCGGCCGGCACAACAGCATTGGTTGCACGAGCAATTGGTGCCAAAGACCCAGATGAGGCCGCAAAAATAACCAGTGCCTCCTTGTGGATAGGGAATAGTGTCGCGATTATTCTGATGTTGCCTTGCATTTTGTTCTCAAGGGAAATTGCGAGCGTTTTTGGTCTCGACGAAGAGACAACTATTCAAGCAGGCGAGTTTATTCGCTGGCTCAGCTACTTCAATATCGCCTTTTCGATAAACATGGTGCTCGGTGCAGCTCTGCGGGCCGCTGGGGATACTAAAACACCGCTTTGGATCGGCGTCATCACCAACCTGATTAATTTGGTGTTGGTTTATGTGCTGGTCTACGGGAAATTTGGTTTGCCTCAAATGGGGGTCCCGGGAGCAGCGATCGCAAACGGTCTGTCATTTCTCGTTGGCGCCATCATATTGTTGATCCTCTGGCGGCGACATATGCTGATGATTGGAATTGGGGGTATAAGCTCCCTGACTCGCTCCCGAATCAAGCAACTTGTGGACATTGGTTATCCCGCAGGACTAGAGCAGTTTGTGTTTCAAGCCGGCTTTCTGGCTTTCCTGTGGTTGGTTGCCAAATATGGTACTGCAGCCTTTGCCGCTTACGGTATCGGCGTTCAAATTCTATCAATGTCATTCGTCGTAGGGTTCGGGTTTTCGATTGCTGGTGCGACGCTAGTTGGCCAACATCTGGGCGCTAAAGATCCAGTGGGTGCAAGGCGACAGGGTTGGCGGGCAACCAGATTGGCGGCGATAAGCATGGTGGTGTTGGGTGCTGTAATTGTCCTCGCCGCGTCCGAAATAGCTCGTTTTCTCATTGATGACGATGAAGTTGTAAAGCTGACGGTCATCTTTATTTACATGCTCGGTATATCGCAGCCGCTAATGGCCATTGAATTTACTTTGGGTGGTTGTCTGAGGGGAGCAGGAGATACTCGATTCCCATTGGTTGCAACTTTAGTCGGCTTGATAGGCGTCAGGGTGGGTCTTGCATTTTTATTCATGTTGATGGACTTGCCCGTCGAATACATCTATGGCGCTCTGATCGCTGATTACGTTGTTAAAGCCGTGATGCTGGTAAGACGATTTGAGTCTGGTAAGTGGCAGCATATTCTCGCAGACAAGGAAGCGCCAAATGACGTTTCCAAAAATCATTCATCCTAACCGCCTTACTTTGGGTAGGGCTGTGGCCATTCCAATGATGATGAAGGGTATACATTTTTACCAGTCTGATTATTGGCCTGATGATTGATGAGTTTAGTATGCAGGCGACGCTCTTTGTGCTGGGCAGGCTCTCGACAGTGCGATTTTCTTCGTTGCTCTTACCCTTTTAGATAGGCGTCATGGCGGCGGAACAGGCCAATAGGGAATGTCTACCTAATGGTTCATCACGGGGGAACAATCTCGGGTACTTTCAACGAAGTTAAAGCGTCGTAAGTACGATAGGTTTGTTTTTTGATATCACCATTGTGTGCTCGTATTGGGCGGAGAAGTTTCCTAGTGCCGTACACAAACTCCACCCATCAGAAGCTGTTGTAGTGGACTCGCTGCCTGTTGAAAGAAAGGGTTCGATAGTGATGACCTGGCCCTCTTTCAATCGGCGCGTGTCATTTTTGTCGTAGAAATTGGCGATGAAGTTTGGTTCTTCGTGTAATCCTCGACCAATGCCATGACTGCCTAAATCTTTAATCGTGACAAAACCAGAACGCTTTGCGGTCTTTTCAATTGCGAGGCCAATCTGGTTTACCTTTGCTCCGGCACGGGCCACTTTCATTGCGTTTTTGAGCGCCGTTCTTGTCGACTGACACAGATATTCAATTCTAGGATCAACAGGAGGTACAGGAAAGGTGCCGCCAGTATCACCAAAGTAGCCATCAAGTTCTGCTGAGACGTCAATATTTACAACGTCTCCGGGTCGAACAATACGTTCAGAAGGGATACCGTGCGCTGCTTCTTCGTTAATACTAATGCAGGTATAGCCAGGAAAGTCATAGGTGACTTTTGGTGCGGAATTGGCATCATATTTGTTCAGGTTCTTTCTGCCAATTTCATCGAGTTCGAGCGTGCTGATACCGGGTTTGAGATGCTTACGCATGATCCCCAGCGTCTCATATACAATCCGACTGATGATTTTGAGTTTTTTTAGATCTTCCTCGTTTACGATGGTCACGCTATGTCTCCGAAAAATCTGGGGCAAATGGCATTATCTCACAGGACGTGCATTCAAAAGTGGCTGAATTCGAAGAGGTAGTGTATCTTTTCGAACGCAAAGGATCATGCAAGGAAACGTAATTTATGTGGATTAGAAAACTGATTTCGATGAGCATGGTTCTGGTATCGCTCTATGGGTGTGTAAATTTGAATGCTAATCCCGCTGAGCAACTGCTAGGTAAGTGGCAGGTCGATATCGCTGGTGTCGAGCTGCTGGTCGAATATACCCAAACTACGGTACAAGTTGGGGATAGTGCACCGGTACCTTATGCGCTTACCGGGAATCAGCTTACTTTCACTAATGGCGGTAGTCAGAAACGTGTCATTACGTTCACGGGTAAGCGCAAAATGACACAAACAGATCCTCTTACTCAAACGGAACGCATTTACACCCGACTTTGACTGCACACCAAGCGCTGCGGAGATAGTCAGTTTAGTTTCCGGGCTTGGAAACATTTTTACGGCCAGGCAGTGAGTGATGCGGTGATCACAAAAATACTGTGAGGAAACGAGTTTGACGTTAGAAAGTTGTGCAGTAAGAAAAGAACTTTTAATTCAAATCAGTATTCGTTCCGCCGAAGTAGCTGATTAGGGCACTTGGAAGGCGTTCTTAAGTCAACATTGACACTGTATATAAATACAGCTATCTTGCTTCAAAATAAGTCATGAGCCTATTCGTGTGGCTGATCAACCCCCTTTTAACAATCGTTCTGCTCAGGCCAACGGCGTCATCTTGCCGGAAGATTATTACCTCAAAAATTTTCGATATTTGCTGACGTTCGTTGAAAGTCGTTATCAGGATCTGTTGACGGAAAACGAGAAGGATTATATCGATGCTTTCCAATTTTTGGACGAAAATGCGCAGCGCCTTTACGTGAGACTGACGCTGCGCAAGGGGCCATTTTTTCGCAGCGATAAACTTCGTTATTCAGAAATTGATGCTATCGATCAGGCTGCAGTGCAATTGAAGAAATCGGGTTTGTTCGAGATTTACTCTCGAGACAAACCGATTGTTGGAAATAACGTCGAAGATTTCCTGGCCTTATTATCTAAACTTGAACTTGAATCATTGCTTAATATCTATCTTGAAATTGACACTCCTACAGGCCAAATCAGCAAACATGATTTACTGGAGTTGGGAGCTGAGCATCTTTCAATCGATGACTTTCGTTGTGAACTGCAATTCAGAGTTTATGAACCGTTGGGAACAGAGTATCTGGAATTACTCAAATTGTTGTTTTTTGGCAATATGCATCAGGATTTTACCGAATTTGTATTGAACGACCTCGGCGTCAAACAATATGAGGGTTACGTGATTGACAAGGACACACGTTTCTTTACCCGGCGAGAAATCATTGATGACACGATGCAGTTGTACCATTTGAGCGAGCTTTCGTATCTCTCTATCGAAAACAACGATCTTGAAGTATTGTTGCAAGTTGCTGATATGGCAATATTGATCAACGAACCGTCGTTGCGCAGACGACGAGATAAAGTCGTGAATCGAATAGCAAGGCAGCTTGAGCGGCTCGACCAGCATCACGAGGCCCTTCGATTGTTCAGCTTATCAGCGTCAGTGCCCGCGAGAGAACGGCTGGCACGAATGTATCATTCGGTATTTGAGAATTCGGAGGAGGCGCTTCTCTGTTGTGAGCGGATCATCGCTGCACCCGAGGATGAAGCAGAATTTGAATTTGCGGCTAAATTCGGTAGACGTATTCTGAAGAAAAGCAAACTGACCGTGCCCGATATATTTCCGGTATTTGAACCGCTGTCACCCAAACTGCGTAACCTGAAAATTGAGTTTGAACAGGGACAACGTGTCGAAGAGACTACTCGGCGTTGGTACGAGTCGCGCGGATATCGTGCGATGTATGTTGAAAATGCGCTTTTTACAGGTCTCTTTGGTTTAGTGTTCTGGGACATCATTTTTGCGCCGATTAAAGGTGTTTTTTTTAACCCTTTTCAACGCGGGCCAGTGGATCTTTTTTCGCCACTGTTTAGGTCACAAAGAGAAGAACTTATCGCTGCTCGTCTGCTCGAAATTGAAGATGGGGGCGTGTTGAGCGAGCGAGCATTTGAAACCTTCGATGACAAAAGATACACCGCCAATTTTCTGGTCAACTGGCAGGTAATCGATAAATCATTACTTCAACTGGCTTTAGAGAGGATTCCCGGGAAGCATCTATTGAGTGTTTTTGAGCGGCTTCTAGTCGACCTGCGTTCTAACAGAAGTGGGCTGCCCGATCTGATAGTTTTTCCTGATGTAGGAGGTTATCAGTTGGTTGAAGTAAAAGGTCCGGGCGACAAACTTCAGGCGAATCAGAGCCGGTGGATTCGCCACTTTGAGCAAGTAAAGCTGCCCTACGAAGTGGTGAACGTGCAATGGCTTTAATAGGGTCAACGGTATCTCTCATGGAACGTCACGCTGAAATCAAGCTTGCAGTACGGGAACTAGTCGAGAAAACGGAACGAACCGGGAATCTCAATTTCCGCTTCTCATCCCGAAGTTCAGCTCAGGAAGGTATTAAGGGGCATCAGAAAGTTCAACGTTCCCGAGGCGAAGGGTATGTCGCTGAAGAGAAAGTCTCCGGTGTTTTTGATGTCGAGGGGTTGGTTATTGAAGTCGCTGGTCGGGTTGATGGATATCAACGGGACGCATCGGCAACCGGTGCAACCGATAGGATCGTTTGGGTTGAAGAAATTAAAACAACGCGCATGGATGTTGGTCAGATTCCAGAAAATATTACCCGGCTTAACTGGGGTCAGGCGCGGGTTTATGCGCATCTTCTGGCGTTGAAACAGAACCTGTCTCCCGAGCAGAATTTGGTGCTTAAGCTATGTTATTTCAACCTCGATGATGGTGTTGAATATTTGCAGGAAGAAAGCTGGTCATGTGCAGATCTCGCAGCGAGCTTTGACGAAATGTTGCGTCGCTATGCTCGATGGCGCAAGAAATGCCTAGCATGGCAGACTCGTCGGAACGATGCGCTTACGACCCTAGATTTTCCCTTTAAACGGTATAGAAAAGGGCAGCGTGAAATGGCGGTTAGTGTCTATAAGGCGATGAAAAATCATCAACAACTCGTGATGCAGGCGCCCACTGGTATCGGAAAAACTATGGCCAGCATTTTCCCCTCGTTGAAGGCAATGGGTGAATATGGCTACGATAAATTGTTTTACCTGTCAGCGAAAACCTCGGGACAGTCAATGGCAGCTGCCGCATTGGATGACTTACGAGGTAAGGGTTTGGTCTTTAGAGACATCACTTTGACCGCAAAAGAAAAAATTTGCTTCACGCCAGGAGCACCCTGTGACGCCGAACATTGTGTCTATGCCAAAGGTTACTACGATAAACTTCCGGTAGTACTTGAAGAGGTGCTGGAGACCGAGAATTCGCTGACAAAAAGCACAATAGAAGCACTAGGTCACAGGTTTTCAATCTGTCCTTTTGAACTGTCACTTGATTTATCTGAAATCGCTGACATGGTTATCTGTGACTATAATTATGTTTTTGACCCCGCGGTCTATCTGCGCCGTTACTTCTTTGATTCGAACGCTGACGAAGCGCATGGCAAATATGGGTTTCTGATCGACGAAGCCCATAATCTAGTTGATCGTGGCCGTGATATGTTCTCTGCAGAGCTGGTGAAAGAGACGTTGTTGGCTCATAAAAGAGATCAAAAGTATACTTTGCCAATTGTGTCAAAGTGTCTGAATGCGGTGAATAGGGAGATGCTTAATCTGATCCGTCCCCATAAGAAGGCACTTGAAGCCGATGGTTTTCTGTTGCTAGAAACTTATCCTGACCGGCTTGCTACATCCCTCAAAAAGTTTTGCGACGCGGCAGAAGAGTGGCTACACGAACAACCATTGCCTCAAAGCCAGAATGCCATCAGGCAAGAAGGTTTGCTTAAGGCTTATTTTGATTGCTTGCGTTTTTTAAGGTTAGGTGAGCTTTACAACAGTAACTACAGCTGCCTGATCATGCGCCGATCTGGACAGACGATCGTGAAACTCTATAACATCAATCCTGCCCCCGGTCTCTCGGCGGGCTTAAGAAGAAGCTTCGCCGCTGTATGCTTCTCGGCGACGATGTGCCCCCAGCCTTATTTTCAGTCCTTGATGGGCATCGCTGAAGCGGCGAATTGGTATAAAATTCCAGCGCCTTTTGACCCCGCACATCTCGGCGTGTTTGTACCTCGGTATATATCAACCACCTATCGCGATAGGGACAATAGTTTGGATGATCTCGTTAATCTAATTGCTGATGTGGTGGGGCACCGAGCAGGTAATTATCTAATTTTCTTTCCCTCCTATGTTTATCTAAATGAAGTGCGGGCAACTTTTTCAGCACGTTTTCCACAATTCAAAACAGTCTCTCAGGCACCTGCCATGGATGACAACGCACGAACAGGATTTATGGAGATGTTTGAATCGCGTGGGTCGGAGGCCAAGGGTGAGGAAACGCTGATCGGGTTTGCTATTATGGGTGGCGTGTTCGGCGAAGGCATAGATCTCAAAGGTAACCGCCTGATAGGTGTTGTTGTCGTTGGTGTCGGTTTGCCGCAATTAGGCATTGAGCGTGACTTGATCAAACATTACTTTGATGGCGAGCTTCAAACAGATGTAACGTTAGAGCAGAATAAAAATCGCGTGACTGGCATGGGGTTCGAATTTGCCTATCAATATCCGGGAATTAATCGGGTCCTTCAAACTGCTGGTCGGCTCATCAGAAGCGAGAGCGATAAGGGCATTTTGTGTCTTGTTGACAATCGGTTTAACGAACATCGCTATCGAAGGCTGTTACCCGATCATTGGATAATGGAGGGTGTGAAAAACCCAGCTCAACTTAATCGAGCAATAGAAGCATTCTGGCGTGGTAGCGATAACCAGTTGCGAATGTAACTGTTATCACTAGTGGCGTCCGCGTCTATTGTCGCTCCCATGTGGGTAGCCTGTGCAATGATGAATGCGTCTATCTCGGCCCCGGTCAAAGCAGCCCCGATTAAAATAGCCTCGATCAAAATAGCCCCGACTGTAATAACCATCGTTGCGGTGGCCGCGGTAACGCCTTTGGTATCGGCCTCTGTCAAGTTGGTTTTGGGAGTAAGCAAGTGGTAAGCCTATCGCCAACCCCAACGTAATAGGGTTCCAGCTATCTCTACTTGAGTGCTTGGAGTACCTGTGCGAAGAATGTTCTGACGTTGAGTGTCTGTAGCTGCGATGGCGATCGCTAAATGTGTCATATCTTCTTGTAGGCCTGCTGGTGCGGTAGCGCGTGTAAGTGCTGGTCTCCTCGTGCGTATGTTCCTCGGACTCATAACAGTGATGATGCTGGTGAGATTCGTTAAAGTGACAGTGATCATATTCAAGCTCAGTCACGACAACGGACCCAGAGACCTTTTGCGTTAGCGCTTTTAGGATCACATTGTGGCCTTGAACTACACTGTGTTCCAGATTTGTCACCTGACTACTCTTGTTATGGTCGGTTGAGACTACGGCAGAGGTTTTTTTAGTCGAGGTATCGCTCATGAGCTTTTCTTCAGCTTTTGCGTCAAGGAATAGGAATACGATCAATCTCAGTGTTGTGCGTGTGATTACACGAAATAGGTCGCTGATAGCGTTTGTGGCTGTTGTATTCACCAAAGATGCTCCACCTACATTAACTGTGACTCTGTTTAAGTATTTGACTCGAACTAGTCTACTCGCGGGTGATGAATGATAGCTGAATGAACCTGAACGGAGTAACCTATGGCTCAGTGTCAACAAAAGTAACTTAATAATTAGGAGTATTCGTTTGGCTAAAGTCTATTGGTTGTTCTTGGTGTTGCCTCTATTGTTTGGTGCTGAGTCTGTGACAGCTGACCTGACTGAACTCGAAAGAAGGATCATCGCCATCGCAGAGAGAGACAAGGAATCAGCGATTGCGTTGTTGGCGAGAACGGTGAATATTAACAGCGGAACGATGAATCACTCGGGGGTTAAAGCGGTAGGCGATGTTTTCGCAGAGGAGTTTCAGGATCTTGGTCTGACAACAGTTTGGCATGACATGAGCGAAGTTAACCGTGCAGGACACCTTTTTGCCGAGACAGTAGGAGAAAGCAATAATCGTTGTCTGCTGTTAATCGGTCATCTTGATACCGTGTTTGAAGCCGATAGTTCTTTCCAGACTTTTGATCGTCAGGGTGACCACGCAACGGGGCCTGGTGTTAACGATATGAAAGGGGGGGATGTTGTGATTCTCTATGCGTTGAAAGCACTCAAGGAAGTTGGCGTGCTGGATGATCTGAACCTGATCGTGGCTCTTATCGGCGACGAGGAAAAATCCGGAAGTCCAAAATCTATTAGCCGTTATCATTTGATTGAAGCATCCAAGCGATGCGATATAGCATTGGGTTTTGAAATTGCGACAAGCCTCAACGCGGCAACTGTAGCAAGGCGTGGATCAAGCAGCTGGCGTCTGGAAGTAACAGGCGAGCGTGCACATTCTGCAGGGATTTTTAATCAGGAAGTAGGCAGCGGAGCAATTTTCGAGGCTGCAAGAATCTTGAATCAGTTCCATGAGCAATTGACGGGGGAGGAGTATCTTACCTTTAATCCCGGTGTTATTTTGGGCGGTACGGATGTGGACTATGACCCGTCAATGAACAAAGGCAGTACTTTTGGTAAAACAAATGTTGTACCACAGTCCGTTGTGGTGCACGGAGGTCTGCGCACCATATCACCGAGACAGGAAGCCTCTGCTCGAGCACGAATGAAAGAAATTGCTGAAAACAATCACCTGCCAAAAACTTCAGCGCAAATCACTTTCCAGGATGGTTATCCTTCTATGCCACCTACAGAGGGGAATCTGGCTGTTCTAGCAAATCTGAGCGGGGTCAGTGTAGATCTTGATCAGGGTGAAGTCGT
>CAXRCG010000104.1:0-14928 GCA_964228885.1 Pseudomonadales bacterium | reverse complement strand
AGGGACGAAATGCAGCATGGGTAATGCGATTCCTACAGTGATACCTAGGTGAGTGATAGTTTGAGACGGTATCTCTGACGGCAAAACGTTGGTTGGAAAATTAATAAGCGTGAGAACTAACCCGCCCATCATGATGCCAATGCCGGAAATTGCCTTGCCGGAAAATGATAAGGCAGCATTGAACATGGCTTCCTGTCGGTAGCCGGTCCTGAGTTCGTGATCATCTAGCGTATCGGCTATCAATGAAGCGGCAATAATACCCTGCACGACAGCAATACCCGCACTGAGGACGCCGGTGCTCACCAGAATAATTAAAAGCCTTGGATCACCATTGTCAGGAAGTACATCCAAGAAGCGCAGACTGACCAGGAATACACCGTCCAGAACACTCGCCATCGCAGTGATAATGAGGATGTCTCTTTTGTCCCAATTCCGCTGCAGATAGGCCACCAGCGGAAAAGCCAGTACGGCACCGGTAGCAGATAGGGCAAACCAGCGAAGGTCCTCGGTCTCGAAACCCCAAAAAAACGTGGTCATGTAAATCCCAAGATTTGTTGTCGTTCCTGAAATGGCAGAAGAGACCAGAACGATGATGAAAAGCAGCGCAAATTGTTGGTTCTTTAATGCTCGCCATAACTCAGTCGCAGTCGTCGAAAAACTGAATCGGGTTCGGGGACCCGTATGTTGCCTTAGATAGGGGATTTCCCTCTTCGTAAGCAACGTGGTAGCCAGCGCGCCGCCGGTGAGTAGCAAACCGGCACACATGGCGAGTACAGGATAACCTTCAGGATTAAGCTGTCCGACCGGAAAAGCCTCGGTTCCTGGCATGACAAAGGTGAAGATGAATAGTGGGAAGCTGACGCCGATAAGCCATCCTAGGGCGTAGCGATAGGCCATGACAGAGGTTCTGTCCTCGTAATCGTCAGTTAATTCAGCCGCAATTGCTGCCCAGGGTACGAAATACAGCGTCATAAAACCCCGGGTTGCCAGAGTAAAGCCGAGTAACCAGCCAAAGAGAGTGATTTCTTGCAATCCAGCGGGAGGTGAAAATAGGAGCAGGATGCTTAATCCCAGAGGAACAGATGCAATCAGCATTAGCGGGTGGCGGCGCCCCCACCTTGTTCTGAGGTTGTCTGACAGAGAGGCAACCAGAGGATCTGTAACTGCGTCAAACACGATGGCGACTGCGAGAGCTATGGATACGAGAAAGGCATCCATTCCAAGGATCTGGTTGTAATAGAGTAGTGCAAAGGTATTAAAAACCCAGTTCTTGACTGTGTCAGGAATAGCGCCGATACCCTGGCTAAGTTTTGTCCGAAAGCCGAGTTTTGTCGTTCTTTGTTTCCGGTGGTAAATGGGTCTTGGTGTCGTCATTCCGTCTCTGAATATATTGTCTTTAAGTAAGAACGCTCCCAACGACTATAATCTATCAATCAGTCAGATGTAATAGCTTGTCAGTAGTCTCCTGTGTTCTTTAGAATGGCGGTGTCCGCAACGCGGGCATTTTGACTGGCTCATTATGAACCGGATTGATAGCAAAAGCAGGAACCAGATAATGGATCATTCGAATTATGCCATTGATGAAATGATATCGGCAAAATCAATTGCCGCGCGGGTTGAGGCATTGGCAAAAGAAATAACAGCGAATTACAACGATGCTGATAAATTAGTTGTTGTTGGTTTGCTAAGGGGATCTTTCGTATTCATTGCAGACCTCGTTCGTGAGCTGAAGATGCCAGTGGAAGTCGATTTCCTAGAAGTATCGTCATACGGAGACGCGATGACAAGTTCAAGGGAAGTGAGGATTCTTAAGGACTTGCGAGGTGAGATAAACGGGCTGGATGTCCTACTTGTTGAAGATATTGTTGATACCGGTCACACGATGCATCATGTGCAAGCGCTGTTAAAATCTCGTCAGCCAAGATCGCTTGAAGTTTGTGCGTTGCTTGATAAGCCATCAAGGCGTGAGGTCGAAGTCGATGTGCGTTGGATAGGATTCGACATCCCCGACGAATTTGTTGTGGGGTACGGCATTGATTATGCCCAACGTAACCGCAACCTGCCTTTTATCGGTAAAGTTAGGCTATTCGATCCTTCGTGACTGGGTAGGAATCGATAGTACGAGTTAACCGAGATAGTAGTCCATCAAAGTGAGGTCTTGCTCGCCGGCTTCGATACGTGCGATGGTCTGTAGATGCACTTCATCCGGCCCGTCATAAATTCTGAATGCTCTGGCTTTGCCGAATGCTCTCGCCGCCGGCGTGTCGTTTGTGACACCTTTCGCTCCATAAAGCTGTACCGCCCGATCAGCAATTGACTGATAAATTCTAGCGACCGCAACCTTTATCATTGATATTTGCTTTCGTGCGGCCTTATTACCGATGGTGTCCAGTTGGTGTGCCGCCCTTTGAACGAGCAAACGTGCTTGATCCAGCTCGATCCGTGACAGACTGATCGCTTCCTGTGTTGAACTGTACTCATCAATGCGTTTACCGAAGGTGGTTCGTTCCTGTGAGCGTTTCACCATCAAACTAATCAGCACCTCACATTCACCAATCGCACGCATGCAATGATGAAGTCTCGCCGGTCCAAGCCGTGCTTGACCAATCGCAAACCCTGCACCGAGCTCCCCGAGTAAATTTTCTGCCGGAATTCTGACGTTTTTCATTTCGAATTCAGGGTGACGATTCGTCGGTGACAGATGATCGAACACGGGTAAATTCCTCATCACATTGATACCCTCGGCATGTCTTGGTACGAGGAAAAGAGACTGGCGTTTTGATTTTGGGGCGTCATGGTCAGTGACACCAACGACCACAATGAGTTCACATTTCTCATGAGTTGCGTTGGAGGCGAACCATTTTCTACCGTTGATAACATATTCGTCCCCGTCACGAACAATGCTTGTCGTCAGATTTGTCGGATCCGATGAAGCGACAAGCGGTTCGGTCATGGCAAAAGCAGATCCGATTTCCCCGTTAAGTAAAGGAGTCAGCCACTTCTCTTTTTGCTGCTCCGTGGCAAACAGTTGCAGGAGTTCCATGTTGGGTACATCCGGTGCGTGACAGTTAAACACCCGCGAGGCCCACTCTAATTTGCCTAGTACCTCTGCGACACCCGTGAATTCAAGATTCGAGAGTCGTGTGCCAGGCTCGTTGTCATCAAGCCTTGGCAGTGCCATATTCCAGAGGCCAAGGGCCTTTGCTTCCTGCTGGAGGGTACGCTGGATAGTGGGGGCAGCTTCACCGGCAGCGGCTTGCTCTAGCCATAGCTTGTGATTTGGTAAAATGCGGTCGTTAAAAAATGACTCGACCTGATCTCTTATTTCTATGGCGCGTAAAGGTAGTTCAAACATCGGGGAAAGCCTATGCTGACAAACGTCGATATAATAACCGTGTCATTGTCACAGGTCAGCGGTAATTGTTCCGCTAACGCTTATCGCATGATCATGGCAGTATGAGCACGACAGAAAAGATTAGTTTTGCGCTTCGGGTTCGACCTTCAGTGCGAGAATTGCGCGATTATTAAAGCGCCCATTAAGTTTTGCGATAAAATTAAGAAAGCGCATTTGCCAACGATACTTGGCATCAAACAAGCGGTAAATGTCCTCAATTTTTGCTGCATCGGTTACGATGGCTGCGGTCCCTGATTCCCATATGTCTTGCTTGAGTTTGCCCCGCATGTCACAGGGCGCTATCGCCATCTTACCGTTGTTTCTAATTCGCTTTACTTTGCCTGCTTTTGATTCGGAGAAGACGTAGTACTCGCCATCGTCTCCAGCAAGCCACACAGGGGTTCTGACTTCTCGACCATCTTTTCTGTAGGTAGCGAGATTGACGTAGGTTTCAATAGCAGGATTAAATTTCATAATTTCTATTACTCTGATTTCGTGAGTTTAAGCGCAACCTGTCGGTGTCGCCATTTATACTATGTGTGAATGCGCATCTAGCGAGCGTTAATTGGTAGGTCGTTTGGCCAGCGCCTTAGCTTTAGCGCCAAGACCAGCGACATCACTTCTGTGACTTGGCCGACGCGATGATATTAATAATAAACATACTTTCGTAGACACCAATGAATCTCTAACAGGCGGGTGGTTTCTCTGCCCGCATCACGCAGTGTGCCTGTGCGAGCTCCGTCTCAAAACGTCCGTCCTTTTGATAAACTATTGTTCCCTAGTTTGTCGACAAGAGTCTGACTATACCGGCCAGTGTCTGAAATGAAAATTTGTATTTGGTGGATGCGAGCGACTTTTTCGTAACGCCGGGCAGAATACCATCAATAAATGACTTCAAAATCGAGATGTGACGATTGTGTTGTAGATTTGCTACAGTTGCGTTGAGATAAGTGCGCACCAAGAAACCAGAGGGAAAAGAGATGACAATCACGAAAATTGAAACAGGTACAGAACATCTACTGGCTGAAAATAATGATGGCGTGGCTGTACTCACGCTAAATCGCCCAGAAGCGAGAAACGCGATGTCGGGTGAAATGAATGCCGCGCTGCAAAAAATGCTAGCTGAAGCGGAGCTTGATAATGAGATTAAGTGCATTGTACTTACGGGTGCAGGTAAGGGTTTTTGTGCCGGAGGTGATGTTAAAGGCATGGCAAGTTCCGGCGATGGTACTGTGGGCCCGCGAACAATAGATCAAGCGATTCACGCTCAGCGGGTTAATCAACGGGCGACGGCTGGCAAATTGTTCAAAATGCCCAAACCGACGATCGCCGCGCTGCCGGGTGCGGCTGCTGGCGCAGGTCTATCCCTTGCACTGGCGTGTGATATGCGAGTAATGGCAACTAACGCGATCATGACTACTGCATTTGCTCGGGTAGGTTTTTCTGGCGACTACGGTGGTACCTATTTCATGGCGCAACTGGTGGGTACTGCCAAGGCGAAAGAGTTGTATTATTTGTCTGACCGCGTTAGCGCAGATGAAGCGCTAAGACTCGGTCTAACGAATTGGGTCTGTGAGGCGGATGAGCTGCAGGCTAAAGCACTTGAAATTGGTCATCGCATATCCTCTGGCCCTACCGTTGCCTATCGGTATATGAAAGAAAATCTAAATCGGGCGCTTGCCGGTGATGTCGATGATTGTATGGACCTTGAGGCGACTCACCATGTGCACTGTGGTCAGACTCAAGATCATAAAGAAGCCAGTAAAGCGTTTGTCGAAAAGCGAGAGCCCGTTTTTATCGGTAAATAGCGGAGCATAAATGGTTGCGGACGAGTGTTGGTTCAAACGTGGCAAGTCTGAATCATCAACACCTGTTAGCAACAGCGAGGTTGGGATGAATTAACCTGGGGCCGCAGCGCTGGTTCCAGGATCCTGTTGCTGACCCCGAACAAGTTTACCGGGTAATGCTCCGGTTGCTTCACCTGATTGATAGATGACAGTGCCCGAAACCATCGTTGAAACGATACCGTTTGCGTGCTGTAGTAGTCTTTTACCTCCGGCGGGTAGATCGTGGACGATATGGGGCGTCTTCAAGCTGAGCGCTTCATAGTCAATCAGGTTGATATCTGCTTTGTAACCGGGTGCTATCAAGCCTCTGTCTTTGAGCGAATACAGTTCCGCGGGTTGGCGGGTCAGCAAATGAATCGCCTTTTCGAGTTCAAAACTCTTTCGTTCTTTAACCCACTTGGTGATCACATAAATATTTGCGCTGGCATCACAGATAGAGCCGACGTGTGCACCACCATCACCTAGGGCCGACACAGTATTTGGATGCGTCAGCAATTCTGGTATGTGATCGGAGAAGTTTGCTGCAGGAATATAGATGAGGTTGTTGCCATTATTTCCAAGAAAATAGTCGTATAACCACTCATCAGGTGCAACGCCTTCAGCCTGTGCGCGGGCTGCAACAGAAGTATCGGGTGCGGGTAAATATTCAATGGGTTCTTCTAACGGATACATTTTGTCGAAGCGACGCTTGAACAACTTAACGAATATATGCGGTTGATCAATTTCTTCCCCAAGAATTTGCGATTTGATTTCAGGAGTTTTCAGTTTAGCTATCTTCTCGTCCCACGGTAGATCTTCAAGTGATCTGAACGTTGGTCTGGGTGAAAATGGGCTCATTGAAGCAGGGTGCCCCATTAGCATACCGACGGGTCTTGAAAGCACCTGACCACGGATATCCAGCCCCTCCGACTGAGCATGTTCGATGTGGCCTAATTGCTCGCG
Organism: Pseudomonadales bacterium; assembly: GCA_964228885.1. Classification (GTDB taxonomy): domain Bacteria; phylum Pseudomonadota; class Gammaproteobacteria; order Pseudomonadales; family Azotimanducaceae; genus UBA4582. The sequence goes on along the minus strand of CAXRCG010000104.1, from coordinate 8,745 downwards.
CCATAAATCCGGCTGGTTATCCAGATGAAGCAGGGTAAAGGTACCTTTTGCCCCGGTCGATTCGCTGGTGTTGCGGAGAATACTGAACTCTTCGTCCAAATCTTCCCAATCGGATATCAGCTGAAACACGTGCCCTTTTTCACCTGATAACGCCAGACCTAACTGCTTCAATTCGTGTGTTGCAGCTTTGTAGGTGGGTACCGGGCTGCCAGTGCTGGTTCTATGTACGAGTGTGCGAGAAGTAGAAAAGCCGACGCCGCCGGCGTTGACACTCTCTTGTATGACAGCCTGCATCTTTGAGATATCTTCATCGGTCGCTGTCTCGCGATTTACCGCTCGCTCTCCCATCACATACACTCGAACAGGGCCGTGTGGCACTAGTGCAGCGACATCGATATCTCGGGGTTTTGCATCAAGTGTATCCAGATACTCTGGAAAGCTTTCCCAGGTCCAGGGCAACCCCTCGGCCATCGCGGTTTCGGGGATTTCCTCGACTCCTTCCATCAACTGGATCAGAACCTCGTGATCTTCCGGTTTACAAGGAGCAAATCCAACGCCGCAGTTGCCCATGACCACTGTGGTGGTGCCAAGATTAGAAGAAGGGTTCAGGTGCGAGTCCCAGGTAGCCTGACCGTCATAGTGGGTATGCACATCAACGAAACCGGGTGTGACTATGAGTCCGGCAGCATCTATTTCGTTGTCAGCGGTATCTGATAGGTTTTCGCCAACGGCCTGAATCAAGCCATCTTTTACTGCAACATCGAGGACGCCCGATTTTCCGCCACTGCCATCAACAACGTGTCCGTTTCGGATGATGAGATCATATTCAGCCATACCGCTTGTTCCTATAGTTACTTATCGACCATGTTTTTATCATAAACCACCAACTCGCGCTAATCGGCATCTTTCTCGGCAATGCACCCGCTTGCGTAAGCTTCCCGTGCCGGCGGTTGAGCGTCGGGATGGGGCGCTAGGAGGCGCCGATAGATAGCAGGTTCTGCACCGGCTGGTAAAGCTCCTCAAGATAGGCCTTGTCTTCAGCCTCCAGTGCTATTTTGGTCGCATCAACAAGATCGGAAAGTTGCGCTGCCTTTGAAACGCCCACAACTGGAGTGGTGACGCCTTCAACGGAAAACAGCCAGGCTACGGCGATTTGTGCCGGTTTCTTGCCATATTTTTCCGCCACTTCGACAACTCTATCGGCAATTCTGAAGATGTTGTCGCCGCGATAGAGTGATTCAGTTCGCTTTCTATCCTGTCCGGAAGATCTGGTGGTCAACCCTTTATCAAAGCCGCCCTGATAAGCACCAGCCAGTATTCCTCTGGCTAGAGGCGACCAAGGTGTTACCGCAACGCCACTACTGACGCAATAAGGAATCATTTCACGTTCTTCTTCGCGGTAGATAAGGTTCAGGTGATTCTGCATCGAAATGAACTTGGTCCAGCCGTTTCGCTCAGCAGTCATCTGTAATTCTGCAAACTGCCAGGCAAACATAGAGGATGCGCCGAGGTAGAGTGCCTTGCCAGCTTTCACAACATCATTTAGCGCTTCCATTGTCTCCTCTATAGGTGTTTTTGCCTGACCGGGAATACCGTGGGGGTGGCGATGAATGATGAGTTGGTCGATGTAATCGTGACCTAATCGTTTCAAGGAACGGTCCACGCCTTCTATGATATGTTTTCGAGAAAGCCCTCCCTGATTTGCTGCACGACCCATTGGCATCGATACCTTGGTTGTCAGCACGTACTCGTCCCGTGACAAGAGCTCCTTCAACAGTTGGCCCACAACTATTTCCGAGGCACCGATACCGTAAATGTCCGCGCAGTCGAAGTAGTTAACACCTTGTTCAATCGCCGCTTTAAGTATGGGGCGTGCGTGGTCTGTTCCCAGGGTCCAGTCGCCCTGGTGGCCACGGCCCGGTTCGCCAAAATTCATTGTGCCTAGGCAGAGTTTTGAAACCCTTAAGCCCGTGTTTTCACCAAGTCGAACTAAATCGAGCATCTTATTTTTCTTTCCTCATCCATCGGCTGGTTGATGCGACGTCCTCGATTGGCTCTTCATCTTTCTTCCAGCCACCGAAGCCAGGCTCTAGGTGGGCGACATCAGTAAATCCCATTTCCATTAGTGCTTTGGTTGCGAAAACACTACGACCCCCACCGGCACAAAACACAACGGTGCGACGATCTTCCTGAAAGTAGTCGCGGTAATAGGGACTCGCTGGGCTCGCCCAGAATTCCAGCATACCTCTTGCGCAGTGAATCGCACCGGGAATGGTACCGAGGTCAATTGTTTCCTGAATTTCACGGATATCTATCAATAAGAGATCTTTATTGTCCGCCATCTCGGCTTTGAGTTGGTCGACGCTGAGGTTTTCGATATTGGCTTTTTCTTTTTCCGCAAGCTCAAAAATATTAACAATAGGCATGTTTTAGTCTCTCTTGTGTAACGACGGATTAATTGGGTCTTCAATAGATTGGTTTACATACTACGAAGGTTTCAAGTTTTACTCAAATGAACACCACCAATAACCAGCAGTCTTGCTGGTAACGCGCCTTTCCCAGAGTTAAGTTATGGGGTCACTGATATCTATGAAACTTTTAGGAGCCATCTATGCTGGATGATTATTCCAAATTTGATGCGATTGACTTGGTAAATCTGATCCAAAGTAAGGATGCGAAGTCCAGCGAGGTGATTGAAGCTGCAATAAAACGCGCTGAAGCGGTGAACCCTTACTTAAATGCCATAGTGACGCCCATGTTCGCGGAGGCTTTAGAGGAAGCAAAGATCTGTGACGACTTATCGAGTAACGCACCCTTGGCCGGCGTCCCATTTCTGATCAAAGACTTAACGATGGTGAAAGATGTTCGATGCACGATGGGTAGTCGGCTTTATGAAAACTTCGTTCCAGATCATGACGCGGAAATTGTGAAGCGATACCGACAAGCAGGTTTGATCATCATGGGTAAATCAAACACGCCTGAAGTCGGACTCGCAGCCACGACTGAATCCGTGATGTTGGGTAGTTGTAAGAACCCATGGGATCTAACGAAAACATCCGGGGGTTCTAGTGGTGGAGCCGCCGCCGCTGTTGCTGCTGGTATATTACCCGTGGCGCACGCAAGCGATGGCGGAGGCTCGATAAGAATCCCTGCATCCTGCTGCGGACTTGTTGGGCTTAAACCTACGCGTGGCCGAACACCGCTCGGACCGGACGTTGGTGAGGGATGGGGAAGTATGGCGACGGCCCATGTTGTCAGTCGAACTGTTCGGGATAGTGCGCTGATGCTTGATATGACCCATGGCGCAGCGCTGGGTGATCCATATCATGCACCTTACTTTGAAGGCGCATATCTGGCAGCGACTAAACAAGCGCCAAAACAATTGCGGGTTGGTCTTAATATGTCACCAGCCTCGGGTGTGGGGTCGGCTGACCCTGAGTGTGTTGCTGCGATCACCTCGACAATCTCGCTGCTCGAGGAACTGGGACATCGTGTTGAAGTCATGGCGCTAGGTCTTGATGAGGCTTTGTTTTCTGCTGCCACACATATTTTGGTTTGTGCAAATGCGGCAAATTCGCTGCAATCTCGTGTTCGTGCACTGGGTCTCGCATCGCTTTCCTCGGACTTCATCGAAGCTAACACGATGCGTTGTGCGAAACTTGGTGCGACCTTCAGCGCTGAAGATTATGCAAGAGCGGTTGCTACTATTCATGCTGCCGGGCGGCAAGTAGAGGGGCTATTCCAACAATATGATTTGATCTTAAGCCCAACCCTGTTGCAGCCGCCGGTTCCACTTGGGTTTATGGCGACAAATGATGACGACCAAGAGAAGTATAGTCGTAATATTCAGCAATTTTGGGGTTACACTCATCTCTACAATGCGACAGGAAATCCAGCAATATCTCTACCCTTGCACTGGAGTAAAGATGATTTACCTGTCGGCGTACAATTCGCAGCAGCCTTTGGCAATGAGGCCCTGCTACTTCAGATCTCCGCGCAGCTTGAACAGGCACGTCCTTGGAAAAATCGGTCTCCCGTTTGTTGACCAGATCATGCCTGGATCTTTCCTATTGCTTCAATAAGTGTCTCATCGGTAGGGCTAAAATGATCGCCGTCGGCAGAAAACAGTCCGTGTATGGCAGCGAAAAGTAAATCTACACTAATCAGTATCGCGATGCTCAAGTTGGGTCAAACTAATAGTGACGAGACTCAGGTTCTCTAGGGGGACAGGTTTTTATCGTCAGAATCACGCCGGCGCCAATCATCATCAATAGGCCACCCACCATCTTTAGGCGCATGTCGTCAACACCAAAAAAGATTGATCCGCCGCCGACGCCTAGCATTGAAATGATCGCCACGCATTTTGTGCGAAAATTGATGCAGCGGTTGGTTTCCCAGTTGAGAATGATGGGACCGAAGAGTTTGTTGTTGAGCAACCAAGCATGCCATTTCTTTGAGGATCTGGCGAAGAACCAAGCCGATAGAAGCAGGAACGGTGTGCCGGGTAGTATCGGTAAGGCAAAGCCGAGCAGGGCCAGGGCGAGGAAAGAGAATCCTAGCGGCTTCAAAAATGACGCTTTCATAAAGTTCTCATTGATGCGCTGCTTAGGCAGGGTGCCGCTTAGTAGAAATTGTCTTTAGGGTCGATCTTTTCCGCACCTGTATCGTTGCGAACCTGAGCGAGTTCCCTGCGTGCCATCCGTGTCATAAATCCGATGTCCTGTCCTAGAGTCACCATATGAAAGCCTTGCTCAAGATACCTTTTTGAATATTCAACACTGCCCGTATGAATGCCAGCGCCGATGCCGTGCTTCTTTGCTGTTTCAAAAATTCTTGTCACTGTCTCGACATGTAAGGGATCGTTGTTGTCTCCAGTAGGTACCAGACCAAGCGCGTAAGCCAAATCTGCTGGGCCGATATAAACGCCATCGACGCCGGGCGTTGACATGATGTCATCTAAATTTTGCAGCGCCTCCTCGGTTTCAATCATCACGATACAGGCCAACTCTGAATTTGCTTCCTGAACGTAACCGGCGCCGGCATAAATCGATGCCCTCAGTGGGCCAAAAGAACGGTTCCCCTGGGGCGGATAACGGCAGGCCGCAACTGCACGTTCGGCTTCTTCACGATTATTCACCATCGGAACCACAACACCGTAAGCGCCTGCGTCTAGGGCTTTCATGATTTCATAGGGCTCGTTCCAGGGGACGCGCACCAGCGGAATGGTGTCTGTCGTCGAAATTGCCGGTAGCATGATTTTAATGTCATTGTAGTCCAGCATGCCATGCTGCATGTCAAGACAGACCCAATCGAATCCTGCATTTGCTATCGCTTCTGCAGAAAAGCTTGAATCGAGAGCAAGCCACGCGCCAATCGTTTGTTTGTTGGCTCTCATAGCGCGTAGAAAATGGTTCGGTCGCATGGGACTCTCCCTGTCTGTTGTCACCCGATGAAATCAGATTGTGACGATTAGTAGTGTTGGATTTTGTATTTGCTCTACCATCATGGAACCACAAGCCGCTACGCAGGTTCAAGTCAACCCTGGCTAATTGATAGAGGACGCTCTGATTTTACGTTTGGAATGCGATAACTGGCTGCTTGGCGCCGATCCAGGGGGTCTCTTTATCGAAGAGAAACGATAGCGAGTAATTAACGCTTGAAGTAAATCAGAAAATAGAGCGTTGCGTGTTAAATTTTGCTGATGCCGGAAAGAGATATTTTCATGCGGTTGGGTTAATGTCACGGTGTTTCGATACAATTTAACGGTTGCAGAAAGGGAGAGTGAGATGCGTGGAATCGATGTTTTCATGGACAGTTTGGCTCTGCATGGCGTCGATACGATGTTCGGGAATCCCGGTACAACTGAAAATCCGCTGCTGGATAGTCTGATAGACCATCCCGATCTTAAATACTACGTCACGCTGCATGAAGGCGTCGCTGTTGGGGCAGCGGGATTTTATGCTCAGGCAAGCGGTAAAACAGGTTTAGTTAACCTCCATGTTGCACCGGGGCTCGGCAATGCCTTGGGCATGATGTACGGCGCGCTTAAATCCAGATCACCAATGATTGTGACCGCAGGTCAGCAGGACACGCGAATGCGGTTGCGAGAACCACTTTTGTCACACGATTTGGTTGCCATGGCGACGCCGGTAACAAAATGGAGTGCGGAGCCCAGAGATGCTGATGAAGTGAGCGAAGTGATGCGACGGGCTTTTCAGATTGCCAACGAAGAACCTAAAGGACCTGTATTTGTGGCTTTGCCGATCAACGTGATGGTCCAGGAAACTCAACTAGGAGCTCGGGATTCAGGCGACTACCTGCGTGCCCCTGAAGCGGAACAACAGGGCATAGTGCAGGTCGCTCAAATGCTGCTAGCATCTAATAATCCGGCGATCGTAGTGGGTGATGACGTGGCAACCACAAATTCGGCCCAGCTCATGGTGGCGCTTGCAGAACAGACTGGGGCACATGTTTACCATGAAGGCCTGAGGGCGCATAGCGCGTTTCCCGGCAAAGATATCCACAACAAGGGTCGGCTGCCATTTGAAGCGGCAGGTATCCGTCGAGTTTTAGCGCCCCATGACCTCATTTTAATGACGGATAGCCCCGAATTTGATGAAGTGTGGTTTGATTATGGTGGTCTAATGCCTGAAGGAGCGAAAACGATTCAGTTGTGTTCGGCTGCCTCGAGGGCCGCCTTTAAGTTCCCTGTTACACTCGCTCTGTTAGGTGATTTAAAAACGAGTATCGACAGCATAATAGGGCATTTGAAAACAACAGCCAGCAAAGCCTATGAGGCAGATGCCGTCGCCCGAAACGAAGCGCTGGCTGCCACGCATCTAGCTAATGTGACGGCATCAGAAGCGCGCTTGAAAACTCAGTGGGATTATCAACCTATGACTCCCGCGCGAGCAATTTTGGAAATTTCGTCAGCCATTCCCAAAGGAACCATAGTGGTAGATGAATCGATAACTGCGTCCGTCGAAATTGCCGCTGGTTTTGATTTTTCAAGTCCAGGTGATTACTACGGTGGTCGAGGAGGTGGTATTGGTCAAGGTATACCAGGTGCGCTTGGAGTCAAGGTCGCGCACAAAACAAGGCCGGTGCTTTGTACTTCCGGTGATGGCTCGGCGATGTATAGTATCCAGGCGTTGTGGACAGCTGCTCATCATGAGCTTGCGATAGTATTTGTGATATTTTCTAACAAGGAATACAGGGTGTTAAAGCATAATATTGAGATTTATCGTAACCGTTTTGGTCAGACGTCTAACAAACCTTATCCGCATATGGATTTAACGCATCCAACGCTTGGGTTTGCCGAGATGGCCAAGGGTATGGGTCTTGCTGCAGAATGTGTTGAAGATGCTAACGACCTGTCCGGGGCGATAAAACGTGCGTTCGATTCTGGAAAACCCTATTTGATAGAAGTTGCAGTATCCGGAAAACAATAATCTTGATTTCACCATCCCTTTAAGAAAAGCCGGGAGCCATTTTGTCGCGACACATCTATTATGGTTATTGGCTGATCGTTGCCGCGTTCATTGCCCAGTTTGTATCTGTGGGTGCACAGAGTTATGTCGTTGGACCCTTTATGATTCCAATGACCACGGAGCTTGGTTGGACCAGAGCAGAATTCACGCTTCCCCGTACCATCGGGCAGGTAGTTATGGCACTCACAGGTTTTTTTATCGGAAGCCTGGTTGATCGAAAAGGTGCTCGAGGGTTTATGCTCGGCGGTGTTGTGATTCTCGCAATCGCACTCTTCTTACTTTCAAAAGTTAGCGCGTTGTGGCAGTGGATATTGCTTAACGGTATTGTCTTGACGATTGGCGCATCTTTGATTGGTAATTTGGTTGTGAATGTCACGCTGGCGAAATGGTTCGTCGATTTCAGGGGGCGGGCAATTGCATTTGCAGCGATGGGTGTTTCTTTTGCTGGGGTGCTGCTAACGCCCCTCGCAACCTGGGCGATTGATCTTTATGGATGGAGAATAGGCTGGCAGCTATTGTCGCTTGGTGCTTTTATTTTCGTCGTACCAACGGCATTGGCGATGCGACGCTCCCCAGAAGATCACAATCTAAATCCAGATGGTAAAAGTGATCATGAGGTTGGTCAGGGTTTTGCGCAGAAAGCAGAGGATGATTTTAACAATTCGATGACCCGCGGCCAGGCCCTGCGCAGCCTAACTTTCTATTGGCTTGTGATTGCCTTTGGTATGTTTGGTATCACCATTCAGGTCATGTTGATTCAGACGGTCCCGTTTATGACCGATGCCGGTTACGACAGAACCACTGCCGCGCTTATGATCACGATTGCATCGGTGCCTGCACTAGTATCCAAGCCGATATGGGGTTGGTTGATTGATGGACTGCAACCGAAGCCGCTGGCGTCAATCAGCGCGGCAATTACGGGTGGTTCGCTGTTCGTTATTGTTTACGGCGCGCATGTCGCCAGTCTACCGATTCTTATCACAGGCTTTGCTGTGCTGGGGTTTGGTTGGGGTGGGATGATCCCGTTACAGGAAGTAATCTGGGCGTCTTATTTTGGTAGGCGATATCTAGGCGGTGTGCGCAGCGCCGCGATGCCGTTTAGTATCATGTTGACTGCGGGTGCACCCCTAGCGACATCCTATTATTACGATGTGTTTGGCGATTACAACGGCGCTATCCTGATTGTGGCAGTGGCAAATATGCTTAGCGCCGTGCTCATCCTGTTTCTCAAGAAACCAAATCAGCCTTAAGACGG
>CAXRCG010000103.1:0-11223 GCA_964228885.1 Pseudomonadales bacterium | reverse complement strand
GTACTAAGCGGCGGTGAAAAGGCTCGATTGATGTTCCTGATCATCAAACTAAACGCACCTAATTTCCTGATTCTTGATGAGCCCACCAACCACATCGATATTCAAGGAAAAGAACAACTCGAAAAACAACTATTGGAAAATAACGCAACCCTACTTATCACATCTCATGATCGACGCTTTGTTGACAACATCGCTAAACGATACGTGCTGATAGAGAACGGCGTGCTTCGAGAATTGAATGACCCAAAAGCCTTTTACAAACAAAGCGTCAGCCGCAGAAGAGAAGGGCAGCTATCAAGCAGCGACAAACATATTTCGACAGCGGAGACTCAGAGCGAAGACCAAATTCTCGAGAGAATTATAGAACTGGAAAGCCTGCTAACGAATGATCGTGCCCGCAAACCGAAGTTTCAAAAAATCGCCAACCAGGAAAAGTGGCTAGCGGAATTAAACACCCTCAACTCAAGGCTTTGAGTCACCGCTTTCAGTCATAGCTTTCGCTGTCCGACACGCCATCAAGAGAGTTCAGAATAGAGCACTCAAGCGCCGAAGTTTCTCCGCCGCAGCAGGCATCGGTAATCTTTTGGAGCGCACTTTTCATCTGAGTTAATTCTACGAGCTTATTTTCGATAGTCACCAATTTCGCCTGCGCCAGTTTTTTAACCTCACCACAGGTTTTTGACTCACGTTCAATCCTCAGAGACAGCAATTCTTCAATCTCTTTCAGTGAGAAGCCAAGACGCTTAGATTTCACAATAAAATCAACTCTCGCCACATCCGCTTGTGTATAGAGGCGATAACCCGCATCACTTCTGCGAGGGGCGACAATCAGGTCCTTGCTCTCATAAAATCTCAATGTCTCTGCACTGGTGCCCGTTCTAAGGGCCAGTTCACCAATTCTCAGATAACCCAATTAACACCTCTACTTCCTGAATTCAGGCATGACAAACCTTCATCCTCACTATAAGGTCAATGCTCTCGATTGCAAGTTCTTACCTGAACGATCGTGCCCAAGCTTGATTTCACTTGGTTCTCCGTTTTTTTCCCTTCAGAATGCTTCAAATAGGCTTTAATATTCGCCCCCTTGGTCATCGTATTAAACAGCGCAAAACCAGCCGAGAAAGGTAGAGTGACGATATGAATTCAAATCTCCGGATAGCAGTCATCAGCGGAGGAACTTCCGCTGAGGCATCGGTTTCGAGGGTCTCTGCTAAGGGTGTCACCGAGGCGCTCTCGGTAAACTATCCACAGGTGGTGAACATAGAGCTTGATGACCATCTTGCTAACAATTTACAAGCCTTCAGACCAGACCTTGTGTTTCCTGTTCTCCACGGTCCCCCTGGCGAGGATGGCACCCTGCAGGGCTTTATCGAGATGCTCGGTTATGCATACGTTGGAAGCGACGTGCACTCGAGCGCTGTTGCTATGGATAAGATTGTTGCAAAGCACGTTTTTCGTGCCGCTAACTTGCCTGTCATAGATCAGATGACGATCACCATTGACAGCGCCATCACGGCATCCGTTGAGGCCATAAACGCACAACTGGGCACCTACGTCGTCATCAAGCCTGCTCGTCAGGGAAGCGCCCTTGGCGTGACGCGAGTTTCTAATCTGAACGAGATGCGCGAAGGACTGGAAAATGCGTTCAAATTTGACCCCCGCTTGCTGGTCGAGAAACGCATCGATGGCAAGGAAATTACAGTAGGTGTTCTCGACACTGTAAACGGACCCAAGGCATTCCCGGTCATAGAAATCACAACTGCTTCCAAAGAAAGCTGGTACGACTTCGAGCACAGATACACCGAGGGTTTAAGTGAACACGTAATGCCTGCGGATCTGCCAGCGAACCAGGCGTCGAGACTCAAGGAGCTTGCGATCGCTGCGCATCAATCTCTTGGTTGCAGAGACCTTTCAAGGGCTGACTTCATTGTTCCTGATGATGAAACAGAGTTGCTACTCGAAGTGAATACGCTGCCAGGCATGACACCCACCAGCCTGTATCCTGATGGCGCCCGCGGCTACGGACTTGAATTTCCTGAGCTGGTCAGTTTTTTAGCAGAGCGCGCGGCTGCGAGAAGATAGTCAAACACCAGATCTATTAAAATTCTCTATTGCTGCAAGCTGCGATGAGGCATGCTCGAAAAACAGGAAAACGCCCAATTCACCTTAGATGAACGAGCAATTTTCCCGAATTTTCAAAACCGAATGTTATCAATCGGTCGTTTCTAGAGGTCGTAGCCGCGTTCATTATGCTGATTAATATCTAGCCCTTCAGTCTCTTCGTCTGTACTCACTCTCAAACCGAGGAGCACATCAACGAGCTTCAAAATGATAAACGTCGCGATTACGGTGTAAACAAAGGTGGCGATCACCCCGGTGACCTGCACGGTTAATTGAGAGGCCATATCCATGCCCTCTGCGTAGCCTTGACCACTAAATACGCCCAAACTAGCACTGGCGAAAACACCTGCGAGGATTGTACCAAGTGCACCACCGACACCGTGCACCGGGAATACATCAAGGGAATCATCAATTCGCAGCTTTATTTTCAACAGGTTTGTCATGTTAAAACAGAGGAAGCCCCCCAATATACCGATCACGAGGCCACCCATAGGACCGACAAAACCAGAGGCTGGGGTAATAGTGCCTAGACCCGCTACCATGCCGGTCACCGCACCCAGAGCGCTCGGTTTGCCGAACTTGAACCATTCACAAGCCATCCAGGTCAAGGCACCCGCTGAAGCAGACATGTGGGTGACCAGCATCGCCATGCCGGCATCACCGTTTGCTGCAAGCGCGCTACCCGCATTGAATCCGAACCATCCTACCCAGAGCATACCGGCGCCGGTCATCGCCATGGTTAAGTTGTGAGGCGGCATCGCCGTGGTTGGGAAACCTCTTCTGGGTCCCATCACCAGAGCACAAACCAGCGCTGCCGAGCCAGCTGTGACATGGACAACCGTGCCACCGGCAAAGTCTAGCAGTCCCATTTCACCCAGCCAGCCTCCACCCCAAACCCAATGGGTGATCGGAGCGTAAACAACAACCAGCCAAATCGCTGAGAACAACATCATTGAGGAGAATTTCATTCGCTCCGCAAAGGCACCCACGATCAGCGCAGGTGTGATAATCGCGAAGGTCAATTGAAACATGGCAAAAACACTTTCAGGGATATCCCCAGACATTGAACCTTCGGTCACGTTGGCAAAGAACATATTGCCTAGACCACCGACCAAAGCATTACCTTCGGAAAATGCCAAAGAGTAAGCGCCGATCAACCATAAGATAGAAACCATGCAGGTTATTGCAAAGCACTGCATCAATACACTAAGTACATTCTTAACCCTCACAAGCCCGCCGTAAAATAGCGATAGACCGGGGATTGTCATAAACAACACAAGCGCAGTTGAGGTGAGAATCCATGCCGTGTTGGCCGAACTCAAGTTTTCGGACGCGAACACCGATTGCGGTGCAATCAGTAAGCAATAAACAGCCAGAGTTTTCTTAGCCAGGAATTTCATATCTACCCCATTTTTTATTTTGAAATTTCTTTGAACGTGGTCACTCAGCAATGAGCAGACCTCTCGAAAGGCTCGAAGTGTACCCATTCAATACGGTCCGCTCAACAATAGTCAAACAATGCCTAGCACAGAAGTCAAATTCGTCGCTAACGCGCTAATTTGGTGCGGAAAACGCACCTGATTGAGTCATTTTGCCAACCTAATTTCATGCCAGCACTCTTACCTCTTTAGAACATCGGATGATAATAGGCTCCTACTTTATGACTATTAGTTGTTCGACTTAGGGTAATAAGAAAGATATAAATTGCTATCGCAATCATGATTGTGAGTGTTTCCCACTGGATCCTATTCAGCTAACGTTTCTATGACGGGGTTTTTAATGAGAAGACAGAAAAGAGACAAAAACCAACGCGCATTCGTTCGAGGCTACCAGGTCGGCCGCCTCGGCAAGTCGAAAGAGTTATGTCCATTTCAGGTAGGCGAAACCAGACAAACATGGATAAGTGGATGGCGAAACGGCCGGGAAGATCACTGGGATGGATTCACAGGCGCAGCAGGTATTGCCAGACAACCGACACAACTCAGACTGTAGTTTTTAGCAACCATCGAAAGCACAACAAGCATACAAATAACCCGCGATCGCCATATCGAGTATGTCGATGTATCATCTCGTTCAGCTTTTCATCGATTTGACACAATTCGAAATCAAGTCAGGGCCCTGATAGATAAAGCCGGTGTAAATTTGCACGAGATCAGCACCAAGCCTGATCTTTTCTGCGGCATCTTCGCCTTTAACAATGCCTCCGACGCCAATTACTGCCATCTTTCCTTTGACCTCGTTTGATACGAGGGACAATGCGTGATTAGCCTGAGTTCGCAGAGGTTCACCGCTTAACCCTCCGGATTGGTTGCTATGCCGCTCGCCAGCGACGGCGCCCCTCGAAACTGTCGTGTTACTGACTATCACTCCATCGAGTTCAAAGCTAAGCAACCGTCGCGCCAGATTCGTTATATCTTCATCATCCATATCTGGGGCTATCTTCACGACGAGAGGTACATGTTTGCCGAACTTTTCCTTAAGCGCCTCATGTTCTTCCTTCAATCCCTCAATGAGGGTTGCCAATTCTGACTCTTTCTGCAAATCGCGTAACCCAGGAGAATTTGGCGAAGAAATATTCACTGCGACATAACTGGCTTGTTTGTATACTTTTCTCATGCAAAAAATATAATCTGCGAGCGCATCTCCAACCGAAGTTGTGGTGTTTTTGCCAATATTGATGCCCAATACCCCGCTGAATTTCGATCGTCGCACCCGCTTGCACAGCGGATCAACACCTTGATTGTTAAAACCCATCCTATTTATCAGCGCCTGTTTGTCTTTTAAACGAAACATCCTTGGCTTCGCATTACCATCCTGGGGTAGAGGCGTCACCGTACCAACCTCTAGAAAACCAAATCCCAACGCGGCCAAGCCGTCGATACACGCTGCGTTTTTATCGAGCCCCGCCGCAAGACCGACACGATTCGGAAAACGAATCCCCATCACCTCTACTGGATCATCCGGCACGTCCCTCGCGATCAGGGAGGTCAGCCTCAGTTGCTCCATCAATCCAATAGATTGCAGTGAAATATGGTGAGATACCTCTGCAGGCAACAAAAACAATAGATTTCTGAGAGATTCATAATTCATAAAAGTCTTCCTAATCTTTTAAATCAAGTTTGTATGAAGGCAAAATGTATCGTCGCACCTATGGCTTGCACGAATGGTGTGCGGGCAAACAAACGCGAGGACTTAGAATTTAGTGAGTGCGCCTGACAGCGCAGCTTTTTCCTAAAATGGCCGTCCTAGCGCTGAAAAACCTTCTTAACTATCTACCTTGATTGCGGCGAACTTCCCACATCCTTTTTATTCAGCGCTCAGATAACATCAAGCACCATCAATTTCAGAATTATGACCCTCTGTTAGCAACAATTTCCGGGTCCGTAGGCAGCCTATCAGTATTTTACGGATTAACGGTTCGCAAACCATCTTTTTTCTGGCGGGAAATTTCCTGTAATACCTATGACGCTGTGCTTTCAGACCAACAAAACTGGCAAATCCTGCTAGAAAAGTTTAGCCTTGCCAGCGGAAATTTTTGTATAACAGAACGGAACAGAATCTCCATTTCAGGGTCTATAGGTGTGCGCACATCCGATGCGCGTATTAACAAAAATCAACAGGATTATGATCAGCGAACCATGCAACATCGCGAACAAATTATTGAACTCGAAAAATGGCTCAGAGGCCAGATTATTGGTCAAGAGCGCCTAGTCAACCGTTTATTAACAGCACTGTTGGCCGATGGCCATCTTCTTGTCGAGGGTGCCCCAGGGCTTGCTAAAACAAAGGCGATCAAAACCCTCGGTCAGGGTCTGGAAGGCGATTTTCACCGAATTCAATTCACGCCCGACCTTTTGCCATCAGATATCACCGGAACGGAGATCTATCGGGCCCAGGAGGGTACATTTGAATTTCAACAGGGGCCTATTTTTCACAACCTGATTCTTGCAGATGAAATCAATCGTGCTCCGGCGAAAGTACAGTCGGCGCTCTTGGAAGCTATGGCCGAGCGGCAAGTGAGTTTTGGTCGGCAGACTTTTCAATTGCCTGAACTTTTTCTCGTGATGGCGACACAAAATCCGATTGAACAGGAAGGCACATATCCTTTACCTGAAGCGCAGTTGGACAGGTTCCTGATGCACGTAAACGTCGACTATCCAGACGCATCATCAGAGCGAAGTATTCTGCAACTGGTACGTCAGGAGATGATCTCGACACAACGAGAACCCGCGACGCCGCCATTGGTGCTGAAGCAAGAGACTATTTTCGCAGCACGTCAGGAACTGCTGAACATGCACATGGCACCGGTTGTCGAGGAATACATTGTCCAGCTGACCATGGCAACCCGGAACCCTGCACTCTTTGGTGACGATCTTGCCAACTGGCTGGAATATGGCGCTTCACCAAGGGGAACAATTGCACTGGATATTTGTGCCAGAGCAAACGCTTACTTATTAGGAAAAGATTTTGTGAGTCCTGATGACGTGCAAGCAGTCGTGCATGACGTATTTCGACACCGATTAATCGTTAGCTTTGAAGCCGAAGCAACGGGTATCGACGCCGATCACGTTATTGACACACTCGTTCAGAGGGTCGCCGCCGCCTAACAGAAGTGCCTTACCCATGCTGAAAAAAAACATTTCACCCCAACGCCATTCCTCCTCAAGATCTGGGCAACTCAACATTACAGGCGGCGCTTACACCAACATTAAAGAACTGATTCGCCTGAGGCATGCCTCGCGAGAACTCGAACTACCGACGTCTAATCGGGCACTCAATCCCATGTCGGGTTTGTTGACCTCTCGCTTTCGTGGCAGGGGTATTGATTTCGCTGAGGTCAGAACTTACCAGCCGGGCGATGATATTCGAACGATTGACTGGCGAGTGACAGCAAGAACCCAAACACCCCATACCAAGCTCTTTCAGGAAGAAAAGGAACGACCCGTTTTAATACTGGTCGACCAATCTCATTCCATGTTTTTTGGGTCAAGAATTGTATTCAAATCAGTTATCGCCGCTGAAGCAGCAGCAGCGATCGCATGGACTGCCTTGGACAGAGGTGACAGAGTCGGAGGGATCGTCTTCGCGGAAAGCCGGCACAGGGAAGTTCGACCCCGACGTAACAAGAACTCTGTGCTGCGTTTACTGAACGAAATAAATGATTTCAACCAACTGCTCGGGAAAGACCAAACTTCCAATGACAGTAAATACCTAACAGAAGCACTCACAAATGTCAGACGAGTAGCAAAACACGGTAGCGCCATATTCCTGATCAGCGATTTCGCGAATTTTGACGAGGATGCGCGACTGCATTTTGGACAGCTAGCTCGACATAATGACATTGTTGGTATCCACATCTCTGATCTTCTTGAACGTGAGTTGCCCCGCCCCGACTATTATACAATTACCGATGGCAAGTCTCGTGCCCGCATAAACACAGCAAGCAAAAAACATCGAACGGCCTATCATCGAGCCTATGACAATAATCTGGATATGGTGAAAGCCACATTTTCCAAGCAAAAGGCAATTTTACTGGAATTAAAAACGGAACAAATGAGCGACGACGCACTGATCGACGCCATCGGTAGGTCAACCAACAACCTTTCGACGCGGGCTACGAGGAAATAGCATGGCGCAGGCACAGCCACCACAAGGGATTCTGCCTGGGCAACTCGCACCGCCCGCACAAACCGATCCTTTAGCCAACTTGCGAGATATTCACATTCCCGGCGTTATCGATCCATGGCCTCCGGCTATCGGCTGGTGGTTAATCGCGGCGGTCACCCTGATCACGATCAGCTACGGCGTTTATCGGGTATTCAAGTGGTGGCAATCAAATCAGTATCGCCGTGAAGGCATACGCGCGCTCAACCACCTACTGGAAAATCACACATCCGAAAAGCAATACCTAACAGCGTATTCGGACCTGCTGAAACGCGTAGCCCTGAGCACGTACGCCAGAGAATCAGTTGCAAATATTACTGGAGAAGCCTGGGTGAGTTTTCTTGACAGATCCACAGGAACACAAGAATTTTCCATGGGAGTGGGGCAAATTCTCATTCAGGGCAACTATGAGTCAAACCCTTCGGTTGATGTAGCAAAGCTGCATAAGCTGGGTCTTTACTGGATTAAAAAACACCGAAAGTTAGCTGCAACCAAACATGAGACCGGTACTTCTATGAAAGTCTTGTCAGGCGGGTTTGCCCCGCACGCTAACGCCTCCGCGGCCAACGAGATACCGGCATCATGATCGAATTTCAATGGCCATGGGTATTTGCTTTTTTACCGCTACCGCTGTTGGTATATTTTTTGTTTAAACCAGCACGTCACCAAGAGTCGGCACTGCATGTGCCCTTCTTTAAAGTTGCCGCCGGATTTGAATCAACAGATCATGCCAGTGGCGGCAGATCGATCGGCAGACGTGTTTTAATGATCATCATCTGGTGCCTATTAGTACTCGCAGGCGTAAGACCGGAGTGGATAGGAGATCCTATCGAGCTACCCACAAGTGGGCGTGACCTGATGCTGGCGGTAGACATTTCCGGTTCTATGGGAACAGAAGACATGGAAATCAGCGCTGGCCTAACGACAAGACTCAGGGTTGTAAAAGCCGTTGTTGGGGACTTTGTAGAACGCCGCGTAGGAGACCGTCTCGGACTAATCCTATTTGGCAGCCAGGCATACCTTCAAACCCCGCTAACCTTCGACCGAACAACGGTGAGAACACTACTCGCTGAAACGCCACTCGGTATAGCTGGTGGCAAAACCGCCATTGGGGACGCCATCGGCCTTGCGGTCAAACGATTACAATCTCGACCCGAAAACAGTCGTATTTTAATACTGCTGACCGACGGTAAAAATAACGTGGGCGAGGTCTCGCCGCTTCAGGCAGCAAAGATTGCCGCAACCCAAGGAGTTAAAATCTACACGATTGGTTTTGGTGCCGACGAGTTGGTTGTGCCCGGATTGCTCTTTAACAGAACCATTAACCCTTCAGCAGAACTGGACGCAAAAACCCTGACAGAAATCGCAGCATTGACAGGCGGCATATATCAGCGGGCGAGAAACACGCAGGAATTAGCCGCTATTTATGATGTGCTCGACAGCCTTGAACCGATCGAACAGGACCAACAAACCTATCGACCTGAAAAGTCTCTGTTCTTCTGGCCGCTCGGTCTGGCACTATGCGGTTCCATGCTGATGGCATTGGGTCACCCGCTGATACGCAGTTTCTTTCAGATGGGCTGGCGTCAATTTAGTGATCCAGGAGGTGAAACAGCAAGATCATGACGTACGAGATCTTCCAACAATTTCACTTCCTCAGACCAGCATGGTTCTACCTATTGATACCCGCCGTCTTGCTATTTCTAATGTTTCGGTTGCGCCAACGAATGGGATCGAACTGGTTGCGAGCCATTGATCCGCTGTTATTGCCCTACTTGATTGACAACTCTGAGCAGTCCAGCTCTAGAAACCCGCTAGTGCTGGGATTGCTTGCCTGGTTGCTGGCGATCACCGCGATGGCCGGTCCCGTGTGGCAAAAGACGCCGCAACCAGTGCACGAGCGCGAGGATGCCCTCGTCATTCTGATGGACCTTACCCGCTCAATGTATGCAACCGACGTAAAACCAAACCGGTTGGTCAGAGCGAGGCGCAAAGTGCTCGATCTGCTTAAACTAAGAAGCGAAGGCGTGACGGGGTTGATTGTGTATTCCGGCGACGCACACACGGTTTCACCACTCACGGATGACGCAAAAACCATTGCTGAAATGATCCCTGCCGTTGCGCCGGAAATCATGCCGGCACCAGGGAGCCGTTTGGCGCCGGCGATCGACCTCGCCTTGAAATTATTCAGCGATTCAAACGTCGCCTCAGGTCGAATACTGGTGATCACCGATGAAATCAGGGACATTGCAGATTCCCAGACAATTGCTCGACAAAACAGAATCGCATTTCCCATATCGGTCATGTCTGTTGGCACTAGAGAAGGTGCGCCAATTATCGCTGACGCATTCTATCGTGAAGGTGGTTTCCTCAAGGATCAGTTTGGTACGCTCATCATCCCCCGGGTAAATGAATCTGCGATTCAAGATTTTGCAACACTTGCCGGCGGAAGATATTCACCCATGACACTGACCGATGAAGATCTGGACTATTTGCTCGCTGAGGACGTTATTCAGAACCTTGAGGAATTCAGGACGCTGGAACACGATTTTGATGTCTGGTTTGAAGAAGGGCCCTGGCTATTGCTGATCTTACTTCCTCTGGCAGCATTGGCTTTTCGTCGCGGTTGGCTATGGGTGCTGGTGCTCGCGTTCATTCAACCGGACCAAGCGACCGCCTCACTTTGGGATGATCTCTGGCAGACGCGGGATCAACAGGCACTTGAGGCAATGCAAGCAGGCGATCCATCAACCGCAGCTTCTCTGTTTGAAAATGAAGATTGGAAAGGGGCGGCAAAATACAAAAGCGAAGACTACGCGGGGGCAGCAGATAGTTTTAATACCGGTGTAGAGAAAAATGCCTCCAGCGACTCGAAATACAATCTCGGCAACGCGCTGGCCAAACTCGGCGATTACGACGCAGCACTCAAAGCCTATGACGATGCCCTGGCGCTAGATCCCGGCAATGAAGATGCAACTTTTAATAAGGGGCTCATAGAAAAACTACTTGAAAATGAACAGAATCAGAATAATCAGGGAGAACAAAGCGAATCATCAGACGACGGTGATGAGGGCGAGCAAAACCAAGAACAAAACCAGAATCAGGAACAACAATCTGATCAGGCTTCTGATCAAGATGCTGACGCGCAGCAGGAACAGGAAAGCGACGATGCTGAGCAAAGCGAGGAAGAACGCACGCAGGATCAGTCCTCACAACAGCAACAGACGGCAGAGGAAGACGCCTCGCCTCTTGAAGACGAGGAACGCCAGGCGCTGGAACAATGGCTAAGACGAGTACCCGATGATCCTGGAGGGTTATTACGTAGAAAATTTGAAATGCAGTATTCGGACCGACTCAAACGCCAGGGGAAAACCAACCCCGGCAATCAATCAAACTGGTAGGTAAAATTGCGCGCTCACAACAAACATTCAAGCAATA
>CAXRCG010000102.1:0-6655 GCA_964228885.1 Pseudomonadales bacterium | reverse complement strand
CACAACGTTTGTAAAAATGTGCATTGTGAACATAAAAAGCCTATTAATTTTCTATATGCGCAGTTAGACTGGTAAAAAATAACGTATAAGGGAAGTTTTTGATGAAAAGATTTTCGCAAAAAGTCGGTTTGGTCACTGGTGGGAGTGAGGGGATTGGGCTTGCAATTGCGCAAAGGCTGATCTTCGAAGGCGCGCAGGTCTATATTTGTGGTAGGCGCCAACAAGCCCTTGATGCTGCGGTTAATGCTATGGAAAGCGACAAATTGCATATTCGACAGCTTGATGTGCAGGACTCTGCTGTACTTTCCGGATTGATCGATGAAATATGTACCGAGCATGGTCAACTCGATTTTCTTGTAAACAACGCCATGCATGTTGGCTGGAGTGCGATCAGTGAGACATCGCTTGAAAACTTTCAGCAGGACTTCAGGGTCAATGTTGATGCCGCCTTCGTAGCCACGCAAACCGCATTGCGACACATGACCAATCAGGGTCGCGGTTCGATTCTTAATATAGCCTCTATTAACGGTTTACTGGCGATTGATAACATGGCGGCTTATTCGGCTTCTAAGGCAGCGCTGATTCACTTCTCCAAGGCTGCGGCGATGGAATGTGCGACGGCCGGCGTGCGGATCAATGTCATCGCGCCAGGTGTGATCGCTTCACCGAGTAACCTCGCAGCATTGGGCGGTATTCCTGGTTATACCGAGGCCGTAGCAGGCGGCGTGCCGATGAATCGCCTTGGCGAACCAGAAGAAGTGGCAGCAGCGGCAGCATTTCTGCTGTCAGATGAGGCCAGTTACATCACAGCTGCATGTCTATCAGTGGATGGTGGCAAGGCTTCTCAATTGGTCGTGCCGCCACCACCAGCGTCGTGAAACGATGCTAACCCTAAACCAACTAATTCAATGAGGTATCAAAATGACTGAAGGACAACTAGCAGGACGTGTCGCCGTCGTCACAGGTGCAGGTCAGGGTATGGGGCGAGCAATCACTCAGCGACTGGCAGCTGAAGGTGCAAAGGTTGCTGCGCTAGATCTGAATCTTGAGCAAGTGCAGGACAGCATAGCTGGCTGTGTTGACCCGTCAGCCTGTCGGGCCTATGTTTGTAATGTTTCAGACAGCGGTGCTGTTAACGAGGTTTTTTCTGCTGTTGAGTCAGCATTGGGACCGGTGTCCATTCTTGTGAACAACGCAGGTATTGGGCGAGCCCCTGGTGATGGTAGTGATCAAATGTACGAACTGATGGGTAAACGCAACGAGGAACTCGCTGCGGGTAAAGATCCTGAAACTCAGGTCGATCACATCATCTTTATGGAAGATGAAGGCTGGCAAGGTGTGATGGGTGTGAACCTCGACGGTGCATTTTACTGCACGCGGGCGGCAGTTCGTTCGATGGTTGCTGCCGATATTAAAGGCTCCATTGTCAGTATTTCATCAACAGCAGCACAGTCAGGCGAAGGTGCTGTCCACTATGTAACTTCAAAGGCTGCTATCGTCGGTTTAACAAGAGCGCTTGCAAGGGAGCTCGGCGGCCGAGGGATCAGAATCAACGCGGTTGCCCCCGGTCCGACCAACACGCCAATCATGAACGGTATTCCTGAACAGTGGATCAAGGACATGGAAGCTGCCATTCCGCTTGGCAGAATGGCAGAGCCAAAGGAGATTGCTGATGCGGTTAGTTGGCTAGCCAGTGATGCATCTTCGATGTGTACGGGTTCGGTGCTGGTAGCGAACGGTGGCAGTTATTTCTTCTAAAGAAAGTCTGAAAGCATCGACAGCGGGCGAGGTCTATTCCTCCGGTCCTACCGTTAAGGTTAAACCTTGCAGTTCGCTATTTATCGGTATCTGGCAAGTCAGCCTTGAGCGGCGTTTGTCGTAGTGGTCTAGCGACTCAAGCAGTTCAGTTTCATCGGCAGAAATTGGGGGCAGCTTTGATAACCAAGATGTCTCGATTAGGCTGTGGCAAGTTGCGCATGCGCACTGTCCACCGCAAATGGCTTCCACGCCCAGTGCTTCATCTCGCAGGGTTTCCATTAGTGAGCTGCCATCGTAGGCGTTTACCTCATGCTGCGTGCCGTCTCGGTCAGTCACGAATATTGTTGTCATAATTTGTTCTCTAAGTCTGTGATTTAAGCAGGAACTTTTGAACCTTGCCTGAGGCGTTGCGAGGTAATGTGGTCACAAAAGAGTATTGCTTTGGCACTTTGAAATTAGCCATGTGCTCACGTGACCATGCGATAAGTGATGGTTTGTCGATGGATTTACCTTCCTGTAGGACAACAAAGGCATGACCCACTTCTCCCATGCGGGTATCCTTTGTCCCGATGATGCTAACATCTGTTATCAGGGGATGGTTCAATAAAATGTTTTCGATCTCTGCGGGATAGCAGTTAAAGCCGCCACTGATGAACATGTCTTTGATACGGTCAGTAATGCGAAGATATCCGGCTTCTGTGAATATGCCAATGTCTCCTGTTTTGAGCCAACCGTCTTCTGTCATCGTTTCGGCGGTAGCGTCGGGATCATCGAGGTAACCTTGCATAACATTGTAGCCCCGGACTTGAATTTCGCCAGGTTCATTAGCGAGGGCAAGGGTACCATCAGTCTTTTCAATTTGTACTTCAATGCCGTCCATGGGTTTGCCAGAAGTCGTTGCAATGGTTTCAAAGTCGTCTCCGGGTCTGCACAGTGAGACGACACCTGTAGATTCCGTCAATCCATAGGCTGTGTAAACTTGCTCGAACTCTAGCGTGTGTTTCATATCTTTGACGAGTTGCACGGGCACTGATGCAGCGCCAGTGACCGCGCAGCGAAGAGAGCTGAGATCAAAAGATTCTCGATCTGGATGGCTCAGCATTGACTGAAAGACAGTGGGTGCGCCAGGCAAAAAACTGATGCGTTTTTCAGCTACAATCGATAGGACATTGTCTAGATCAAAGGTTTGGACAGGATAGACAGTAGCGCCGCGAATCAGCGCCGCTAGCCAGCCAGCCTTGTAACCGAACGAATGAAAGTAGGGGTTTACGATCAGATAGTGGTCAGCCTCGCTGAGTGTGACGCCATCAGACCAAGTTTCGAAAACCTTGATGTTTTGACCGTGGTTGCACATGACGCCCTTCGGAGTGCCTGTTGTCCCTGAGGTGTACAGAATGTCGGCAATGTGCTCGGAAGTAACCTGGCTTATTCGATCGTCTAAGTCTGATTCGGTGACGTTTTCGCCGGACCCAAAATCATCGAGCATGTTGATATCGATGATATGCTCGACTTTAGCTGAAGTCAGCATTGAGGTGTAGCTAACCCCCAGAAAGTTGTCGACATGAAAAATAATGCGGCAATTTGATCTTGTTAGGATGTCGATCGCCTCTCTGGACTTATATCGGGTGTTGAGAGGAACTAGTACGCAGCCTACCAGTTGCCCAGCAAGGGCAACTAATTGCCACTCGATGCTGTTGGGTGCCCAGATGGCAAAACGGTCTCCTATCTTTAGTCCATTGGCTATGAACGACTTAGCCAGCGTACGCGCCTGACGGTTGAGTTCAGAAAATGTAATAGCGCGGTCTGCTTCTACAACAGCGAGTTTCTTATTCCACCGTTTTGCAGCTTGCTGCAGAATCAGAGGCAGGTTTCTTTTTGGATTGGGAGCATCATTCATGATGTATTATTAGCGTACTCTAATCCTTGGGTCGGGTGCGCCTTGACGCATAGTTGACAGGAAGTGATCAAGTTCGGCGGGGGCCGCGACTTCGTTTTCGTCATTGTTTGGTGGTGACTGCCAGAATGCCTCCCATGAAGGAAAAAGATCGTGGAAAGCGCCATCATAAGATTCCCTGTCTGGCCAGCGCATCTTCTGATCACCAATTGGAGGTTTGTTCAGGTCAGTGGCATACCAGTAGCAAGGCAGTCGTCTACGAAAAAACCAACGACCCTCAATACGCTCATAGTTGTCCCAGTAGAGCATCTGCATGATCACCCAATCGGTGCCGGTTTCGTGTTCGTTCTTTGAATAAACGACACCGTGAGCACTGTCAGTGTCATCGAACTCGATGATATGATTGCCCGTATGGTGAGAGGTGCCGGTAAACTGAAGTCGCAGAGTATCATCAAGCCATCGCCGCAGATGTGCGCGACCTGTCTTTGCCTTGCTGACTCGTATGTCGGGAGCAAAAAGGTTAACGTGTGCATCCAGATCGCGCATATCCAACGAAACTGAGTATTTCGCGACAAGTTGGCGAATCTCATCTATGGATTCCAGTCTGTCGATACGTCTTTCAATGCTGCTAGTATGTTCGGTTTTCATTGGCGCAGATTAACATGATCAGATTAAATATTTTAATAAAAATGCGCAAAGCGATCAAAAAATATGACAAAAACGCTCAAATACGCAAAAATATGGGGACAATAGCTTCATGGAAGGTGTCGAAGAATTGAAGGTTAAATCTGATTACATACCTGACGAACTGGATTTGAAAATTATCGCATTACTGCAAAAAGACGGTCGTACATCTACCCAAGATATCGCGAGGGAATTTAATTCCACCTCATCGACTATTCGGAAACGAATTCGCCATCTAGAAGAGACAGGTACCATGCGCGTGGTTGCCGTGACCGACTTTAGTGCCGCGGGTTATGATCTTTTGCTGGCTATCGGTATTGAGGTGGAAAGCCGCAGTGCCGAGGCAGTGGGAAAGGATCTGGCGAACCTGCCCGAAGTATTTTCGGTAAATTTGACCACGGGTGTGAATGATATCGAGATTCTGGTTGGCGCAAGATCCTTTGATGAGTTGCAATACTTCCTGCATCAGGAGGTTGCGCATATCGAAGGCATTGGCCGTCTATATCCGGGGTTAACTATCGAAGTGTACAAGTATCAATCTGAAATGGTGCCTAGCTTATGAGTAAAGTGCGCATAGATGATGTCGATCGCAATATTTTGAAGCACCTTGCTCAGGACGGGCGGCGTAGCAACCGAGACATCGCTCAGGAGCTCGGCCTTGGTGAGGGCACCGTCCGGGGCCGCATTAAGCGAATGCAGGAAAACAATACGATAAAGATTATGGCGCTGACCAGCTTCATGGGTCCTGAGCCACCTCAGTTGGCCTACATTGGTGTTCGCGCAGATCTTCGTAGAGTAGAGGAGACCGCCAAAGCGATCGCCGAAATGGAATTTGTCAGATTTGTCGCAACAATGATGGGTCGTTACGACATCCTTGTTATGACCCTGGTGAGAGATGGAAGTGAGCTGGTTCGTTTAGTCAACGAGGAGATCATGACATTGCCGGGGGTCCGTCATGCAGATACAACGCTGGCTGTTAAAGGGTTAAAGTATGACTATCGTTGGGGCCGGATAGTCGATAGTGACCAATGAGGTGAAAGTCTCCCATGTGTGCCGCTTAGATTGTTCGCCAGTCGAGGTATGGCATGTGCTTGGCAAATTTACAGATCTTAACTGGTTGCCAGGACCAGCTTATGTGACCACAGGCGAACACGAAGGCCAGCTTGCTCGTATCCTGCATTTTCAGTCCGGTTCGGGTGTTGATCCCATTATTGAATACTTACTTAGCAAAGACGATGAGTTGATGACATTTGAGTACGGTGTCGTCAAGAATGTCTTTGTGCCGGTCGAGGGATATCGCGCCAGAGTGAGTGTCTCAGCTGTGGAGACAGGTGCGGAAATCAGCTTTACCGGCACTTATACCGAACAAGACAGTCACCACGACGAAGTTAATACGATGCTAAAAGGCGCTTATCAAATGATGGGCGAGTGTGTTGGTCGCTATGTGAGTGAGCTGCAAAGTTAATAATCTATCGCTGAGCTTCTTCAATAAAAGACAGAAAACTTGGTGGTTCGCCGCCGCCAAAGACTTCTAGGGCAGCGCCGGATACGTAGGCAGCATCCTCAGAAGCCAAGTACAGGCAGGCTTTGGCGATATCTTCAGGTGTGCCCATGCGTCCACTCGGCAGTCTTGCTTCTAGTCTGGCCATCCCTTCCGGGCCGCCGTAATGGGCATCTGCGGCCTCAGTCTTAATCAATCCGGCGATGATGGCGTTGACCCGAATGTCTGGTCCCCATTCTTGGGCGAGTGATATCGTAGCGTTTAGCAAGCCAGCTTTGGCAGCGCCGTAAGCCATGGTGCCAGGTGATGATCTTATCGCCGATACGCTGGCAATGTTGATAATGGAGCCGTTTGCTTCCTTTAAGGCTGTGTATGCTAGTTGACTCATATTTAGCGGTGCTAGCAGGTTCAGCCGGATAATTGATTCCGTGAAACGCGGTGAGGCTGTTGCGGCGTCGGCGGGTGGACCGCCACCGGCATTGTTTATCAGTACGTCCAGCTTTCCCGCGCGTTTCGTTACTGATTCGATGAGTCTTGCGCCGTCTTCCGGGTCGCGCACATCAGCGGTAATGAATTCCACTGCCGAAGGTAGCGCTCCTGGTTCGGGCGGATTTCTCCCGCATACAAACACCTGAGCGCCTGTGTGAGTAAAAGCGCTGGCAATACCGAGCCCTATCCCTTTGCTGCCGCCTGTGACGAGTACAACCCGGTTTTTCACAATTGTTATTCCCGAATTAATCTGCGCGTGTATTTTGGTCAATATTGTCCAATTAGAGAAAAAAAGTCTATAAAAATTAATCATATTCGTAAAAAAAACC
>CAXRCG010000101.1:0-5429 GCA_964228885.1 Pseudomonadales bacterium | reverse complement strand
TGGGTCTGGTTTGACAACGAAAGGACTGGCAGTTTGGTTTTTCATGACATAATATGTCTGGGCATCCTGCGAAAAATGAGTAAGGTGAGGCGTGTGTCTAATTTAGAGGTTTTCCCGTTCAAATCGTCTGTGTCAGACCCGTGGAACGTTAGGACCCTGCTTGTGACGCTGCTACTTGGTTTGATGGTCGGGTGTAGTTCGGGGGACGCTCAAGTTGAATCAGAGTTGCTAGTTGCTGAACAGCGGCTTGATGAGCTTCAACAGTCGCTGAATGCCGGTACGCTTCGTAATGCGGTTATTATTCGGCAATATAGCCAAATTCTGAGAAACGACCGTCCAGAGTTGTCCTCATTGCTCTCTGTGCTCGAGCGCGAAGCGACCCTAGAGAATCCTCTATATGCGAGCCTACGACAACGCTTTAATGGTATCAAGAATGGCACTGAGAACTTTCAGTCTTGGACAGAGAAGGTAGAAGAGCTGCAATCGATTCAGACGGCATCGAATACGGCAGTCTTTAATGATGCGTTGTCAGATACTGTTAATGTGATCGCCGATCTTTCAAACGGCTCGCTTGCTCGGGTCAATGCCGTGAGCAAGGAAGCAGACATGGCGATGAATAACTCGCAAGATCAGGGGCCCGGTAGTCAGTATGTTGGTAATCCGCATTACGGCAGCTGGTCGCACGGTTCCGGTGGCTCATTCTGGGCCTGGTATGGTCAATACGCGTTTTTCTCCAATTTGATGGGAGGGCGTAATTATTACTACAACAGTTGGGCTGGCGGCCGTGGATATTCTTATTATCACGATATGGGTAGAAACAACTATAGCTCGCGATCGCAAAAAGCCGGTATGCGGGATGTTGAACAAAGAAGCCGTAAACAGTTTGGCAGTAGCGGAAAGTTTAAGAGCCCCTATGCGAAAACGCGTTCAGGTGCTTCAGGTATGAGCCGGGCCAGTACCGCGCAGAGTAAGTCGCTGTTCAATAGCCCATATGCGAAGTCCGGGGCAGGTTCGAAGAGTTCGAGTAAGTTTCAAAGTAGTACCAGAAGTAGCGGCTTTAGAACGACGCGCGGAGCCTCAAGGGGTAAGTAAGCGCCATTGTATAGAGAAAAATGAAATCAAAATTTGTTAAGAAGTCATTAAAATTTGCAGGAATGAATCATGGGTGATTTTACTGGGCTGGACAGTGTTGATGTGTATGCCTATAGCATATTGTTAATAGATCTTTCGATAGCCGTCGTGATGATCTCAGGACTCCGCTTTTTGACCGGGTTGGTCGCAAATGTTGATAGTGCCGAAGAATTGGCTTCGAGAGACAACGCGGCATTTGGTATTGCAATGGCAGCGGGCACCGTCTCGCTTGCACTCATGCTGACCGGCGCTGTTTCCGGTGAATTGGGCGCGAGTTATCTGGAGGAGGTCGTCAGCGTCGGCAGCTATGGCCTACTGGGTTTGGTCTTAATCAAGGTAGGTCGGCTGATTCAAGACAAGGTGTTACTCCGCGGGATCGAAATACAGTCGCAAATCAAATCAGGCAATGTTGCTGCCGCGTTGGTAGATGCTGCTAATACAATCGCCATCGGCTTGATATTGAGAGCAGTGATGCTCTGGGTTGAGAGTGAAACGCTGAGTGGGTTGCTGGTTGTGCTCGCAGCATTTGTGATCACGCAATTGTTGCTTGGCTTGGTGACGAGTTATCGCATTCAGGTATTCGCACGACGTAATGACGGAAACAGCCTTCAGAATGCCTTTGCGCAGGGACACGTTGCGCTTTCGGTCCGGTTTATGGGGCATTTGATTGGCGTGGCGCTTGCTCTCACAGCGGCCTCCGGTGTGGTTGCATACTCTGAGGAAACGCTTTGGATTGCCTTGATGACTTGGGCTGGCGTCACCTTGCTGTTCACGATGTTGGTGTCTTTGTTGGCTGTGATTGCTAGAAACGTGATTCTTGCCGGAGTCGACGTTGCTGAAGAGGTCGACAAACAGCAAAATTTAGGTGTTGCTGCGATAGAAGCGGCCATATACATCTCGATCGGGCTTTTCTTCACAGCGCTCTTTGCTTGAGACTTGAATCAAACCTTTCAGAAATAATTTGAGCACTTTGCCCAAGTCCCTCGTATTTCACGACTTTCTCCTGATCATGATCATGGCTGTACTGGCGGGTTGTGGTTTGATCTACGAGTATTTGTTGTCCGCTTATGCAGGTAGGGTCCTCGGTACAGTAGAGTCTACCATTTATTCCATGATAGGCCTCATGATCGTATCCATGGGGTTGGGTTCCTTCGCTGCACGAATCTTCAAAGAACCGTTTACCACCTTTGCCTGGCTGGAGTCGCTGATTGCGTTCTTAGGTGTTAGCTGCATATTGTTGATTGCATTAGCTGTATCTTTTTCGGCAGTGCTGCCACGTGTGATAGCAGAGACGTTTAGTTTGCCGCCAGATTTGGTGCCTTCCGGGGGGCTCTTGGAGGGGCTTCAGACGCTGGCTCAATTAACGCCATATCTTTTTGGTACGATTATTGGATTTTTCATTGGTATGGAAATTCCCCTCATTGCACGTGTTAGGGAAAAAGTTCACGGCGAACATCTTGAGCATAACGCAGGCACAATTTATGGCGCCGACTATATAGGAGCAGGGGCCGGTGCCGCGATATGGGTCTCCATCATGCTTGCGATAGATATTACAAAAGCCGCAGTGATTACCGCTGCGGTTAACCTGATAGCCGGGCTGGTTTTTCTCTATTTTTTCTGGGCAAAAATAAAATTCAGAAAAGCTCTGTTGGCCGTCCACGGGTTAATTGTTTGTTTAGTTTTTATCATTTACATGTATGGGGAGAATTGGACGGTCAAAATGACCGACCTGCTATATGAGGACGAAGTTGTTTTTAGCCATTCCTCGCGATACCAGCATTTTGTCGTTACGGAACGGTACCTGATCGATCAAGTGGAACCTGTTTATGGCTTTTTCATAAACGGGCGTCTTCAGTTTTCAAGCAACGATGAACATATTTATCATTCTATGCTTGTTTATCCTCCCATGCTGGTAGCGAACGAACACAATCGTATCCTAATTATAGGTGGTGGTGACGGGCTCGCCCTGCGGGACGTGCTGGCGTTTGAACCAAAGGCAGTGACGCTGATTGATCTCGATAGTGAGCTGGTTAATTTTTTCAGCGCAGAGGATGATATGAGTGAATTCAGATCCGATCTGATTGAGCTGAATCAATACGCGTTCTCAGATAACCGGGTAAGCCGAATCCACGGTGACGCATTTATCGAAGTCGAAAAGTTGGTAAAGGAGGGCGCCCGCTTTGATGTGATCATTGTTGATCTGCCAGACCCGAGTCATCCGGACCTCGACCGAATGTACACGACTTATTTTTATGAGCGTCTCGGAAATCTGTTAAATAAGGATGGCGCGATGTCTGTTCAATCAACCTCGCCTTACCACGCTAAGCAAGCTTTCTTGAGTATAGGCAAGACCATCAGAGCTGCTGGTTTTAGTCAGGTTGAACAGTACAGGCAGAATATTCCAAGTTTCGGCGAATGGGGGTGGAGTCTAGCAACCCATGGTCGTAAGTCTCCGAGACGACGCCTGATCGACATGGGTGGCATTAATATGCGGGACAATCAATGGCTCACGATCGACTTGTTGGTCGCAGCTTTTGAGTTTCCCGGAGACTTTTTTAACGAGCTTGAGCAAATTGAAGTGAATCATCTGGGGCAAAACAGAATATACCGCTATCATGACGATGCTTGGCACAGGGATATGGGCATCTACCGAGATTAGTCTTCGACTTACGATGAAGATTAGGCAAAGTGAGCAAATAAATGATTGACATATTATGTCGAGCTACTAAACTACTTCCATCGACATAATATGTCGTGATCGATAAAAGGAGCGATAAATGAATACACAAGATCTGGCAATGAGAATATCCGATCTCTCGAGTTTTGAAGGTTATCAATTTGATTGCCAACCAATACCGGGTGACGTTGATGTATTGCAGGTCACTGTTGGCGATTACCAAGAAATACCGGTATTCCTATCAGTAACTGACACTCAGGTTTTGTGCATCACATACCTGTTCACAGAAGAGGAGGTGATAGCGACCAGACGAGTTGAACTGATGGAGGAGATGTTGGAGCTAAACATACCCATGCCACTGTCGGCTTTCTCGAAGGTCGGTGACCGGTACGTTGTTTTTGGTGCGCTTTCAACAAACTCAAGTATCGAAGATATTTGTCATGAATTGATCACGTTAACCGAGAATGCAATCGAAGCCCTTGAGGCTTTGGAAGAATTCTTAAGCTAGGCGAATTGAATTCGCGAGGAGTAGTTTGATGAGTGTTTTAAAGAAAATTATGACTGCCATTCGAGGTGGAGCGCGTGAGGTGGGTGAATTGGTTGTTGATGCCAACGGTACTCGAATCTTCGAACAAGAGATCAACGATGCCCAGACCCACTTGCGTAAGGCTAAACAAGACCTAACCGAGGTCATGGCAAAACAAATGCAAGCAAGCCGAAAGGCTGAGGCGACCAAGGCTTCAATTTCTGAGCATGAAGGATACGCAGCCCAGGCGCTTGATAAAGACGATGAAGCATTGGCGCTTGAGATAGCTGAGAAAATCGCCCAGCTTGATGTTGAGCTTACCGATGAGACTGAAGTGGTGAACAGTTTTACTACGCACGTTGCCCGGTTGAAAGAACTTGTGAAGAAAACTGAGCGTCAGATTAAAGAGTACGAGCGTCAGTTGAGCATGGTAAAAACGACAGAGAGTGTTCAAAAAGCCAGTGCCGCTATTACTGACAATTTCAGCGCTTCTAACTCGAAAATACTGTCTGCTAAAGATTCGCTAGAACGCATTAAGCAACGGCAGCAGGATAATTTCGATAAAATGTCCGCTGCTGAAGCGTTGATGGAGGAAGATTCAGACAAGGGTCTGGAAGATAGGATGAGGGCAGCCGGTATCGGTGAACAAAAGACTTCTGCGAATTCAGTGCTCGATCGAATTAAAGCCAACAAAAGCGCTTGATCAAGGCATGACTGTTTCCAAGCAAGTCTCTCGATCGAAAGGCTTGCCTGCTCAGGGTTAGGGTATTTATCTAGCGATCGGTTTACAAAGGAATAGGCAGCAATGAAATCTTTCATAAAAGGATTGTGGAGCAGGACAAAGACTGAATCTGAAGCCAGAATGCTTGACCATCCTAGGGCGCTTCAGATCGGTGATTTCCTTCAAATGAGCGACAGCTACGGACTGCCGGAGTCTTTACGAGACGAGGTTTTTGAAGTCACAGCTATTACTACTTGGCAGTTTGAGCATGAATTTGAAACGACATTTAGTCTGCGAAGTAAAAATAATGACAGCATCGACTTAACAATAGACGGTGACGCAGGGCGAGAAAGCGCATCATTCTCAATAGAGAT
>CAXRCG010000100.1:0-15338 GCA_964228885.1 Pseudomonadales bacterium | reverse complement strand
ATACCTGAACGAATAAACCATGGCGCGGCCGATCACCTCGAGTGCTCGGGTGTTGCTTATCAGTTCTGGCTCGCTATCGACTTCAGGCACACTTAAACCTCATCCAATTCAGCTGCAACAAACCGACTAAACGGACCAGAGCCGTTAGCCAACTCCTGGTAGGTGCCCTGCTCCTGCACTTGACCGGATTTCAGATAGACGATCTGATCGGCCTGACGCACCGTTGATAACCGATGGGTTATCAGGAAAATGGTCTTACCTACCAATTGCGTTTTGATATTCTCTAGAATTCGATGCTCAGTCACGACATCTAGTGAGGCGGTAGGTTCATCCAATATCAGTACCGGCGTCTTCTTTAACAGCGCTCTGGCCATGACTATGCGCTGTCGTTGGCCAGTAGATAATCTGGCAGCTTTTTCACCCAGGTCCGTTTGGTAGCCGAGAGGAAGCTTCTCTATAAACTGCGTCGCCTCGGCAACCTGAGCCGCCCACATGACTTCATTTTCAGTTGCTGTGGGTTGTGCATAGCGAATATTTTCCATCACCGATGTCGAGAAAAGCATATTCTCCTGGGTAGCAAGGGTTATTTTTTCACGAACAGAATCCTTGGTGAATTTCCGGATATCAATGCCATCGATAAGTATTTCACCCTGATCAATCTCGAAGAGGCGCAACAGCAGAAACATTAGGCTGGATTTGCCAGATCCCGTCGGACCAACCAATGCCGTGATCTGACCAGCCTGAGCCTTAAAACTGACGCCGTCAAACAGCACCCTCTCAGGATAGCTGAAGCGTACATCACGAAATTCAACGTCTCTAACAACTCTATCCAGCGGTATAGCGTGAGGTAAGTCCTCAACCGCCGGCTTCAGGTCAAGCACCTGGTAAGCTCGATTCAAACCCATTGCCATGTCTTGCGCCCGTCCCCAAAGGGTGAACAAATCCTCTACACTTCCTGCTGCCTGCCTGGCCCGAGCCCTGGCCTGATCCTGGCCGCCTAGGTTCCAGACAGCAAACCCAAACCCCAGCAGCAAATCCCTCAGGAAAGTATCCGCACCCTGATAAGCCAGGTAGGCAGCTACCAACTCCACTACGATCAGCGGTATGGCGGTGCAACAGAAGATATAAAAGCCAAAGAACAACAGCGTGACCCTGGCATCGTGTGATGCAGAGAACGCCTCCACTGAAGCCTGTTCAAACGCCGCCTGGCGGTTACCCTCCAAGCTGTTCACCTTAACGGTTCTGATCCCCTCGATACTCTCCTGTATATTTGACGTTAAATTGGCACTGGCACTCCTCGCTTGTTTAAACTGCCGTCTCAGGGTGGGTGATAACCTCTTGGCAACCCAGAGCATGGGTAGCCAACTGAACAATAGAATCGTGCCCAGAAGTGGGCTGAATGCCGTCACCACCAGAATACCCAGCAAAAAGCGAACGACTCTTAGAAAGGGGTCTATCATCAGAGTCTGTAAAATCTGGGTAACCATGGCACTATCCTGAAGTAGCCGATAAATGCCATCACCCGTTTTTGCATTATTATGAAAGTTCATGGACAGTAACTGCATCTGACCCATTATATGAATCCGCAGAGCTTGGTTAACGTTCTGCATAATCCACACCCGGTAATAAGCAATCACGTGACCCAAGGCTTCGCCTACGCCAGTGGCGATAATGGCCAATACCAACACCGGCATAATCAGCGAGAGTCGCTGCTGATTAGAAATTTCCTCGACGGCAACCCACTGCTGCGGTTCAAGGAACAGCAAACTGGCTGAGATCGCAGCGACAGGTTGATTTAGAACGACATTGTTATAAATCAGACCAAAAATAATAAACCCGGTCCCGGTCTGCCATAAGAATAGGAACACAACCGAGAATACATAGGCACTGGCATGCCATCGCATCGGCTGAATATAAGGCCAAGCACGCAAAAACAGCTCAATGACATCCCTGAAGCGAATGGCATCGGCCTGGATTTCACTATACTGCTCTGGCGCTAAGGTTTTCGAACTCACTTGACTCATATGCCGGCGCTTCTCTTACCCTATAGGGGAGCGTATCCCCATCGTGACAAAGCGACAAGGGAAAAAACTATCACATAGACTAATGCAGCCTGCTGAGCATTAGAATAGGCTACACAGCCTGACCGAATCGCATTGGCGCTGATCCCGTAACTATCGCTATCAGTTTCAATATTTTTTTATAACAGTAAAATCTTCAATATTGTCGTGACCTTATCCTAGCCACCCCGCTTTTCACAGATCTCAGCCTTTACGCTAAACACACTTCAACGCTGCGCTCAGGACATGGCCTTTATTATGATCTTGGTTTTGATGCAGCTTCGGCTTACGCCGCTTTTTTCGGACGAAAATAGGCCAAAAATCTCGTCGAGTTAGCTCTTGGCATGGGCGCCAGCGATACCAACCTGCCGACGAATGCGATTGGGCTCAAAACAACATGCGCAAAGACGTCGCTCTAGCGGCGTTTAAGTGCCACCCTGAACCCTACCAATATGTCGGTTAGTGAGCTAGGCGACACAAATATCTTGAACTGTCCGACGGTCAGTTATATAAATGACCGACGGATATTTAAGACTCAAGGTCAGGCGATCAAACCTGACCCATCAACCGACTAAAAGTAGTCTGGAGACGCTTGTGAATTCAGTGACCGTGTTTAATCAGAGAGCAAGAAGTCCAGAACAAAAAGCGAAGCGGCGGCGCTCGTTGCTAGAAGCAGCCGAAACCTACTTCCTAGAAGTCGGCTACGAGGCTTGTTCTATGGCTAAACTCGCTAAGCGAGCCGGGGTAGTCAAGGGCACGCTCTACCTTCATTTCAAAACAAGGGAAGAACTATTCCTAACCCTTTATGAGCAAAGCCTGGTTCGATGGAGCAAGGTTTTCATCGGTTGCTTATCAAATTCCATGACAAGTAGGGCATATGCGCAGACGCTATATCGCACGGCCCTAGGGGATGGCGCATTCTTGCCTTTACTCATCAGACTTGAACATATCATTGAACACAATGTAGAGATCCCTCGGCTAATCAGATCGAAACGCGTGTTCATACGCCAAGTGGAGGCTATTGCGGCACCCACATCAACTTCACTGAATTTAAGTAAAGCGCAGGCAAGCGAGGTAGTAAAAACAATGGGAGTCCTTCTCATTGGCGCAACTCGAGCTGACCAGGGCCCATCACTTGATAATGAGGCGCTGCCTGAGGATGTTCAGGCACTTATTGCTAGCTTTTCGTCTGAGCCTCTCTTCGTTAAGAATGCCGTTCGAATTATAGAGGGCATACGTGCGGAAGCCGCATCCATCATCTAACCGAATCATACGCTTAGGCGAATCACTAAATAGAAAGAACGCAGAACAACCTAGGAGGGATATTATGAGCACAGTAGAACACGACAATGTCATTGAATTGGAAACTGAGAACCTGACAGCACTTGTCGAACGACAAAGAAGCAAGTTCCGTGCTGAGGGCGAGGTCACCTATGCCACACGAATTGATCGTCTAAAAAGACTCAAGGCGCTGATTGTGGAAAACAAGACAGAGTTCGCTACCACAACCAAACGGGAATTTGGTGGCGCACGATCCTATGAGTTCAGCCTGTTCTCAGAGTTCGCGTCAAAGGTCGAAGCAATCGACTATTCAATGAAACATTTGAAGGCATGGATGAAACCAGAGAAACGAGGAACCAACAAACCCATGAACTTATTGGGAGGAAAGAGCCAGGTCAGGTACTTTCCAAAGGGTGTTGTTGGCATCATTTCGCCCTGGAACTTACCCTTCGGTCTAACGGTTGCACCTTTAACCAGTGCGCTGGCTGCCGGCAACCGCGCATTACTTAAACCTTCAGAGTTCGTTCCCGAAACAGCGGCATTGTTTGCCGAAATTGTTCCCAAATATTTCTCAGAAGATGAAGTCGCAGTCGTCACTGGTGGCGCTGATATCGGTCAAAGATTTGCGGAACTGCCGTTCGATCAACTTTTGTTTACCGGGTCTACCCGCGTCGGTGCGCAGGTGATGCAATCCGCATCAAAAAACCTCGTTCCCGTCACGCTAGAACTTGGCGGCAAGTCACCTGTCGTTATTGGGCGCAGCGCAAAGCTTGATCTAGCCGGCACACGCCTGACCTTCGGTAAGCTTTTGAATGGCGGTCAACTATGCCTGTCGCCAGACTACGTTCTCGTACCGAAGGAGCTGGAAGAGCAACTCATTGCCCGGGTAATCGACGAGACTCAGGCGATGTATCCGAACATCACCGAGAATCTCGATTACGCAGGCGTTTTCAACGAAAAACACTTTGCGAGGTTGCAGAGCTACATAGATGATGCCGTTGCTAAGGGCGCGAAACTCACGATAGTGGGTGCTGACAAGACTCGTGCTTCGAAGGATAATCGTCGCATGCCTTTACACATACTCCAGAACGTCAACGAGGACATGCAGGTAATGCACGAAGAAATATTTGGCCCTGTTCTTCCGGTCATGGCCTACACTGACATCGCTGAGGTGCCGGACAAAATTGACCCTCGTCGCAACCCTCTCGCCATGTACTACTTTGGCAACGACAAAAATGAGCAAGAGTACTTACTAAATCACGTGCAAAGTGGTGGCGTTTGTATCAATGACATTACGCTTCACTACGTGCAGGAGGATCTGCCATTCGGCGGTATTGGTGCTTCTGGCATGGGTGCGTATCACGGCCCGGAAGGATTTAGAAACATGAGCCATGCGCGAGCGGTTTACAGTCAAACCATGATCGATGTTTTACCCATCATTGGCGCACGACCGCCATTTGGCGAAAAGTTTCGAAAGCGAATAAGTAGAATTCTCGGCGCAATCTGATTTCATGGGCTGAGAATTTTCGTGTCTACCTTGCAGTGGAAGCTTGGCTTTAAGGCGATAGCGAGGTCTGTCTCCGGACTCTCAGTTGCGGCGCGTTTTCAGCGAAGAGACTGTGATTTTTGAACTGCGTGGTGACCAGGTTAGGGTCACCGCCAGCATTGAAGACGTCAGTTTTTAAGTAAATGCTGCAACATTTAGGTCGTGATCACGCTGCTTGATTGCACAAGTATTCGTCGGCGACTCTCAGCTCAGCACTCAGCACTAGGGTTCAATCGATCAAACTACGGCCCCAACCGACTCCTTCAACGACACAGCTAAATGCTGTTCTCAAGTCAGGCTCGCCCCAGCTTAGCTCACCCCAGTTTGGAAGGTGTTTTGTATGCAGCACGCACAAAAAATGCATTCAAGCATTGAGTGCACAATATATGGTCAATTCTGGAAAACTGGCCGCTAAAGAAATACGGGTATATTGACGCCCGAAACAAAGGCGGTTAATTCTACTTATCCTTGACAACCCTCTTCCTAACATCAGCTATCCCCCTTCTCGACCAAAATCGAACTAATGTTGCCCGCTTACTAGCGCATGGTATAAATCAAACCTCTAAACTCTTCAGATGAGGATACAAAATGTTAGTGAAGTTGCTTATTAGTGCATTTTTGTTGTTTTGTGGCTCGGTCATCGCTGACGATCAGGTCACCAAACGGGTGGCTGGTATGGATCTAAGCCAAGGAAATTCCTTACAAATGCAATTGTGCTCGTTGAAACCTGGCAAAAAAATGAAGGACTACAAAGCTAACTTTGATGCCTATGTTGATTGGTCCAAAAAGCAAGGTGTTGAAACATTTGCTTTTCGTCTTACCCCCATGTACGTCACGCAACCAAATAATCAAAGCGGTTACGAGTGGATAGAACTGCTTGCTGCCCCGTTTGAAGTCAGCGGCGAAGCATGGGATAAATGGCAAACCACCAAAGAAGGCCAAGCACTTAACGAGGATTGGCAATCTACTGCTGACTGCCGCGTGAGTCTGAATCCTATCTTCACGCTTTACGCTGACGAGACCATTACCGCGAAAGACACGCGTATTATTACCATGGATTGGTGTTCGCGCTTACCGGGCGTAAGCTACGATCATCTTCAGGAGAAACACGAAGGCATGCTCGCAAACCGCTCGCCAGATTCCCCGGTAAAAGCTTGGAGCATCATGTATACAGGGCTCGGTATGCGGAATGCTCCCGGGGAATATATGCACATGCTGAGTTTTAGCGACAACGCTGGCCTAAATGCCTATTTAAATAACTACGCAAATAATGAAGGATGGCGGCAGCGAGAGTCTTACCAAACTTCGTATGCTACCTGCACGGGTCAAAATGTATATTACGCGGAAGTCTTGAATCGTCCAGGCGAGTAACCGGCGAATAAACATTTCTGAGATGCGGTCCACCATGTGAGACCGCAATGCTCTGTGAACTATTTGCCTTTGGCTGTCTTTGCCAGCGAGGCAGCCTTCTTTATCGGTATCTCATCCAAGCAGGGACCCAAATTGGAGGGGGAATGATCCTGAATCCCCAGCGCCCAGCAGTTGTAGCGTATATTCAGGGTTTATTCGATCAAGCAACTATCCTAATCTTATTCCTCAGCGCCGCCATATCTAGGTTGCAGGTTGAGCGCGTCTCGGCGCTGGAAATCGACTTTTTTCTTAGTGCTCGACAACTAAAAAGTACAAACACTTAAACCTTCAGCGAAAGGATGCACTAGCCTGCTAAAGTCAGTGGCTCGAACCTGATCAATACTCAATTCTGCGAGCGCTATCCGCGCCAGACTCAAACCCGCCGATAACCTTTGGCATTTTGGACTACTTTGTCAAGAGTAGTCAGGTCACCCGAATCAACACTGTTACCTCGAGGAAAAGGTGGCCCTGCTGCCAACCCAAGTCCATTCAGGACACGATCATTCTGGTAGTAAAACGCATAGCTTTGAAATAGCAGCGTATTGAATATTTCCGGCTCAGCAACGCTGAACTCTACGACCAGTTGATGACGCTCTGTCGCAGACTTTGAAGGGAAGTCGAAATCAAAAAAACTGCTCGCCTGCCTAATAGCAGCGACGATTTCAGGCGTCTGTTCCCGAAGGTACGAGACTAAATCAAGCTCACCGGCGCTGGGCATCACGCCGTCGTCACTCACAGGTATTAGGACGTTTAGCAAACTTGAAAGTAGTTCCGCTTGCTCAGATGTTAAAGGCTGATCAGACGTAATCACATTACTGTTTTTCGTTGAATCATTCATTCGCACACCCCTTAATCAAACAAGTTAGCCAGATTCTTTTTCATCGTATCGGCAATATAAAGTGCCAACGCCTGAATTGTGCTGGTAGGGTTTACGCCGCCCGACGTCACAAAAATACTGCCATCAACAATAAACAGGTTTTTTACGTCGTGACTACGCCCCCAGTGATTAACCACGGAGGTTTTTGGATCCTCTCCCATTCTAGCAGTACCCAGCAAGTGCCATCCTGCAGAACGTATCATGCCATTGTTCACAATTTCCTTTGCTCCCGCCGCTTCCATCACCTCTTCTGCTCGAGCAAGCCCATGTGCTAACATTTTCTTTGAGTTTTCACTAAGCGTATAATTTACTTTTGCCGCAGGAATACCATCGGAGTCTTTTAAGTTTGTATCAAGCGTCACGGTATTGTGTAACTCAGGCAGATCCTCGCACAGAACAGCAATCCCCGCTGTGTGATCAAACATTGATTGAAATGCTTTGTGATGACCGGCTCCCCATGGAATTCTGCCGGAGTGGTAACCCTGGATGGCGGTGTTGAATGGCCCTGAACCTCGACTGATCTGCATGTTGTAACCACGCACAAAGCCCCGATCCAGGTCAGTCTCATAGAACTCCTTACTAAGTATGCAACAACCCGACGGTCCCCGATGACTATCCAGTTGTTCATCAAACACACCCTGAACATATCCAACGGGATGAAACATCAGATTCTTGCCGACTAAACCACTGCTATTAGCAAGCCCATCAGGGAAGTGTTCTGATACCGAGTTCAGCAAGATCCTTGGTGTACCAACACCGTTACAGGCCATCACCACAACCTCGGCTGCCTGAAAACATTCTTCTCCAGCTTCATTGTAATAAATGACGCCGTTAGCCATACCCTGGTCGGAAACAGTCACCTCGCGAACCCTGCATCTGGTTCGCAGCTCTACACCCTGGCGCAGCGCTTCAGGCCAATAGGTGATATCCACACTACTTTTAGCGCCCTGAGAGCAGCCCGACATGCAAGGTCCTAGGTTAAGACACTTGTCTCGCCCTTCGTATTGTTGCGAGATTATTGCGCTGTCCGAGGGCCACCAGTGCCAACCAAGCTTGTCATAGCCGCTAGCAATTTTATCGCCCACCAGTCCCATAGGGATCGGCGGCAGCGGCGGTTGCTTCGGCGGATACATCGGGTCACCCGCGAGCCCAGACACACCCATCATTCTATCATTCTGCGTGAAATAACTGTCTAACGTGTCGTAACTAATCGGCCAGTCATCCGCAACGCCATCAAGACTTTTTACCTTGAAATCAGAAGGGTGCAAACGAGGAAAATGAGCCGCATACATGATAGTGCCACCGCCCACGCCGTTAAAATTTACAACATCAATCGGGGAATCATTGTTATTAATGGGATAGTCAGTCTCTCGTGCTCTAACATTAGGATTAATGTTATAGGCTCCGTGTTGTAGTACTTCCCAGTTCTTTCCCGTTGTTGGATATTTGGCCGAGTTGGTCCAGTCGCCCTGTTCAAGGCAAACAATTCGCATCTTAGTGTCTGCCAGGCTCCATGCTACCGCGGCACCGGAAGCACCAGCGCCGATAATCAATACATCAACCGGTTCGTTTGTTGCTGAATCAACCAAAATTTTGCTCCTCTGCAATAAAAACCTGTACCGCCTTAGTCAAGGCAAGTACCAGATGGGTGAGGCCCAGGCCCGCTCCTGGACAATACGTTGCGCTTTCGGGAATTCATCACAGCGACCTGCTTCCTTGCAGTGGTAGGCTGACCAGCGTGGAGACGGAGCCTCTATCACTCGCGCATACCAGAATGCCGGTGAGGCCTGATTAAACGATAAATCCTCCCAGGTTGCACAAACATTCAACGAGCCAGAATTGGAACGCCAGACTTCAGTCAAAGACTCTTCGAGACGTCCCTCTACCAGTTCGCCTTTTACGATTTCAATTGACTGAATCGGCGTGCGGTCATATAGCGCATCGATTCTAAAATGGGGTGCCTTTGATGTTCTGGAGAACTCTCCGCCCATCGAAATTATTTCCCCTACTGGCGTTTTCGAATCGCAGGATAGAGGTGTCGAAGATGCGGTAAAGTTCATCGTGATTCTCGGTCCGCTCGTCGCGTAAACCTCACGCCTTTTCATTGCAGCAAAGAGACTAGCCCTGGTGTTTTGTTCCGCACGGATCGCAGCGAGTCCACCTGGGTTCCAATTGACACGAGTCATCGTCCTATCGAAATTGCCAAGACCAAAAACAGAGCCCATCCACTGGCTCTCCTCTACAAACCCAGGCGTCGCGGCATGCCCGTCTGTAGAACCGATAACGCCCATCTGGAGTGGATTCTGTTTTTGCTGACCAGACTTGTCGTAAGCTAACAAACCTCTCAATAGTAACCCTCTCACGTATCCTCGACGCATCTTTTCCCATTCTTGCGCGCTATAGCTTTCAGGTGTAGCGGGCACGGAACTCTTAGTAAGAGAAAGCTCAAAATTACAGTCCTCATCCGTAGTACCAAATGCTGGCAGACATTCACTGTTACCCTTCTCCTGATGAATCTCAATTAAAGTTTCATATTTGGCTCGCAGCGACAGGGCAAGATCAGATTCAATTTCGACATCAAAGCTTTTGCCATCGCCCATATTCGAATTGTGGGGTATCGCAATCGCCTCACAACCATCCTCAGCTTTACATTGCTTGTCCAGTTCGCGCCACAATTTCTCAGGCGTATCGAATCGCATATAGTCGATCGCTTCGTGACTCACGTTGTCATTGGCAAATATCACATTACGATGATTGTGACTGTAGTCTGGTGTTGCAGACCATTCAAAGCCAATGAAAGAGGTGAACCTGCATGGATCGTTGGCTTGGTTCGTCTGATCTTGAATTCTCTGCCACTGACGTTGCTGCGCAGTTTTACAATGCTCAGAATTTTTTGCACACAGTGGTGTTGGCTCTGGAATAGCCTTTGTTATAGTTGGGAGTACGTACTCTGCAAACACCTTTCGGCCTTCTAAGGCATTATTATTCTCCGTCATGATGTTGCAATAAGGCTCATCACTCCACTCAGGGTCAGTGCAGATATACAAAAGGTCAAACCACTCGGCATGATC
Organism: Pseudomonadales bacterium; assembly: GCA_964228885.1. Lineage (GTDB taxonomy): Bacteria > Pseudomonadota > Gammaproteobacteria > Pseudomonadales > Azotimanducaceae > UBA4582. The sequence goes on along the minus strand of CAXRCG010000100.1, from coordinate 5,093 downwards.
AGTTACTGACATAAAATCCAAGGGGCGGTCCAGTTGCACAGGTATCGAGCCCGCAAGTTTTATTGGCTTTCCCCGAGCAAATGCATAGGCCTCTGCGGGCGTTCGCATGGTGCCATAACCCCATGCATCCAGCGAGTAAGCAGAGTGAACATGCAAATCACCCCAGTAGACATTTTTTGTCTCTTCTTCGTAGTAGGGACAGTTTTCTGTTTCAGAACCGATCGCAAGACCAGAAACAAAACTAATGAAGAACAACCAAAATGTTCTGTTCACGTTATATCCATCTCTGAGAATATGCTTTTGAATATGACTGAGTCGGCCAAGCAAATCAATGTAAATTACTTTGACAGAATGCGCTTTTTTGATGACGGAACAAATCTTGATCAACTGAAAAGTTTTACTCGAAAAAAATATGTGGATAATCTAGCTTGTAGGAGCCCTGCGAACACACTGGAGGCCGTATCCATGCCCTGCAGAATCATTTTTTTTATCTTGCTTTTAGGCCTGCTAGAGAGCTGCGCCGTCAATGCCCCCACTGAGTCTGATTCAACGGCAAAACCCTCTTTCGACTACACAGGTCACGAGTTATTTGGTACACGCCCGGAAATCATCTTGCCGCAGTCACTTCACGATTTAACGCCAGCACAATATCGCGCGTTCGACGAATACTTCAACGCACCCGTAAACAGAAAGCATTCACCCAACCGAAGGCTATACAATTACTTGGAACAAAGTACACCCGAGTTCTCTTATCTCGCTGAAACGCTCACAGCTACGGAGGCACTGGAACAGCAGCAGGGAAACTGTATGTCCCTGGCCATGCTGACAACCGCACTGGCCAATCGCGCTAACATCAAAATTGAATACCAACTGATGGATGATACCCCTGTTTTTGAGCAAGGGAAAAATGTCATTATGAAAGGCGTCCATGTCAGGACAAAGCTGCTAAGCGGAATCGCAGAACCTGAAAAGAACGTCAAGTATTTCCTAAAGCCAGGCATTATCGTGGACTACTTCCCTAATGGAACAAGCCGTTTTGTTGGTAATCTGAGCGAATCGGAATACGTCTCTGGGTACTATCTAAATAAAGCTGCCAACGCGATCGATTCGGCAGATTTCAATCTGGCGTATTGGTTAGTGATGGAAGCACTAGCACTTAATGATACCAGCGCTTCAGCATTTAATATGCTGGCCGTTATCTATAAAAAGGTCGGTGAAATAAATAAGGCAGAAGCGATTTATCAGTACGGCATTGCCTCGCTTCCAACGCCCTTGACTCTACTAAAAAATTATCAACTTTTGCTCGTGGAGCAACATCGACTTGACGAAGCCAAGCTTATCGAGACCAAACTGCAACAGATTGATGACCCAAGTCCATATCGTTGGCAAAGACTGGCGTTCCTTGCCCTTGAAACAGGTAAATATAGAGACGCAGTCAACTATTATCGGCGGGCAATTAAACACGCACCCTACATGCACGAATTACACTATCAACTCGCCCGAGCATACTCCCATCTTGGTCAAGATGCAGAAAGCAAGAACCAGCTTGAACTTGCAATGAACAACACTCAAAACGCGCAAGCCCGCGCCTTTTATGAATTAGAGTTGCAAGCTTACTCAAGCAGGCTCAAACAGCGTGGCATGCGACAGTAACGCGGCTATTCGATCTACATAGACATGACTCCACGTTGGCAAACAACGTGTCTCCAACGACTTCCGGAATTTCAACAACGCGCAAGATAGAACCTAGCGATGGGTTCTAGGGCTAGATCACGTAGGCGTGCCATTGATTAACTCTGGGCGAACGGGCCTCGTCATTATCAAGGCCTATGACTTCTGGATGATTATGATTATTATTGCTAGACGGTGAATTTCGAGTTCGCTAAATCCTCGAACACACTCAACATGCTGTTTGACCGAAAATGTCGCATCACCAAAAAAGTCACTTTTCGGTCTACAAGCAGATTACTCGACCAGCCTGACTTTGTCGGTTATTTATCACCCAGATTGAATCCACTGGTCTAAGTACCGACAATTTGGAGAAAGGTGATAGCGCGATAACCATACCCTTTAAGGGTCGATAATTGGGGTAGGGAAATCATAGGTTTCCGCCAGATTCTTAACATGATTACAATCTGGCGCCGGCTTCAGGATAGCTTAAGGGAACGATGAACCGTAAGAATGATCACGGTATACTCCAAGGCTGGACGCCTTTCAACCGATCACAACTAAGTATGCTGTTTGTGGCCGCTGGTCCACCCTGAGCCTTAAGATAAGTCACAAGAAGAGATATATGCCTGCAGACAAAAACTTTTTCGCAAACTTTGATAACAATCCCTTTCATCAATACCTCGGACTCAAACTCACCGACACACGTGAAGATTTTGCACGACTTCGACTCGTTATCAAAGACACGACCCCGACGGGAATTGGTGGCAGTGTCAATGGCGGGGTTATTTCAACCATGGTCGACATGGCTGCTGTGCCTGCAGTGTTTAGCAATTTGAGGGAAGGCAGCGAGCCTGCGGGCACCGCTGATTTACAAGTAACCTACTTGCGGCAGGCGCACGGAGAATGGATAGACGCTGAAGCGCGGGTCATCAAACGGGGTCGCCAGCTTTGTACCATTGAAGTAGAGGTTAAAAGTGACAAGGGCGTGGTTTGCGCAAAAGGGCGTGTTCTTTATGCTCTGCGAACTGCAGAGACCGTCGCGTAAAAAAGCAGGAAAGCCACTGAAGAATCAGAAAACAGGAAGAGATTGCCAACTGTACCCGCTTTCAATTCGACCATTTGATAGATGAGTTACAGTTTATTCTGTCTCCCAAACTTAGGTGTTACAAAATCTTAGGCCGATTAAGCAATTCAACAGTAGCCGAAACTGAATTCGCTGCTACAATACCGCCTTTTGTAACACTCACCTGCTAAAACAATCTGAATGCCTTTCCCGTCCCATTCTGCCAGTGAATCTGAACCCTATCGCGCTGCATTGCGTCACGCTATTCGTAGCAGCGACGCGCTGCTTGAATTTCTGGGCATCAAATCTCCCTTATCGCTACCTGAAGTCCTTCAACAGCCGGATTTTCCCGTGCTGGTGCCGAGAGGATTCGCGTCACGCATGAAATATGGCGATCCCGAGGACCCGCTGTTACGTCAAGTGCTTGCGATTCCGGCTGAACTTGCAGACGCGCCAGATTTCATCAAAGATCCACTTGCCGAGACGCAAACAGGGACAGGCGTTAACCCCGCTCCCGCGCTCATAAAAAAGTATCATGGTAGAGCACTGTTGATCACCACCAGCGGCTGTGCAATTAACTGCCGTTACTGCTTTCGAAGACACTTTCCTTACGCTGAACACAGGGACCAAAGACACGCGCGAGCCCTTGACGCAATATCAGCAGATTCAAGCATTTCCGAAATCATTCTATCCGGCGGCGATCCGTTAATACTTGATGACCATGCGTTGGCAACACTCATTAAAAAATTTGAGGCGATACCCCATCTCAAAAAACTGCGCATCCATAGCAGAGTTCCAGTGGTGCTTCCCGAGCGAATCACGCCTCAACTATTATCGTTGCTAAAAGAAACCACGCTCAAGACAGCACTTGTGATACACGCTAACCATCCCAATGAGCTTAATCAACAGACAGCAAAGGTTCTCAACGAGTTGAAACAAGCGAATGCTTTGTTGTTAAACCAGTCCGTCTTACTTCGAGATGTCAATGACTCGGCCTCCGTACTGATATCGCTGTCCGAAAAGCTCTATGATCAGAGTGTTCAACCCTACTATTTGCACATGCCTGACCGTGTCGCTGGCACTTCACACTTTCATGTGAATGATGAGGATGCCACAGAAATTTACGGCAAGATGCAAGCGAGCCTGCCAGGGTATTTGCTGCCCCGCCTAGTCCGTGAAATACCCGGTGAAAACTCAAAACGTCTACTGGATATTCAGCGCAAGGATGAATGAACAACAAATACTTTCACGTGTCATTCTAAAAGATCCTGAACAAAACTGTTGGTTCGAATACACTGACCCTGTTCATATTGTTCACACCAAAAAAGGTCACGATGTTGAACCGCTACTCACAAAAATAGAACGACAGGTAGCACAGGATGGGTATTTTGCTGCAGGTTTTTTAAGCTACGAGGCAGCCTCTGCATTTGATAGGCAACTTGTCACCCATGCACCTGCGCAGCTTCCTCTCTTATGCTTTGGGCTTTTCGACAAACGAACCCGCTTGGATGAGTTGCCAAAACAGCCAAAAATACCACCTGATGATTGGCAACTAGATAGCAATATCAAAGCATACAAAGCGAATATATCGACCCTGAGAGCACACATCGAAGCAGGAGATATCTATCAGGTCAATTATACGTCAAGACTCACGCTAGACAGCGAGCTTAACATAGGCACGTTTGGCCGAATTGCCGAACAAGCAACTTACGGCGCGTTTCTGGATGGTAGAGATTTTAGTATTATTTCTGCTTCACCAGAATTGTTTTTTCAGCGCAACGGCCAAGAAATTATCTGCAAACCAATGAAAGGTACCGCTACCCGTGGACTTTCGTATCTGGATGATATGCATCAGGCAGACTGGCTGCGTTCTTCTGAAAAGAACCAAGCTGAAAACCTCATGATTACCGATATGGTCCGCAACGATCTCAGTCGCGTTGCCGTGGCAAATTCAGTGATCACATCAAAGCTTTTTCACGTAGAGCGTCATCCAACTGTGTGGCAGATGACTTCAACAGTGTCGGCTCAGACAAATGCAACGATACCAGATGTTTTTGCAGCTTTATTTCCAGGCGCTTCAATTACCGGTGCGCCGAAACACGCCAGCATGCGATTTATTAACGCCCTAGAGTCCACGCCCCGTGAAATCTATACCGGTGTCATAGGATTAATTGCACCCGAGAGACAGGCACTATTCAATATCGCCATCAGAACGGCGTGGACAGACAAACGTACTCGCACCAGTCATTATGGTGCCGGTGGTGGCATCGTATGGGATTCAGACGCCGAAGATGAATATTTAGAACTACAAGCAAAAACGCAGATCCTTCGTAAGGTTGACCCTGAATTCTTATTGCTG
>CAXRCG010000099.1:0-5841 GCA_964228885.1 Pseudomonadales bacterium | reverse complement strand
GTATTCGTGCCCTGGGTCTTTGTGAACGGCCGCGAAGTTAGCAATGAGTTCTATCGCTGGTAGCTTTGTCCAATCGGTCGCGGGTTCGCGCACGTCGAGTCTTATCAGTCGCACTTTGTCAGAGGTTTTAAGAGCAGGGCGTAGGACTGAGTGATCAATTTCTAAATCAGCCAAGTATAGGTTTTCAATAGTGTTAAATTTATCGAGCAAGCACTCTGCGAAGTGCTGACCAATAAATCCTAACCCCCCAGTAATCAGTACATTTTTATACATTTTAAATACTCATGATGGGCGGATCGAAGATTCGGGATGCTTTTAGCCTTTGCTTACAGAGTCAATAGGCTCCATCACGTTTGAAAATCACTGCAACAGTCTGAAGGATAATTCCGATATCATTCCAAAGTGACCAGTTCTTGGCGTACCAAATATCCAGATCTACACGCTCCGCATAGCTAGTATCGTTGCGCCCACTGACTTGCCATAGCCCGGTGCAGCCAGGTTTGTTGGCCAAATAAAAACCTCGGTATTCTCCATAAAGGGAGAGTTCTTCAAGTGTAATCGGCCGTGGTCCAACAAGACTCATGTCACCTTTAACAACATTAAATAGTTGGGGTAGCTCATCCAAGCTTGTGCTTCGTAGAACCGAGCCTAGCTTTGTAATTCTTGGGTCATCTTTGAGTTTAAAGGTCGTCTGCCATTCCTTCCTCGCCTCTAAATCGGTTTCTAGTATTCTATTGAGTACTGCCTGTGCATTGGGCACCATGCTGCGAAATTTGTAACATTTGAAAGACCGCCCATTTTTACCAATTCGAGTATGACTGAAGACGATGGGCCAGCCCGAGAGCCCAACAAGCACAGTGATTATTAAGAACACTGGAGATAGCACGATAAGGCCAAGTGCTGCTGCAACAAGGTCGAAACCTCGCTTCATAAACCGATTTGTGAATCGTTGCGCATTATTTCGCATCTTTAACACGATAATTTCATCTTTCCCTAGGGTCTCTATTTCAACGCCAACCGATGGCAATTGTGATTTGGGTGGAATAACGCTGAGATCACAAGGTGAGAACTCGAGCCTTCGAATCAGGGCCGGCGCTATTTGGTGTTGCTCATCATCTTCTAGCGCGATAATGACGCGCGGCGCACCCAGGGTCGACAAGATTTGATTGAGAGCGCCTAACTCTGAAAGAATTGGAATATCGCTATCATTGATTCTAATAGAGTCGCTAAAGGTTTCTTGTGTTGCTAAAAAATCAATATCGTCATCGAATCTAATAGCCTCCGTATCGCCATCGCCGATGTGCTGTGGGTCAATGAAGAGACTGACTTTATAACCCAAGAGCGGCGATTGAATCAGGTTTTGTGCTACCAGCCGGGCCTTGGGGCCGACACCTAAAATCACAACATTTCTTGTCCATAGCCCCGTGAGCCTTAGTAGTTGACGCGCCAAAAACCGTGAAAAAGGTATAAATAACGCTGCGATAAGCCAAAAACCGATGGAGATAAGTGCCCCTTCGGGATTCACATAGAATGCTGAAGAAGAGAACAGCAGCATTAACAAAATCGTGTTTACTGTCGCTCCAGCATCTTTCCATTCGCTCCTGCGACTGAAATATTGGCCTGTTAAATATTGGACGACGCAGAACGGCAAAAATATAATAGCGAGTCCAACCAGCGAGGGAGCGATCGATCTTGGGGAGAGTTGGTTGACGGTTTCTACCGCGAGGGATAAGGCTGAGAACTCAAATCCGATTAATATGAGAGCCCTGAGGTATTTTTGACCTAGAATTTTCCTACCCGAAACACGCAATGACCGTGAATTTATAAAATCATCCGTGTTGAGTGACATAGCGTTTAGCGCCGGTCCGCTGTATGGGGGATGGAGAAGAATAACACAATGCATGCCCGAAGCGGCCATCTCTTTCCGCAAACTGGGAATCCGGCGATTTGCTTCTACACTAGCGTGCTCTCTCGTTTCCATGAGGTTCTAACGGGTTAGAATGCACCTCGGCGATGCCTGTTGGGCAATTTTTGGCAGTGATCACTTAAATTTTTTTCGGATTTATCCTTTTGGTCGATCTTTTCTTCGGCATTAGAGACGCGTTGAGTTATAATGGGGACAGGTTTGAATCTATTTTTGGAAAGGGTACGCTGGTTGCGAGAATAAGTAATAAAGAGTTGGAGTGACGGGTGTTCGATAAAATTCTTGTTGTTTGCGTTGGCAATATCTGCCGAAGTCCGACTGCTGAAAGGGTCTTGCAAAAATTTTTGCCGACCCTGCAGGTAGAATCTGCTGGGCTGGATGCCTTGGTGGGGCAAGCTATCGAGCCCACTGCTGCAAGGATACTGGATAACAAGGGTTTTAACTCGTCGGATCATTTAGGCAGAAAAGTTACCGGACAGATGGTGAGAGATGCTGATTTGGTGCTCGTCATGGAGGTTTGGCAACAGCAGAGACTGATGAAGGAGTTCCCAGCTATTTCGGGAAAGGTGATGTTACTTGGCCAGTGGCAAGACGGTTTAGAAATTAATGACCCCTATAAGAAGAGTGAAGAGGCGTTTGAGGCTGTTTTTAAGCAGATTGAGCAAGCTTGTAAGCTATGGGTTCGGCGGCTCGGTTAGTTGGGGGTGTTTTCAGTATCCATCCTTCATGCCAGGAGGATAGCGCGACTAGCTCACCCTTTCTTCAAAAACTCCTACTCTCAACTGTAAATACTTCATTAGGTGGGTAACCTCACTGTTTAGGAAAAGTTATACTTAATACAGAATCGCGCACGGTTAAATAAGATTAGCCGTGACAACTGAAACGTTTTTCCTGTTGGTTAGTCAATAGGAATTACACAATAAAAGAAATTTATAGTGGAACTGAACATATTGAAAACCCCGGTCACGATGCTGATTTCCAGGGCCTGGTCAGCTGGAAGACGCTGGCAGCCTTTTGATTCTCGCTTCTCAAAAGCCGCCTGGATCGTTATCGCTGTGGTGGTTCAGGTGTCGAGCTGCGCAGTTGTCCCTGGTGCCCACTTGAACCCTAAGAACACAGATTTAGGGAGCTTCTGGATGCTAAATAAAGTCGCCGGCGCAGAGCGTTCCGGTGATCCTTTAGCAAATGTTATCGCTATAACCCCAGAGCTTATCAAAAGGCTCAGCGCTAACGAAATTCGGGATGTTGCGGAGGCTAGCCCTGAGTTACAGGAGCAGCTGGATCAATACACCTACTACGTCGGCGTAGGGGATGTGCTGAATATTACGGTTTGGGATCATCCGGAGCTGACCATCCCGGCGGGGCAATTTCGATCTGCCGGTGAAACGGGTAATGTCGTGCACCCTGATGGCAGTATCTTTTATCCGTATGTGGGACAGGTACACGTGGCAGGTAAAGCTGTATCAGATATTAGAGAACTCATAACTTCTGCGCTAAGCCAATTTATTGAGTCGCCACAAATAGAAGTGTCTGTTGCGGCGTACCGCTCTCAGAGGGTTTTCGTTTCTGGCGCAGTTGCGGCTCCCGCAAGTGTTCCAATTACTAATGTTCCGCTGACACTACTCGATGCACTCAATGCCGTTGGCGGACTTGCGGAGAATGCTGATCTGCGCTCAGTTGTCCTTACAACAACCGCACCTAACGCAGATTCGAAAGAGTTGCTCGACTTATATGCACTCTATCAATTAGGCGATATGAGCCATAATCGTCTATTGACTGCCAATGACATTATCCATGTGCCGCGTAATGACGAGCTCAAAGTGTTTGTGATGGGCGATGTAAAAGATGCCGGTACTCAGAGGATCGATCGTAGTGGGCTCACCTTAGCTGAGGCTTTAAATAATGTCGGAGGCATTAATGAAACTACCGCCGATGCGTCCGGAATTTTTGTTTTGCGAGCAGGCGAGACAGAGGAAGGCTATGTTGACATCTATCAGCTCGATGCGTCGATGGCGGGCATGTTGATCTTGAGCACTCAGTTTCAGCTGCAGCCGCTCGATGTGGTGTATGTCACTTCTGCCCCGATAGCGCGATGGAACAGAGTCTTGTCTCAATTGACTAGCAGCATTCGCGTCGTCTACGAGCTAGATAGAATCAATAATCCCTGATCAGCTTTTTGCTGAAGAATGTAACACGTCTACAAGGCTAGATACTGATGTCAGATGATCCAAATACCCATGAAAGATATGAAGAGGCTGGTGACGAAATTGATCTAATGCTCCTCTTGGGAACGGTTATCGATGGTCGATATGTATTGGCTATTGCTCTAGGACTAGGATTGTTGCTTTCACTTAGCTACGCCTTACTCGCGACGCCAGTCTACAAGGTCGATGGGTTAATTCTAGTCGAAGATAACGTACCTGGAGTGCCTGGCTTTGATGACCTGTCAGCTGTGTTTGCTGTAGAAAGTAAGTCGATGACAGAGATTGAGGTGCTCAAATCGCGGATGATTTTGGGCCGGGTGGTTGATGAACTTGCCCTAGACATTCAGGTCGAGGCGGAGTTTTTTCCAGTTTTTGGGGCGGCAGTGGCCAGGTATCAACGTGGAGAGTCCTTGGCTGCGCCCTGGTTCGGGCTTGCAAGTTACGCATGGGGCGGTGAGCAGGTCGCTATCCATTCTCTATCCGTGCCTCGAAGCTTAGAAGGGCAGGACCTAAAACTCGTCGCGGAAGACACCGATCGTTTTACACTCTGGAATAAGGATACAAAATTGTTATCAGGGAAGGTAGGTGCTCAAGCTGTTGGAATTCATGGGCAGGTGACAATTCGCGTAGCGCAATTAAAGGCCCGGCCCGGTACTGAGTTTATAATTACTAAAGTAAATCGTTTAAAAACTATCATTGATCTTCAAAAAAAACTATCCGTCGTGGAGAAGGGGAAAGACACGGGTGTTATCGCTGTTTCTCTGGAAAACTCAGATGGGGCCCTGGCAAGCAAGATTGTCGACTCAGTCATGGCGAACTACTATTTACAGAATGTGCAGCGTCTTTCCCTAGAAGCAGAAGGTAGCTTGAAATTCTTAGAACAGCAAATCCCAAAAGTCAAAACACTCTTAGCAACCTCAGAAGAAGCTCTTAACAACTACCGTAGTGAGAGGACGTCAGTCGACCTCACTCTTGAGGCGAAATCTGCCCTCGAGGGGCTTGCGCAAATAGAGGCGGAAATCAGTACGATGTCAATCAGTGAGGCTGATATCTCAAGGCGCTTTACATCCGAACACCCAAATTACATCTCTTTTAAACGGCAACAAGTCAACCTCCTTGAACAACGAGAAAAACTTAATGGTAAATTAGAGGAGCTGCCTGATACCCAAAAAAAGATGTTGCGACTGATGCGTGACTTTGAGGTTAATCAGGCCATCTTCATCGCGCTCGAGAATCGCCGGCAAGAGCTAGAGATCGTGAAGGCGAGCACAGTGGGTAACGTTCGCATTTTAGATACTGCTGAAATAGCACCTCGAGCTGTCGCTCCAAATAAAACCCTTATCGTTTTATTGGGGGCAGTATTAGGCGGCTCTCTTGGCCTGATAATCGTCTTTGGGCAGCAGTTCTTAAAAGCTGGTGTTGGCGATCCAGCTAGATTCTCAGAGAAAGGATTTAATCTGCTTGCAACCATTCCCTATTCTGAAAATGAAATTGCTGTTCGGTCTGAGACTTTGCCTTTTCGGCATTTTAAATCTCGTCGTTCTAAACTAAATCAAGACAAGTACAACTTACTCGCACACGACCATCCAGCAGACCTCGCGGTGGAAGCATTAAGGAGCCTGCGGACTTCACTGTACTTTACAATGTTAGACTCGAACACTAATACAATGATCATCAGTAGCGGGAGTCCCGGTGTTGGCAAGTCATTTATCA
>CAXRCG010000098.1:0-6055 GCA_964228885.1 Pseudomonadales bacterium | reverse complement strand
ATAAATGACACAGTCATCGAACTCAAGCAGTTGTCCGATTCGAGTGGCCATACTCCAAAGTAGGTCTTCCAGGCTTTCCTGCTGCAACAAAGAGAAAGAGAACTCCGTCAGGATCGACAGATCTCTCTCGCTTCTGACTTTCGAATGCTGTTCCTCGGACAATTTGATGACTAACGTCCCCGGAAGTCGATGCAAGAAACATCTTCAGTGTTTTGATTGGTCAGCATGTGAGCTGATGCTGCTTTAGGGCATACGGGGTCGCCAATGATCTAGTCGTCAGCGAACCAGTATTTGATCTCCTCGACAATAACACCGCCTGCCTGCATCAATTCGATGAGTTCGGGATCTGAAAACATGCCAGAAACGACTGCTCTCGTGTCGGCAGGTGACAACGCCGAGTCCCATACAATCAAGAAATGATTCGGGTCAGACGCACTGTGGTAGTGAGCGACCTCTGTCAGCCCCAGCCCCTTTCTCCTTTCAGTATCGGCGTCGTATGCGACCTTCCATTGATCATAGTCCTGCACGCTATGTGCGACAAATACTCGAGACATGTTTTCTCCTGACTTTATGCGGTGGCAGTTAAATAGTAACAAGCTCTTGCTTCCACTGTAAATTTCATCCAGTGGGAAGCTAGGCACCAACGATCTATATCAAGGTATTTCATCAAAGCATTTCCCTGCATTTAAGTCGCTCACCCGATCATGTTTGACCATGGCTCAGGCGAGCGGCAGCCTCGGATGCAGTAAAGCAGCCCGAGCGTTTCCCAGAAAAATCAGTTACAGTTCGGGCGTAGTTTTCAGCAGTCTTTTCACTTGTCGTTACACCCTGTCATCAAGGCCGCCTTAACAACCTGCATGTTCGGGATGCTTGGCTTTGGAATTGAGTACATTCGCCTCGAGCCCGGCTTTGGTATTGGCTTGCAAATCTGGCTGCTTTTCCCGCTGCTGGCTCTGCTGTTGTCTGGCGGCTCGGCCGCAATCTTGAGCACGGTCATCGCGGCCGTCTCATTGCTCGCTTTCAAAGCTGAGACGTTTGCCTTATTTGACGCAGCCATTTCGATTTTTATCATTGCAACCGCAAGCGTGTTCGTACGCCTTTCGTTACAGCCGCGCTACATCGACAGTGCACTTGCCTCGTGGATCATTGTCGTACCCGCAAGTCTCTACTATTACAGGGATTTGCTGGGGAGCGACAGTCTGGCGGTGACGATGGTGATTTCTACCCAATTGATGTCGCATCTGATACCCGTGATGCTGGTTCAGGGCATGGCTCTTGGGCCAGTATCTCTGCTTGGTCTAAAGAAACCTGCCGGCATTCAACCCATGCCTGTTGCCGCCATTCTGCGGGCCTTTCAGGTGCCCATGGTCCTGCTGGTCCTGCTAGTGAGTATTGACTTTTTTACAACGCTTTCCGTCGGTATGCGAACCGAGCTTGAGCAGCAGAAAGCCTTGATGACAGGTCGTGTGGCAATGCTGGAGACAATGGCTGAGCTCAATGACGAAACATTCGAATCCGAGCGCCATCTGCAAGAGTTTTTCGAGCATGAACTGAAGTCACGACTCGAGCATCGTGGCGTCAGTGATGCCGAGACATTGCGCATCGAAATCCTGCAAGCGCCACACGAGAATATCAGTCCGGGTGTGCCGGTCATTGTCGCTTCTAATGAAGGTGCGACGGAACCGTGGATAAACACTGATTGGATTTATCACCAGGCATGGCTGAACCAGTCATCTGTCAGCGTACAAGGCCAGGATGTCTTCTTCGTTCTTCAACAACCGCTCCGGAGCGAGTACACCGTGGAGCTGGGCGGCGCTTCGTGGAGTTTGCTTGCATCGTTTCTATTCATGTCTGCAATCATTTTTTTGTATTTGTTTTGGGCTTATCGCATCACCGAAGAGATTAAGACGATTTTTTTGCAGTTCAACGAATGGAGCCCAGGTCGTTCAGAAGAAATCATCGAGCCTGTTTATCGGGCGTCGGTCGATGAAGTGGGCTCCGTCAGAGATGCTCTCCAGAATCTGATCGATAGGTTTAACCAGGAACATACGTCGCTGGCGCAAACGAACGAGAAGCTGACCCAGGCCTTTGAAGAAATTACGTTATTAAGAGAATTCGTCAGTATCTGTTCCCGCTGCGAGAAAATACGCATTGATGACGAGGAGGAACAGGAGGAATGGGTCAGTCCTCAAAATTACGTGAAGCGGACGGGTAATGTGGAACTCAGTCACGGTTTATGTCCAAGCTGCTTCGAAGAGCAGATGAGTCAATTTCCTGACTAAGATGATGACAATCTATTTTGAGTGGGAATCGACAGCTCCTCAACAAGCGGGACGAATACACGACCTTTATCGTGGCCCAGAAACGGACTGTCACTGATGGGTTTTGCCCTGTTGACATTGGGGAGTTTTCGACTGAATATGACAACGCTGTCAAATTATCCGTTAAGAAGATAAAAATGCATACAATTCTCAAGACTGCGCTCCCTTTACTTCTCTTCACTGCGGGCAACGCTGCAGCAGATCCTTTGTGGAGCGATGAATTTGATGGTGCGAACCTGAACACTGAAGTTTGGAGTTACGACCTAGGCGCCGGTGGCTGGGGCAACAGCGAAATTCAGGAATACACCAATGACTCTGCTAATGTCCGAGTTGAAAACGGCGCCCTGGTGATCAACGCCCATGAAAAAACTCAAAGAGGCAAACGAAAAAGTTATACCTCAGGTAGGATCAAGTCTGAAAATCGGTTGACTGTCAAATACGGCACCATTGAAGCAAGAATCAAAGTGCCAGACCTGGCTGATGGCCTCTGGCCGGCGTTCTGGACCCTGGGAAACAATTTTCAAGATGTCGGTTGGCCGGATAGTGGCGAGCTCGACATTATGGAAATGGGCTCCGCTGCTGCCATCGACGCGGGTGTCGTAAATCGTCGCGTCGGCTCGACCGCCCACTGGGAGCATAATGGGACTCACGCCGAATATGGTTTGAGCTACGATAGTCCGACAGACCTTCACACAGGCTTCCACGTGTTCCGAATGGAATGGACGCCTGACCTGGTCTCAACGTATGTTGATAACCAGTGGATTTGGTCTATTGATATTTCGGAAGCCTCCTGTGCAGACTGTACAGAATTTCATCAGCCACACTTCATCATCCTGAATCTGGCAGTGGGAGGTCTTTACACCGGCATCACGCGTTCAAGCGAGGTGACGGCCCCGATGCCAGCGGAGATGTTGGTAGATTATGTGCGAATCTATGACAACGGGTTCACAGAACTGGGTGGTTCAGCGATTGACGGCGGTGGTAACGAAGGCACACAAACGCATGTTGCAGCTATTATGCCAGGTGTTTCAGGTGGTGGCCCTAACAAGCGAGCGAGGGCAGACGTACTGATCATGGACGAGACAGACGAACCAGTTGAGGGTGCGACTGTCACGGCAACGTTTACTGGCTCTCACAATGGCACATTGACGAGCCTCACAGATGCTTCTGGTAACGCCAGCTTTACGACATCTGAGCGTAACAGGACGGTTGCTTTTGAAGTCTGTGTAGATAGTGTGACGCATGCGACAATGACGTATACCCCAGCTGCGAATATCGAAACGTGTGACGCGTATTGAAGATATCGGCGCATAACCCCTATGGTTGGGGGGTGAGTTGACTGATAAGCTTTGGTCCGTCTCATAAGTCATCATGAGTCTTTAACGAACGCATTAGAGGGCGATCGACCTGTTGGCGAGTTGTGCTCAATTGATGGAAAAATCTGAGCTGATGCGATCTAAGTGCAGGAAATTTCCAGCTCAACTTATCTGTTTAGTCTCAATCCTTACCTTTGGGCTGCCAGCACTCGCCTGTCTCGCAGTGGCCCTGCCGCAGACAAAGCTACTACCCACTCTCCCCGGCGATGAATCAAGACCTTCAACACCTTTTATTGCCTGGCATGACGATCTCTCAAAGCTTAACTATGTTGAAAAAGAGTACCGGGTTTCGGGCGAAGCTAGCGTTTATGAGCTACAGGCGGGGAATGCCCTTAAAGTCGTTAAACCTGATGTGCCTTACGCGACCAGGATCCTGGTGCGCCGACCACTCGAACCCGGGGCATTTAACGGCAACGTCTATGTGGAAATCCTTAATGCGACGGCAGGCTGGGATGGTGATCCGGTATTTCAGTCTGCCAGTCGCTACATTACGCGAAATGGTGGGGCTTATGTCGGCATTACCAACAAGCCCGTTGCTGTCAATTTTCTGCGTGATCAATGGGAGACACCGCCGCTGGCACAGCTAGGCAATCGCAGCCGTTATGCTGATCTGGCAATGCCTTACTTCGGTCAGACATGGGACATGATAGCTCAGATCGCTAATCTGCTGAGATCAGATACCCAAGCCAATCCGCTGGCTGATCTTGCAGTTACCAGGCTCATCCTCGTCGGTTACTCACAATCGGTGGATTACCAGATCACCTATGCGAACCACTTCCACCAGGCTGCCAGCTTTGATGGTTACTACCTGGCAGCTGGCAGCGGCAACGTGAAAAAGCTGAACCGCCTGGACGGCGAGGAAGAGTATTCCTTCGGTGATGCCAACAACCTGATTCGTGTTGACGCTCCGGTCGTGCGTTTTCAAACACAGACTGAAATTGAACAGCGCAGATTCGGTGCACTGCTGACGCGACAGACAGAGGAGGCCTACCCACTCGTTCGCACCTACGAAATGGCGGGTGGTGCACACGTTGACGTAAATACCAGTATCAGTGGCGCGAAAGCGCTTGCCCGTGACCTCAATCTACCGAGCTTTGGAGCAGGCTGTGATCTGCCCGTCAATCCGCTGCCAATCGGTTTTGTACAGGTGGCCGCCCTCGAAATTCTAAAACGATGGATCGAAGGCTTCCCGCCACCCGCCAGCAGGCTTTTATCTGTGGCCAGCGACACTGAGTTCGCCGTCAATCTTGATGAAAACGGCAATGCTGTCGCAGGCATCAGGTTGCCGCAGCTGACAATGCCCATGGGGCAGTATCTCGGCAGCAATACGGGTCCGGGGTTCTGCTTTCTCTATGGCGGATTCATCCCCATGAGCAGTGAATCCTTCCAGCTGCGCTATGAGAGTGAACGAGCCTATATTGATGCGCTCACACCGTTAATTGAAAAATCAATCGGCGAAGGATTCCTGCTGGCGGAAGACAGGCCTCATTTCATTGCGCACGTGCGGTCAACGATACGATCACTGTATACGCTTGTATCAAAATAAACTGACCTTGTATTGTTGAGCGGCGAAAACTGAATAAGGGGGATTGACGTGAAGCAGATCGTGAACGCTATTCTTGAAAGAAACAAATTGAACCGCAAGTTACATTGGACAACGATCGCCAGCGAAAAGGCGTTGCTGGCTGTGATCGGGATTCTTACGCTAGTCGCGAGTGTAGACAGCATCTGGGACATGTGGATAGCGCGACGAGTTGAACTATCAGATCTTTTTCTGTTGTTTATTTACGTTGAAATAATTGGCATGGTCGGGGCGTTTTACTCGACGAATCGAATTCCGGTCACACTGCCCATGATTATTGCAATCACCGCACTGTGCCGCTTAATTGTCATGCAGAGCAAAAGCGCTGAACCTCTGACATTGCTGGCTGAGGCGGGCGCTATACTGGTGTTGAGCGTCGCGGCTTATATTATGAGCCTCAAAGATAAGGTTAGTTTAGAAAAACTAGAATCACGACACCTCACAGAAAAAGACTCGAGCTGACCTTTTGATTGACCGAGAGCTTAACGGAACTCGCGATTATTGGTATTGCGCGCTCTGACGGTTTCCAGCTTCAGTTCGATTCTTTATTTCCTGTTGAGTTTCACTCAGCAGTTCGTAAAAAACGTCTGGGAAATTCGCCACAACGTTTCGGGTTTCACCGAGATCATCCCCCAGATTGTACAACTGGTATTCAGCGACATCATCAGTGTAACGGCCGAGCCACAGCAGCTCAGGCGCGTCTTTATCTCGGGGTAAGACCAGTTTCCATGGACCTTTACGCACGGCTTGCAGGTTCGTCAGCGAGTGATAGAAAT
>CAXRCG010000097.1:0-3380 GCA_964228885.1 Pseudomonadales bacterium | reverse complement strand
GTAAAAAATTGAACATTTTTACTTTCACACAGTGTCCGTAAACCGGCGTCGCGACGTCTGGCGACCGGCGTATAGTCCCGGTTGATGAACACGCCATCGACAGCTTGTGAATCAATCAACTCCGACACAACATCAAGCGGGTTACCCTCAAGCACGACCAACCGACTACCGCGCGCTCTGAGCGTCTCGTCGAGTTTTCTTAGTGCCATGGTTAGAAAAGTCAGGCGCTTCTGAGCGCCCCGCCACCTAGCAAGTAATTGAGGATCAATGATAAAAATCGGAATTACACTATCAGACGCTTCCATTGCCTCAATAAGACCGAGGTTGTCATGGAATCGAAGATCTCGTCGAAAAATGAAAATCGATCTTTTTAACATCGAGGTTCCACCAGACATTTGGTTCGTTGAACTAGATCCCATTTCGCAACATTAATTCCCGTGGATGAGGCTCGAGGTAGTATTGCCCTGCTATGTAATCGTTGGGATATTTACGCAAGAAATGATTTAACAGAGTGATCGGCACAATCACGGGCACTAAATTTTTTCGATGTGCCTCGATATGCTCAAGCATTTCCGCTTTTTCATCCGACGTCAGATGATTTTTCACATATCCCATTACATGCATGAGCACGTTAGCGTGCTTGCCCGGCCTCGCCAAGCGCCGAAGTCCGACCATCAGCAAGCGAATATATTCTGCTGCAAAAGAATCAAGATCCGCCGCAACGGCCTTGACTGAGAGGTCTGACAATAACCTACCCAGCTCTCGATAGGTTGACTCGTCGTGGGCCAGTAATAAGAACTTGTGCCTTGTATGAAATTCGATAAGACCTGCCCTAGTCAGCCCCTCTGATAGCAAGGACTGCCATCGGAACATAGTGAAAACGCGTGTCACAAAATTCTCGCGAAGTCTTGGATCAGTCAACCTACCCTCTTCCTCAATCGGCAAGTCCGGACGTTGCTCCATTAATCTGGCCGTAAAAATGCCTACTCCCCGCTTATCAGGAGGACTATTTTCTTTGCCGTAAATCTTCACCCGTTCCATACCGCAACTGGGCGAGTCTTTCTTAACAATGTATCCACTAAAACCAGACATATTCGGCGTCACAGAACGCGCATAGTCGTCAAGTTGCTGCGTGTAGTCGAGCGAATAATCGCGTACCTCGACCGCGCGAACACCGGCTCCACTAGTATTATTAACCAGCCGTATGGGTTTTCTTGGAGTAGGCAGACCAATCGCTTGCTCAGGGCAAAATGAAACGAAATCGAAATATTCCGAAAGCGTACCCGTCACGTAATTGTTTTTTTTATGGCCACCATCGAACCGAACTGGTTTGCCTAAAAGACAACTAGAAATTCCAAGCCGCGGGCGGGGCACTATATCGCTCATACCATTAACCTCCCATGAGATGAGTATTTGCAATATCCAAGCGATTTACGATCCTGATAACAGAATAGGCATCGCGCCCTGCCCACCTCATCTCTACATCGTGCTCTATCATTATTGATTCACTCATTTCACTTATAGGTATAGCCAGCATTCCAACATGGACATGCCGATGGCAGCGGCGCCGTTTGGGAGCCTCCGCTATGTAAATTCGTTATAATTTCTGTAGCTATAAGGGCATAGACAATTTGTTCGAAATGACGGCCAGATCAGATCACTATTTAGGTGATTCAGTTTTGATTAACCACACATCTTTTCGCCGCCAGGTATCCTCTAGCCATTCTAGGCCATCGATGCCCCCCACAGCCGCCCGGGAGACTTTTACACGGACAATGTTTACTAGCCCACTCATACATCGCCAACAATTGTCGTCACCGGGTTCATAGCCGATAGAAAAATCTATGATTGTTGTGGAATTAGGTAAAGACTGAAAAATTGTGCTGAAGCCACCCGGTTTTGGCCTCAACAGAGATTTATACGGGGATCCGTTTTGAAGCCGCTTTTCCTCCGTGTAACGCGTTCCCTCTGGAAAAAGCAAAAGGGCGCCTGGGGATGCGCCAAGTTGCAAGGAAGCTTTTTGAACTATACCTAGATCCCTCGTTCTCGTTCTCAGATCGCCTTTTCGTTGCAGTCGAGGAAAATTCAAGGCAACACACACCCAACCTAAAACAGGTACCCAGAGCAATTCTGTTTTGATCAGAAACTTCAGCATGGGGCCTTGCCTGCAAATGAGCGTTTGCAGGGCAAAAATGTCAAACCATGATCGATGGTTGGCAATAATCATCGGACTCTCATGCGGCCGCAATGTTTCAAGTACGAGATCTTCGTCTTCAATTTCAAAACGCACGCGTAGTACTTTCTCAATCCACCAGCCATCAATCCTCGTGGCAATTCTATACACCTTGTCGACCAGATCATCTGTCAGCGCCTTTATCGCGTTCACCGGGAAAACAAACCTAATAACGGCGGCACACAATAAAAAAGGAAGCCAAATCAAGAGATTTATCGTAATAAAGGTCCAAGAAACAACGCTAACAAGATGCCTAAAAGTGGCCATTTCAGAATATTTCATACTAATATTATGCTTCGCTAGCCTTTAAATCGCTTGAAAATCTAAGAATCACCAAACATGAGAAAAAAATACTTGCACGCAGTGATCCAAAGATCAGCACTCGGCGTAGAAACAAGAAGCATGTTCACTAGAAGTCTTATATCATGAATATACGTTTCAAATCATCGAGAAAAGCAACATCAATGGCTGAACCACAAGATTGGAGTGCATGTCTCGAACGTGTCGGCAGCCATGGAGATAGAGAAGCATTTTCTGCTCTCTTTGCTCACTTTGCGCCTTTACTTAAGTCCTTCTTAGCTGCAGGAGCTGGTCAAAACTCGGAGAACATAGAAGAGCTCGTACAGGAGACGATGGTCAAGGTCTGGCGGAAGGCGGCTAATTACAATCGAAGTCAAAGCAACGCCAACACATGGATCTACACAATCGCAAGAAATACACGTATCGATTGGATCAGAAAACAAATTAGGCAAAACCCAAACCAACTTCACGCTGACGACATTTACGATTCAGAAGCCACTGTTACACCTCACTCGTCTTTAATCGCACTACGTAACAAGCGGGATGTTAGCGCCGAGATAAAGAAGCTTCCGCCCGCACAGTCCGAGGTGCTAGCACTGATGTATTTTCAGGGACACTCCGGGCAGCAAGTATCGGAAGCGCTCAACATTCCTTTGGGCACAGTGAAGTCTAGAGTGCTCTTCGCGCTCAAACTCTTAAAAATTGCGCTCGCTGAAAACGAGTTAGAGCTCGAAGCCCAAGAGGAGGCACACGCATGATCGATAGGCATCCAGACTCCGCGCTCCTTGTTGAATACGCCAGCGGCTCACTCGACCTAGCACCTAGTATCGCTATAACCACCCACCTA